>NZ_JAJALG010000004.1:0-251763 GCF_020515205.1 Alteromonas sp. McT4-15
ACCTGACTCCATTCCGAACTCAGAAGTGAAACGTATTAGCGCCGATGGTAGTGTGGGGTTTCCCCATGTGAGAGTAGGACACTGCCAGGTCCCAATTCCGAAAAGCCCTTGTCTAACGACAAGGGCTTTTCTTGTGTATGTTCAAAAGTATGAACAAAGTAGCCAACAACTGAGCGTACTGTGCGTCTTCCTTGCGCAAAAGTCACGATATTGCGTATGATGACTTTGCGCAGCATCACTTAATTGCTTTTAAATGCAAAAGTGCTTGTTCATTTATTGCTTTAAGCTTTGGGTTCTTTGCATCGCTTGTCCATAGCAATAACCTGTTAAAAAAGCTTTGGGTATTGTGAAGCGCGGCCAACCCTTCATTGTTACCATAAGCATCCTGCCACGTAGCTGTAGGCGGCTTAGCTGCATCAGTAAGCCATAATTTCCAATACTCTGACGTAAGCGACTCTCTAAGCATGAGATATACAGTAGCTCGCACTAATCTGTCGGGTTCACCGTAATGATAAAAATGTGTTGATGATGGATTAATAGCTTGCTGTATCGCAGTAGACAGTGCTTGAAGAGAATCAGTATCTATAGCATTGTTGAGTGATAGTTGAAGTACTAAATCAGCGGCGTGTGCTATTTGATGAATATACCCAACGCGCTCATCAAATCCAGTGTAATTCTCTACATCGGTTAACGCTTTAATGGCTATGCTGACTAATTTTTCTCGCTCTACTTTACTAAAGAAAGGCGTGACTCTATCAACGCGTGCAACCTCAGCGAGTGCCAAGATGAGAAATGATGTGTGATACGCTTCTTTATTAGGTTTACTCAGTTCGTCTAGTAGTGTCTCGTAACCCCCCCTGACATCTTGTGCTGATAATTCACCACTTCGTAACGTGTTACTGATCTCTGTAAAGGCTATACCATCCCTTACTTTTGGTAGCTCAGAAGCTAAACAACTAATTTTTTCATTTAATGTTAGCTTTTGAATGGCGTTATCTTTATCGAGAAAATCTTTAGTAATCGGACACGCCGCATATACCCCTTGAGAAAGGTAAATACCAGTAGCCATTGCGAGTATTGTCAATTTCATAATGTTGCGCTTTTAAGATTCTCAGTATATCTACACTACGTAATTTAAAAGCAGACTGCTAGCGCGTATCGGCTCAAAAGGGATTAAATGCGTCTATTGTGAGCGCCATATGTCTTCATTATCTATTTTTTGTATCCGCTTGTTTTCTTCAATCACGTCTTGCGTACTGGCAATATGGTATTGCTGCTTTATCTCCTCGATAAGCGTTTTATGTGTACTCAAAAAGGTGTTGAACTCTTCGATTAGCGCTGGATGTTTTAAAGATGACAAGCAAAACGCTACAGAATTGTGAGGCAAGGTCAAATCAGCGGTAAAAGGACCTAGTTGCGCAAACCGTTCTTCGTAGCGCTTTGCTACGTTGTATTCAACGTCCATTGCGTCAACAGTATCTGACTGAAGATATCGAAGTCCTTGATACACGTTTTCTACTTCGTTTACATTTACTTGTTTAGTGGCGATCAAATCCGTCCATTTAGCAGGTGTAAAGCCTTGTGGTATAGCGAGGCGTTTAATGTGCGACAGTGGACGATTTATATTCTCTGTTTTAACAAGCGTAACGGCAAAACTATCTATCAACGCATTCGAATAAATTTTTCCCATAACGCTGTCAATATGTTTGTTCCAGCGCTGGTTGTCTGGAAAAACAAAATCAAGATTACCTTTGTTTAATTCAATTTGAAGTCTGTTGACGGGCATAACTACATACTCAAAAGTATGTCCGCTTTCCTTAGCAAATGCTTCTAGGATCGCCCAGCCAACTCCCTTATCGTGTGTAGAGGGGAAGTTGTAATAGGGGAGATATGCAATGTCTTGTGTACCTACAACAAAGTTATCTGCATGAGTTGTAGGAGGAGTAATTAAAAGAATTACAAGGAGAAATAAGCCAACAGTGAATCGATTGCTATTTCCAAACCTCGTCATGGTTTAACCCTTGTTCCTTTAATAGCTGTTTTGATAATTCAGAGTACGGTGTAATGCCGTATTTGCGTTTTATACTATCAATTAATTCAGGGTTTGAGGCAATAAATGCATTGAGTTCTTGTATGACTGCGCTTTGTGAAAGCGTAGATAGTGAAAATGGAATTTCATTATGTGGCAATGTTAAATCAAGGGTAAAAGCATTTGTCGGATAGGCATTGATGCTGGCGTACTGTGTAACAAAGTATTCTAAGTCTAATGCATCCACACGTCCTTGGTAGAGTAAAGCAAATCCTTGTTTTAAATCTTTTACCCATGTGATTTTAGTTTGTTCATTGTCGATGCGTTGCTGCCAGTTAACAGGTGTAAAGCCCAGCGGCATCGCTAAATGTTTTACCCCATCAATGCCTTTCCCTGCATTGTTAGTAGAAACAATGGTACCTGTTAATGCATAAGTTAGCGGTAGGGAAAAATATTTCTGCTTAGAAGATGTAATGCTGTTGTACCAGCCTTGATTATCGGGATAAACAAAGTCTACATTTCCTTTTAGGAGCTCCATTTGAAGACGGCGAATAGGCATACTGAGATAGATAAACTCGTGCCCTGAAGCTTCAGAAAAAGCTTCCAATATTGCCCATCCTACGCCTTTATCAATTTCCGAGCTAAAGTCGTAGTGAGGAAAGTAGTCCAAATTTTGAGCGCCAACAATAAATTTATCTGCAAGTGCATTCGTGCCTAGCGTGTAACAAAATAGCAGTGTGATAAATCGCTTCAAGAAATTTGTCAAAATACTCCTCAATGCCCCTACTGATTGTTGCGTCCGTTTATTCTTACAAGGTATGCCAGCTCTGTAACGGTGTAAACACTAATGAAAGTCTCGAGAAGGCAAAGTAATGTTTTCAAGCCAAGGTGTTCTATCTATTAGCTTTCCAGCGATAACGTGAATAACACCTTCTTTAGAGCACTCTATTATACCATTCACTTGAAGTAATTTGGCTTTCAAAAACGTTTGCTGTTGTGCTCGCGCAGTCGCTTGCCACACTACAACATTAATGTTGCCCCTATCATCTTCTAACGTAAGAAAAGTAACGCCAGCTGCGGTTCCTGGCGCCTGTCTGCCGGTTACGGCACCTAATACTTTTACCACCGACTTGTTTTTCTTGTGGGTAAGCGTGTCTGACCAACTGATATCGTGCAGTTTGTGCTTTTGCTTAAGCAGTGCAATAGGGTGACTATTTACTGAAAGTCCGGTAGCGGCGTAGTCCTCTAGCAAGTTTTCAGCTTCCGAGGGCGGTGCAGTAAGTGTGCTTGATGCTTCTTGATCATCAAAAAGGGGCAGGCTGGTTTGCGTATCCATCATTCGCCAACGTGTTTGGTAGCGATCGCCTGATAATGTGCGTAGTGCATCAGCACTGGCAAGTGCTTCTAATTCGTTGCGTTTTAGGCCAAGTTGTTGAACTTGATTAATACTATTATAGCCCTTGGCTGGACGTAACTTTACCAGTTCTTGCGCGGCTTCTTCGCTTAACCCTTTTATAAGGGTTAATCCTAGTTGAAGTTGTTTTTCTTGCCCTTTGATAACCAAAGTGTGTTCAACATCTGACTGGTTTACACAAGGTGCAAATACAGTAATGCCGTGCCGTTTAGCGTCCTGAACAAGTTGTGAGGGCGAGTAAAAGCCCATGGGCCAGCTGTTAAGTAATGCCACGTAAAACTCCACAGGAAAATAGAACTTTAACCAGCACGATACATAGGCTAATACGGCAAACGAGGCTGAATGAGACTCGGGAAAGCCATACCCTGCAAACCCTTTAATTTGTTCAAACAAATTATGTGCAAAGGTGCTTTCATAACCGCGATCTGTCATGCCCTTAATCAGCTTTTCTTTGAATTCAAAAATGCGGCCATCTTTTTTCCAACTGGCCATGGCACGACGCAGTTGATCAGCTTCACCCCCACTAAAACCTGCAGCGACCATGGCAAGTTGAATAACTTGCTCTTGAAATATGGGAACGCCCATAGTGCGAGAAAGCACGCCTTCTACCGCTTTAGATGGGTAGGTGATCACTTCATTGCCATGACGCCGAATAAGATAAGGATGCACCATATCACCTTGAATAGGTCCCGGACGAACAATGGCGATTTGCACCACCAAGTCATAGTAACGTCGTGGTTTTAAGCGGGGAAGCATAGACATCTGCGCGCGAGATTCAATTTGAAACACGCCAACAGTGTCGGCCCTGCAAATCATGTCGAACACTTGTTTGTCATCACCA
The DNA here is from genome assembly GCF_020515205.1 of Alteromonas sp. McT4-15. NCBI lineage: Bacteria > Pseudomonadati > Pseudomonadota > Gammaproteobacteria > Alteromonadales > Alteromonadaceae > Alteromonas > Alteromonas sp. McT4-15. Next base: position 4,285 of record NZ_JAJALG010000004.1, read on the forward strand.
AGTTTAGTGATAAATGGAATACTCACATCACGCGGATACTGCTTATTAATAAGCTGAAAAGCACGGCGAATTGCGCTTAGCATGCCGAGTGCGAGTACATCGACTTTGAGTAACCCCAAGGTTTCGATATCGTCTTTGTCCCATTGAATAATGGTTCGCGCTTCCATCGCGGCGTTTTCTACCGGTACAAGGTCATATAAAGGCCCGGCACTGATAACAAAGCCTCCCACATGTTGTGATAAATGCCGAGGTGTACCTAATAGCGCTTCGGTTAGCGTGATAAGTTGATGTACTTTGTTGTCTTCTGGGTTTAACCCAAGGTTTGCAAGCTGCGATTTCCATGGGATAACGCTGTCTCTGCGATTTATTTGTTTGATGACAAAGTCTAGCTGTGACTCGCTAAAACCTAGTGCTTTACCGACATCTTTGAACGCTGATTTAAAGCGATAGCAAATAACGGTTGCAGCTATTGCGGTACGCTCTCTGCCATACTTTTGGTAAATGTATTGAATAATTTCTTCACGCCGCTGATGCTCAAAGTCGACATCTATGTCGGGCGGTTCATTGCGCTCTTTGGAAATGAAGCGTTCGAAGAGTACGCTAATTTGTCTTGGATCGACGGCAGTAATTTCTAAGCAATAACACACGACAGAATTAGCCGCCGAGCCCCTTCCTTGATACAAAATACCTTGGCGCTTGGCAAACTGCACAATGTCATAAATGGTTAGGAAGAAGTACTCGTATTCCTGCTCTGCAATAAGCGTTAACTCTTTTTCTATAATAGCCCGTATGTCGGGTTTGAGCCCTTCGGGAAAGCGCACTTTTATGCCCGCCTCTACTCGCTCTCGCAAATAAGAGGTTGGCGTGTATCCATCAGGAACTAACTCAGCAGGGTATTGGTAACGTAGTTCACTTAAACAAAAGGTAAATAAGCTTGCCAAAGCATTGGTATTAGCTATCCATTTTTCTGGATAAAGTTTTTTTATTTTGTGAGTAGTGCGCAGACTTCGCTCGGCATTGCTCAGCGCCTTGCGACCAATTTTATGCACGCTGGTGTGTGCGTGCGTTGCGTGCAAAACATGTTGTAGTGGCAGTCTATCTGCATGATGCATAAGTACACCGGTACAAGCGATAACAGGGAACGGATAAGTTGCCTGCAGTGTGTTGTAGTGCGCAAATCTATGGTGATCGTGCCCATCAAGTAAACGCTGTGCGCCAATATAGGCGTCTATCGCGGAATGCTTTTGTAACCATTTTGCCCAGTATGTGTCATGGGTGTTGTTACCTCGAGGAAGCCATATAAATTTACAGTGCCTGATAGTACGCAGGTCCCATTCGGCCAGCTGATATTCCCCTTTTTCTGAACGGCGCCTTGCGTTAGTAATAATACGGCATAGCTCACTGTAGGCGGCTTTATTGGGGCACAATAATATAAAAGATAAGGAATCATCAAAAACAAAATAACTTCCCACAATAAGCTTGATAGGCAAACGCTGATGTGTAATTTCATCGTACGCGCGCACTACGCCTGCAACTGAGCATTCGTCAGTAATGGCAATAGCGTCATAGCCTAAAAATGAGGCTGTAGTAACCAGTTCACCCGGTGATGAAGCGCCACATAAAAAGCTGTAGTGGCTTTGACAAAAAAGCTCGCTGTATTTCATCGTTCTACTTCATTGCAATACGCACAAGCACTAACAAAAAAGCCCTTGTGCCCACCATTGACTAGCTTCATCTTTAAAAATGAGCATGCGTATGCCTTGTGTTGTTTGAGCAATAAAGTAATCACGTTTATGAGGCGTGTCGTGCCACCATTCACTGTGTAGCCTAATAGGGCCAAAACACACGTGAGTACGCTGGGTAAGGGGCTTGGGCTTTTTAAAGGTTAACGTGGGTGCAATATCACTGCTGTAGGTATTAAGTGGGGCAGAGGCCTCATTGACTGTCATATACTCAAATTGATGACTATCTGCCGCTTTAGGCTGAAAAGTACTGTCTTCTCCAAGCTTGGCGTTTAAACGCCCAATTAATTGCTTTTGCGCAACTTCGTTAAAGCGATTGCTAAAAAAGTCGCTGTTGTCCGTGTCGATATCTTCAAATTGATCGCACTTAAGCGAAAGCGCTGTTGCGGGCTCTGGCAATACTATATTTTCTATTTTTAATGTGAGTAAGCTAAGCCAACTATTTACCGATGATTGTGGCATGGCGGCGCGAATGTCTATAACGGTAATCGGCGCTTCTCGAAAATGGATATGCACGTGAATAGATGCCGTGTGTAAATTACGCGCGCGCAAATAATGCGACAAGTGTTCAAGTTGCTGTGTAATAAAAGGCACCAGATGCTGCGTGTTTTCAATATCAAAAGGCAGCAGTACCACATCATCAAAATACGCCTGTGGTCTAAATAGTATGACTTTGGGAAAGGTTTCGCCTCGAAGTGCGGTTAAATAAGTGATGGTGCGATTATCAAAACGTCTGCCGAGTTCGTGTACGGGCATGGCCAGCAACTGATGGACATGTTTAATACCAACTCTGGTTAATGACTCGACCACCTTAGGGGCTAACTCAGTCAGTAGCAGTGAGCACGATGACAATGCATTTTTGATATCATCGTGTGCGTCTAAATATGTGTTTACCTTGTGCTTTGCCAGTACTTTGGCTGCTTCTATAGTCCAGGCGGTGGCAAAGTGGTAGGTGGTACCAGATAACGACAATTCCCGAGAAAGTGTCGACCACAGTGCCTTATGCCCCCCGTAATAATGCGTAAGGTTATCTAGCCGTATAGCCAAACCACAGTGTGCATCAAGCGCAATATCAGAAGCAAAAGGGTAAAGCCGGTGGGCAAGCTGCGACAGCATAACTCGCTCGTTTTCAGCATCAAAAGGCAGTATATGAATGTGGGGGCATAGGGCTGCGGCTTGTGCAAGCCCATGGTTTACTTCAATGCCCATATTATGCGCAGTCTTATTAACCTGCGTAATACGGTTTGATTTACTGCAATATACCGCAACAGGGTTATCGTTCTCGTTAGGCAGTCTGCCTTTTGCAGGCGTCGCATGTGGCTTGTCGCCATGACCAATAGTCTGCAAGTACGCATCTAACGTCAGTTGATAGCAATGAATATACATCCACAGCATAATTAGCTTACCGAGTGGAGTGCTTGGCCTGTCAGTTTGTTATGTTCCATGGCCCATTTAATAGCGTGATTATCCGGTGTCCAGCGATGATCAATGGCAATACTGTTAACTGGCCAACCATGGCGCTGTTTGCGAACATCCACAGACAGTTGCTGTGCACGGTGGTGTAATGCAATATCCAGTGATATAGGAAGTGGCTGAGCGAGGACATTTTTATTTAATGCAGTATAAAGCAAGCATAGGGCGTCATTGTGCGTAGCCGCTACTTGTAAACGCCTTGCGGCTTTGGCATCAACAGCATTACTCCATAGTACAACACAGTGACACGCGGTGCTTTTTAAACATTGCTCTGCTGCCCATAGAGAGTCTTGTTCGTTTTGTGTGTTAACTACCAACACCTGCTGAAGATCTAGCCCTAACTCTGCCAACCAAGGTGTTTGTAATACACCCGGTGGGTTAATAAATACCACCATTTTATGCGTACGCTGATGGCATAAAACCTGTTTAAATAATGTGAGCTCTCCTACACCAGTGCATGAGGCAATGCGTATAAGACCTGTAGATGCAACACCACCATTGAGGGCTTTATCAAGACGAGCATACCCAAGCGAAAACTTAGTTTCGCCTTTATGTTGCTCTCGGGCCCGCCATATATGCGGATGCTTGTTAAGCTCTGATAAAGATTCCAGCATAGCACTCAAAATGAACTGTATTTATATACAGTATTATAGTGCAGCAAATACCCTTTTCAAGAAAAACTCGCAGTACCTGTCGTAGTGCTTTTCTAAGTTATTAAAAAGTATGGAAAACAGAAAAATTAAATGTAAGAGAGTTAAGTATTGTGAGTGCAGTATCGAGATTGAGCTATCGATGGATGCTGCCCGCAAAAATTGCAGACAGCATTTATAAAAACGCTGTAAAGGGGGGCGATTACGCTTGTGGTGCGTCGCTTTTCTCTGACTTTGTTGTGCCAGAGATAGCAGAGGTGACGGCATGACAAAAAGCGATAAAACCATCTGACGTATTCTTTGACCATGTCATACGTACATTGCTTGGCAAGCCCTTAACCACTTCTTTCACATCTTCAAGTGTTAATTCTTCGTAGCTTAACGCCTTGTTTAAGGACTCTTCAAACGACAGCCCTTTTTCACAGCAACCCATAACAATGTTAGAGAAGTTTCTCATGAGCATGTGCAGTACATTGTACTGGTTTTGGTCAATAAGACGGCTCTTAAAAGCACTTTCAATGCGAAGCACTAAGTTCTTTTCCAGCAGATCATTAACCAGCACCAGGTTTCGATAGGCATAGTTAACTTTGTTGTTTGTCTGCTTGTTAGAATGGCGCAATAGCGCGAGTTCTTTTTGTTGGTTCTGCGCGCGAAGCACAAAGTAAATTAACAGCAGGATGAGTAATCCTATAACACTAAATGCAACGATCATGCTTAGTTAGCCTTTTGTTCTTCTATAAAGGTATTGATGTGCTGTTCTAAAATAAACAAAGGAACAGAACCATTCTCTAGCACTGCACGGTGAAACTTACGCACGTCAAAATTCTCACCAAGCGCGGTTTCCGCTTTCTTGCGAAGTGCTTTAATCTTAATTTCACCAATTTTGTATGACAGCGCTTGTGCAGGCCATGAAATATAGCGGTCTATTTCCGTATTCACATTGTGTTCTGATAATGCAGTATTTTCCATCATATAATCAACAGCTTGTTGACGCGTCCAGCCCATCGTGTGCATGCCCGTATCGACAACCAAACGGCATGCTCGCCACATTTCATAACTTAGGCGGCCAAAGTTATCATAAGGGTCTTCATAAATGCCGGCTTCAATACCCAAAAACTCAGAATACAGCCCCCAGCCTTCACCAAACGCTGAAATATATGTATTGCGACGCACCATAGGTAAATCTTCAAGTTCTGCCGCCAGTGAGATTTGCAAATGATGGCCCGGCACGGCTTCGTGCAACGTTAGCGCTGGTAAAGCATAAAGCGGACGTTTATCAAGCGCGTACGTATTTACCCAATAATAACCCGGCTGATCATCGCGACTAGGGTGGATATAGCGCCCCGTAGTGTATTTAGGTGCAATACTATCTGGAACAGGCGCAACGCCGTATGGCGTTCTGGGTAAGTATTCAAAAAGAGAAGGAAGCTTAGCGTCCATTTTCTTAGCAATAAACGACGCTTCTTTTAATAATTCTTCTGCGCTGGTAGCGTAAAATTGAGGGTCTTCACGCAAAAACGCGATAAAGTCGTTAATGTCCCCCTCAAAAGCAAGTTCGTCCACTATTTGCTGCATCTCGTTGCGTATGCGTTTCACCTCAGCAAGACCTAAATTGTGAATTTCCTGCGGGCTCATATCCGTCGTGGTGTAATGTTTGGCTCTATTAGCGTAATACGCGACACCGTCAGGCCAAGTATTGGCAGCAATGTCATCTCTTGCGTTAGGAATATAGTCCTCAACCATAAAGTCGTAAAAGGCTTGGTAGGCGGGTAAAACACGTTCTTTAATGGCGCGTTGACCTTGATTAGTTAAGTTTGTTTTCTCTTCTTCTGAAAAGTACTTAGGGAAGCGTGTGAAAGGCGCGTAAAAACCACTGTCTTCTACCTTGTCTACTAAATAGGAAGAGATTGAATCCTCAAACCCAGTAAGTACCACTTTAGGTTGGGTATACCCCTCTTTTAAGGCTTGCTTCATATAAGCCATTTGCTGCTCAAAATAGGGGAGAAGGGCGTTTAAGCGGCTAATATACGCATTGTAGTCTTCTACTCGCTTAAACGTAGATAGGTTAGGCAGCGATGCCATTGCACCATGAAAACCATATTCTGAATTGATGGGAACCAGATATGCACGGTAAGTATACTCATCTACATAGTTGGCAAGGCGATATTGCTGCATTAAAAGTGCAATATAGGCGTCTTTAGAAATGGTATCTTGGTCATATTGCGCTAGAGACTTCTGAAACGCTTGCCACTGCTTATGCTGCGTAGCTAGTGCGCTTGGCGAGATATCTGGCAGCGAGTGTGCTTGTTCGCTATGACCCTGTCGCGACGCTAGTAAGGGAGAAACAGAAAGCTCGTATTGCCATATTTCATCTAATAGCTGGTACAAGCTTTCATCATTGTTAGGCTTAGCCGACAGATTGATACTGCTTACTAGCAGTATTGCTGCTAACACATAGCGATACATAAGGGTCTCCGGTAACCTTTACCGGCTAGACCCGGCGGTTACTCTTTCGTTGGTGTATAAATTGGACTAGGGAATGAGGTTACTTTATCAGATTTATTTTCTAATTTAGTAATTTTGGCTGAACCTTTTTTCTTTACCGCGTCAATGCGAAGTACATTATGCATTGGCACATAGGTTTGGGTGACATCAGCAAACTCTGATTTCAAGCGCTCGTGGCTAGGATCTACCACAACACTGGTATGGGTATCCCAAACAAAATCGCCAATTTCAATAAAACCAAACAGTGCCCCTTGTATAAGGGTTTTTACATACAATTCGTAACGTTCGCCATTACTCACAAATTGAACGCGATAAAGCGTATCGTCTTTAGACATGTGCTGCTCTTAAATCCTAAAAATGCTGCGCGTAATAACGCATAATTTTACAACGACGCTAAAATACGAGCAATGGTAGGAAACACATGGTGAAGTTAGGTGCAATGTATGCTCGCTTAAAATAGCATTACCACTATGAACTGCGATACCATGCCATGCAGTCTACTTAGGCAAAGTAATCACGAAATTAATTGGTAAAACTACAATGATAAGAAAACTCCTTATTGGTGGTGCAATGACGGCAATGACATTTGCCGCGACAGCACATAACCATGAATCGACAGAAAGCGCCTTTAACCCTAATACGCAGCGCATCAAATCTCACTTGTTCTTTTTAGCAGATGATTTGCTAGAAGGTCGTGACACAGGTTCACGCGGTCACGAAATTGCCGCACTATACATTGCCACAGAGTTTGCAAAATATGGTCTAAAGCCAGCGGGCACTGACGGCTATATTCAAAATGTGTCATTCAGAAAGGCAAACCTTATTCAAGAGTCGCCGTCGTTTACGCTGACTCAAAATGGCGAAACCATTAGCTTTGACTACCCCAAGGAATACTTGGCTGGCCCAAGCCTATTGAGCACTGATGCACAAGTTAACGGTGAGATGGTATTCGTTGGCTACGGTATCGTTGCTGATGAACTGTCACATAACGACTACGAAGGCCTAGATGTAGAAGGTAAGATTGTGGTTGCGCTTGCCGGTAAGCCAAGTGATTTCCCATCTGAGGAAGGGGCACACTTTGCATCTGGCTACCAAAAGTCAAAATACGCAGTAGACAATGGTGCTATCGGTATGATCACTATTACTACGCCTAAGAACGAAAAAGTACGTCCATACCAGAGTCGACTGAACTACATTCATACGCCGCGCATGGCATGGCTAGACAAAGACGGTAATCCAGCTAATAGTTTTGCGCAGCTAAAAGGCGGCGCTTACATGAGTGAAGGCGCAGCACGTAAGCTATTTAACGGTGCTGAGAAAAGCCTAGACGATGTGTATGCATTACTTGAAGCAGATAAAGTACCAACAGGCTTTGCACTTAAAGGTTCTGTAGATATCAGCAAAAAAAGCACTCACGATACTATCACCAGCCCTAACGTTGTGGGCATTTTAGAAGGTTCTGATCCAAAACTAAAAGACGAATATGTTGTGTTCTCTGCGCACTCAGACCACATTGGTTTTGCGAAAACGGTGAAGAAAGACAACATTAATAACGGTGCTATGGATAATGCGTCAGGCACGTCAGTTATGCTTGAAACAGCGCGCTTGTTCAGCGAAATGAAAGAAAAACCAAAGCGCTCAATCTTGTTTGTGTCGGTAACCGGTGAAGAAAAAGGCCTACTAGGGGCCGATTATTTCGCTCGTAACCCTACGGTACCTGTAACGTCAATGGTGGCTAACGTAAACTTGGATATGCCTATTTTGACTTACGAATTTGCTGACGTAATTGCTTTTGGCGCTAACCATAGCGACCTTCAAGCGTCAGTAGAAAAAGCCGCAGCAAATGCAGACATTGAGTTAAGTCCAGATCCATGGCCGGAACAAGCGTTGTTTACTCGTTCAGATCACTACGCGTTTGTTAAACAAGGTGTACCTGCGGTATTCATGGTACCAGGCCTTAAATCGAAAGATCCTAACGTAGATGGCAGCAAAGTGTTTGGCCAGTTCTTGTCGACTCATTACCATAAGCCTAGCGATGATATTCACCAGCCGTTTAACTGGAAAGCGGCAGAGACCTTTACCAAGGTAAATGCGCAAATTGGTTGGACATTGGCAAACCAAGAAGACAAGCCTCAGTGGAATAAAGGCGACTTCTTTGGGAATACATTCAGCAAGTAAATTGTAATAGATCCCAAAGCAGTCGATATGTTGAATTTCTTAAGTATTGATAGGTCAGTGAGTTGGATACAATAAAATGGTTAATAATGTGAATAGCAGTTACAAGATTTATCTTATTAATTTAGACGAAAGTACAGACAGACTTCAGTCATGTACTCAAAGACTCACAAGCCAAGGACTGTCTTTCGAGCGAATCTCGGCTGTTTTGGGTAGAGCGCTAGTGGGCGCTGAAAAGTACAAGCATTACTCGTTGAGTGATAATGAAAAAAAATATTTCAGAGCGCTTACAGACGGTGAAATAGGCTGTTATTTAAGCCATAGAAAAGCATGGGAAATGATAGCTTCAGGGGATGAAAAGTTCGGTGTTGTATTGGAAGACGATATAGAATTAAAAGGTCGGTTAGATTTAGCGCTAGACGCTCTTGATACTGTTCCATTCGATTGGCAGATTATGAAACTATCTGCTTATAGAAATAGAACAAGACGATCTTTGTTAAGCAAACCTGTTACTCATCAATTTAGAGTGGTAGTACAAAGTAAACCTATGTCGGGTTGTGCTGCAACTGCGATATCTAAAAGTGCAGCAAAAAAGCTGTTACTATCGACGTCTACTTTTGGGCGGCCGGTAGATGTAGATATTCAACACTTTTGGGAAACAGGAGTAAATGTGTTTTCATTGCTACCTTACCCTGTTGCGCAGGATATAAGTATGGAAAGCACTATAGTAGGACGGCATGGCACGGCAAGTAAAAGTTTCTGGAAAAGAAAAAGGCAGCAATTATCATCGCTGCTCTTGAATCGCTCTTCGGTAAGAAAGCAATTAATGGATACAAAAAAAAATTGGGATTAATTGCCTTTTTGCAAATAAAGCTAAAAGTGTTCGTCTAACTCATCAGAGTTACTTACAACTTTGCTGATATCGCCAGATATCTTTTTTCTTTCCAAGTACATTTTAATACGGAATTTAAGATTACGGAAAAATGTACTTCTGTTAGAATGACGGCCTTCATTAACGGCTTCAATATCACTATCAAAGCAAGTGTTCTGGCTTATACGATAAGGTTTTATGCCGAAAATACTAATGCCAACTTCGCTATGTATTTGAATATCCACATCCACGGCTCTAAAAAAATTTTTTCTTTTAAGTAACTTTTTAGCACCCTCAAGACTGAGCGCGTATCCAAGCGCACAATTAGGGACTTTAGTAAAATTACCCAGAGTATAAGTATCGTCTAACTTAATTTCCTCTTGAAAAGGTACGTCTCTATTATCGAAGATTTTAATCATATCCCATTTTGATAGACCTTCGATATGTGATAAAACCTCAATTAGCTTGTCGTCGATAGTAAGGTCATCTTCAAGTATTAGGCAACGAGCTATGTTTTCATCAATCATTTTTTGCCACACATTTCGGTGGCTGATGTAACAACCTATCTCGCCAGCGGTAAGATTACGGTGATGATATTTCCTATTTGCCTCTGCATCGTAAAAGCTTTCAACCTCTTCGGAGGTAAGTGCTTTTCCAAGAACAGCATCGAATCTTTCTGCTTTTAAATTTAATGCCTTAAGACGCGACGAAGCTGATTCCCAACGTTCAGGGCTGGTCGCTAAATTAATAACAAATATAGGGAACATAGTTATCCCGCGACAAACATGTGTTTAAACGTAGCCCACTGCTCGTTGAATTGTTCAGTGGGTTTGCGAGTAAAGCCACTGCGAATAAACGCATTAATGCGTCCATCTGTGTAGCTGATAAGCATATTGGCAATAATCGCTTCGTCGGCAGATAATGTCTTACCTTCGCGAAGTTTTCGTTCACGCAATACTTGTTTTAACTGAGTCTCAAGTCGCTCAAAAAGCTTAGCAATACGCGCACGTAATCGCTCTTGCTCGCCCATTAATGCATCACCGTTCAAAATACGTGTAATACCAGGGTTCTTTTCAGCAAAACCTAAAATAAGATGCAAAATAAGCTGACAGCGTGTTAGTGAGTCTTTCTCTTCGTTTACAATCTTATTGATTCGCGTAAACAACGTATCTTCAATAAACTCAATAAGACCCTCAAACATTCGCGCCTTACTAGGGAAGTGACGGTAAAGTGCGGCCTCTGAAACCCCAACTTTTTCCGCTAGTTTTGCAGTAGTTATTCGTTGACCTGGGCTGGTTTCTAACATTCCAGCAAGTGCTTGCAGAATTTGCGCTCTGCGATTTGTTTTTTTGACAGCAGGCATGACGACTGTATTTCCTCCGCAACCGCACGTAATACGCACGGGCTCCATGTTAAGTTGGCTTATGCCAATTTGTTGTATTTATTATTGTTATTATCGACACTTAGAAAGTATCTGTTAGTTTTTCTGAACGGCCGAATATTGTTGTGCAATTAGCGATAATAACTGCATAGCCAAGTTGTCCTTGCTGGTGGCGGGTAGCTTTTTGTCACCCTCAGGCCAAATAACATGTAATGCGTTTTTATCGCTATTAAACCCTAAACCTTCTGCTGTTATATCATTGGCCGCAATCATGTTAAGTTGCTTTTTAACAAGCTTAGCACGCGCATAGGTTTCCACATCTTGGCTTTCAGCGGCAAAGCCAACACAAAATGGTCTATCTTTTCGCTCAGAAACTGTAGCTAGAATATCAGGGTTTTTAACAAAAGTAAGTGTTAACTTATCACCTGTTTTCTTAATTTTGTTATCTGCTACATTTGCTGCCCTGTAATCCGCTACTGCGGCAGTGCTAATAAATATATCAGTTGTCGGTACGAGTGACAGACAAGCATCTAACATCTCTTGTGCACTTGTAACATCCACACGCTCACACCCGTTTGGTGTCGGCAGGGACACTGGCCCCGCGACTAAAGTAACGTTTGCACCTGCTTGTGCAGCAGCCTGTGCAATAGCAAATCCCATTTTTCCAGAACTGTGGTTAGAAATGTAGCGAACGGGGTCTAGCGATTCACGTGTAGGGCCTGCGGTGATAGTGATATGTTTATCACTAAGTGTATCGAGTAAAACAGTGAGTTCGTTTGCCACTTGAAAAGCCTGCGCGATTTCATTGGCAATATCAATAGGCTCAACCATTCTACCTGCACCTATATCACCACATGCCTGTTCACCGCTGGCAGGACCAATAAAATAGGTATCTCGACTTGCTAGTAAATTCAAATTTGACTGCGTTGCGGGTGCTTTCCACATTTGTTGGTTCATAGCTGGCGCAATGAAGACGCGCGCAGCCGTTGCAAGATACAGTGTGGTCAGTAGATCATCAGCCATACCATGAGCCAGTTTGGCCAACGTATTCGCAGTGGCAGGCGCAATAACCAATATATCGGCCCATTTTGCCAATTCAATATGGCCCATCGCTGCTTCCGCTGCAGGGTCTAATAAATGCTGATGAACAGGGTTGCCCGAAACGGCCTGCAGTGACAACGGACTGACAAACTCTGCAGCTGAGTCGGTTAATACAACGCGTACATTAGCACCAAGCGCTGTTAATTTTCTCACAAGATCAGGGGCCTTATAGGCAGCAATACCGCCTGTAACACCAAGTAGGATATTTTTATTGGCAATTGACATAGTAAATGGACATTTCACAAGTTAGCTTTAGCCTACCATGCTCGACAAAAATCGGATAGCTGAACCAAAGTCGCAAAGACGACTTTGTTGCGAAACCCGCCTTTCATACAGTCGTTATAGCTGCGTATTTCTTTTATAACACTCATCACGTTAAATACTGTGGTATTACACATAATGTCAATAAAGGTATGGCCCAAAAGTGAGCGGCCCAGAGAAAAGCTACTTGAACAAGGCGTACACAGCCTAAGCGATGCTGAGCTTATCGCTGTACTTTTAGGGAAAGGAATAAAAGGTAAATCTGCGTTGGCAGTTGCACATGACTTGTTGCACAAACTCAAAGATCTGCGCGGTGTGGTTACCGCGTCACTCACACAGTTTTCAGATATAGCAGGGTTAGGGCCATGCAAATATGCGCAGTTTCAAGCGGGTTTTGAGCTTTTTAGAAGAAACCTGGAAATTCAATTAAAACGGCAGGATGTCTTTAATAATGTGGATGATACAAAGCGCTATTTACAAGCAAAATTAAGAGATTGTGAACAAGAGAAGTTCGCTTTACTGATGTTAGACAGTCAGCATCAACTTATCGCATTTCGCACTATGTTTAATGGCACGATCAATAGTGCCGCGGTTTACCCCAGAGAATTGATCAAACAAGTAATGATCGACAATGCAGCAGCTGTGATCTTAGTGCACAATCACCCCTCAGGCATTGCAGAACCTAGCCATGCAGATATTCGGTTGACAGGTGAGATCAAAGACGCAATGAAAGCGATCGACGTGCCAGTGCTCGATCATTTTGTGGTTGGAGATAAAGAAACTGTTTCATTCGCACAACGAGGCTTGCTAAGATAAGAAACTTGAATCATTTTTCGCTTAGAATCTAGTCAAATAGGTGAAAATGATTTAGCATAGGATATTAGTGGGTTATTTTTTTAAAGGACTGTTATGAAGAAGTCAATTATTGCATTATTTGCAGCCGCAACTATGGCGGCAGGTGTAAACGCACAAGAAGGTGAAGGCGGCTCTGGTGCTGGTGGTGTTGGTGCAGGTGCAGTATCTGGCGGCACAATTGCTACAGCAGTAGTGGCAGCGGGCATCGTTGCTGGTATCGCTAACAACAACTCTGCAAATGCACGTGTTGTTGACGAAGATGAAGACACGCTAGTGTGTGAAGGCGATGACCAACTAGCTGGTGACGTTTGTGTTGGCACAACTAACACAGTAACGGTTACTGGTACTGGTACTATGACAAGCACAATCACTGTGCCTGTTACATTTACTTACGCTCCGACCGTACAGTAAAAAATAGCGTATTCGAAAAAGCCGCTTTTATTAGCGGCTTTTTTATTTTCGTAGAAAATTTATCTTTTAGTCGGCACATTTCAATGAAATCACATTTTTTACTGGCTATGGCTGGGTCAGTTTTGATTCTTCTTTCTGGCTGTTCCACGACGACATCTGCATACTACAACACTCTCAAATTAGCGCTTAAAGACAGATCGGTAACCTACACCATAGATGAGATCGCTGCGAGCAAAGCAGATCTTATGCAAATAAAAGCAGGTGAGAGAGATACTGCATCGTTGGCACTTGCGTACATTGATGGCGATAAATATCGCTGGGTATCCGGAGATAACGTTATTTTCACTATGCACCACGGTATTATAGTGAAAACGGAAGGCCTAGATAGCGACCTTTTTTACACAGGAAACCTTCAACATAATCCGCTTGGTAAAAGCGATGTTTTATCGTATAGCTGGCAGCGCAAAGTCGATGTTTCTGGGGTCGGCTACGGCCTACCTGTGAATTCATCATGGCGAATTGAAGGCGAAGTCACCCGAGAATATTTAGGTTTCTTTATTCCATTGCTAAAAATTGTAGAGACCGTCTCTTTTCCTGAATACACGCCTTTTATCGATATCGGTCTTGAATGGGAAAACACCTACTATCTTCATAAATCGACCAAGCAGTTGTTGGCATCTACGCAACAATTTAGCCCTGTAGGAGACACTTACGACATGGTGTATCTGAGCCGTATTGTTCGTGAAATGACAGAGCAAGGAGCAGTGAAGTGATTAGACGACTTGTTTTTGCATGTACTGTATTAATAGCATTGCTACCCACTAGCAGTGTTGCTCAAGAAAGCACACTTAGCGTAATGTTAAACAAACAAACGTACCAGTTTGAACGCCCACTTAGATTGTCGAGTGTGTTGTCTTTGATTGCAGAAAATGGCGACTGGTATTGGCCAACCGCTGCGGTGTTTAATTTAACTGATACGCACGCAGAAGACGAAAAAACGGCCATCTTGATTGAAATTCGCGACTTAATGACGCGTTTTGACCGTGATTCAGACACCTTTATGGCGCTTGAAAATTTATACGAGCAGGTGGCGACATGGACAGTGTCAACGCGTATCGACATGCCGGTTTCGTACAATCGAGCTCGCTTGTTTTTCGAAGAAAATCCAATGTTTCAACCAGGTAAATATTGGATCCGTTTAAATGGCCGACCCAATGTAGTGCATTTTTCAGGGGCTGTTATTAAGCCGGGTGCTTATCAGCATCAAAGTGATACGTCAGTGTATACCGCAGTCGATACAGTTAAAAAAGCGGTAGATGCTGATAGAAGTTATGTCTATATCATCACGCCGCAAGGCGATGTAGAAGAGCGAGGTATCGCCTACTGGAATCTCGATTTTTCTCAGCTTATGCCTGGCAGTCAGGTTTATGTGCCGATTTCTCCAGAACTTTTCAGTAATAAGCTTAAAGTACTGAACAAACGCGTTGCTGCGTTAGCCGTACACAGGGTTCTTCCTCAATGAATGTGTCATTAATTTCAAAGAAAACAGCGCTGGCTATATTGGTAGGCAGCGTATTGTCCTCTGCTGCTCATGCCGATTCGCAAATTCGCGTTAAGCCTTCTCAAATGGTACAAGGCGGCAATGGGCTTATCCAAACTCCAACGGCGC
This sequence comes from Alteromonas sp. McT4-15, assembly GCF_020515205.1. NCBI lineage: Bacteria > Pseudomonadati > Pseudomonadota > Gammaproteobacteria > Alteromonadales > Alteromonadaceae > Alteromonas > Alteromonas sp. McT4-15. The sequence continues at coordinate 19,379 of NZ_JAJALG010000004.1, forward strand.
GAATGCGTGACGAAGGCGGTATGGCTATTAACTATACCGACAATGGTGAATATCGCTTTTGGTCTGTGAACATTCAGCTGTACGACTGGATGGAGGCTACTGCCCGCTATACTGACGTGCGTACGCAGTTATACAGTCAAGTTGATTCATTTAGCGGTGATCAAACCCTTAAGGACAAAGGCTTAGACGTTAAGTTTAGACTGTGGAAAGAAAGTTACTACTTGCCTGACATCAGCGTGGGATTTCGAGACTTTGGCGGAACGGGCTTTTTTGAAAGCGAGTATGTGAATGCCAGTAAATCGGTAGGTCCATTTGACTTTCACCTTGGTGTAGGCTGGGGTTATATGGGTACATCAGATGACATTACTAACCCATTTTGTAAGCTAAAAGATAGCTTCTGTGAGCGCCCAGAAGGCTTTTCTGGTCGCGGTGGCAAAGTTGACTACGACCAGTTTTTTAAGGGTACGATGGCGTTTTTTGGGGGGATTGAGTATCAAACTCCGTGGGAGCCACTTACGCTTAAACTCGAGCTTGAAGGTAATGACTACTCGCGCGACAGAGCGGGACGTCTGGAGCAAGACTCGCGTTGGAATATTGGTGCGGTATATCGCTATAAAGATCTTGATTTCAGCCTGAATTATCAGCGTGGTAATACAGTTGGATTTGGTGTTACATATCGTTTCAATATGAATACGGCGTCGCAAATTAAGTTTGATGAGAAGCCTAGAAACTTGCGCGTGCGTAACACGCCAAAAAGTATTGATGATGTAAACAAAGCACGCCTTTACAGCGATTTGCTTAGAGAAAGTGGCTTTGTATTATCTGACGCCAAAATAGAAGAAGACAGCGCAACATTTTACGGTACACAGCTTTCTTATCGCGATCAGGACGAGGCTATCGAACGAACTGGACGTATAATTGCGTCAGAACTACCAGACAGCGTCGAGAAATACCATATTATTGATAACAGTGGCGGCATGCCAATGGTGGATACACAGGTTGATGCCGAGGCTTTTATTGCGGCTGCGCGCTATGAATCTGTTGATGCAGATATCACTGATACCTACTTTCGTGTAGCACCTAATAAAGAGCAACTTGAAGAGTACAATCCGAGGAATACGACAGGCGCGTTTTATAGTGCGGACTTTTTCTTTACGCAATCTTTCGGTAACCCAGAAGATTTTTATCTGTATCAAACGGGTTTGTTGCTAACAGGTGGATATGCAGTTGATGAAAACTTAGCATTTATTAGCAGCGCGCGTGTTACGTTGCTCGATAACTTCGATAAATTCAACTATCTGGTAGACAACGAAGAGGTCGCGTTGCCTCGTGTAAGAACACGTGTGCGTGAATATGTGTCTGAAAACGACGTGTGGCTAGACACTGCATTTTTACAGTACAAAGACAATATAAGCGAGAACGTTTTTGGGCAAGTATACGCAGGTTATTTAGAAACTATGTTTGCGGGTGCTGGTGGTGAAATACTGTATCGCCCAGTAGACAGCCGTATAGCTTACGGCTTAGATCTTAACTATGTAAAACAGCGCGATCCTTACAGCCAACTTGGTACTGAAGAGTACGAAGCCTTTACAGGGCATGCAAGCGTATACTGGAAACCCGAATTCTTGCACGATACGCAAATTAGTGTGAGTGCAGGGCAATTTCTTGCTAAAGACAAGGGCGTAAATATTGATTTCGCCAAACGCTTCGACAGCGGGATCATTGTAGGGGCATTTGCCGCGTTTACCGATGTCTCGTCAGAAGAGTATGGTGAAGGGAGCTTTACCAAAGGTTTCTATATTTCGATACCCACAGACCTGTTCTTGCTAGAGCCTACCAAAGGGCGTGGACTGTTCCCTTGGGTACCGATTTCACGTGACGGTGGTCAGATGTTACGTCGACCAATTCGACTTATAGATGCTACGGAAGTTAGGTCGCCGTTCTTCGATTAATAAGCACTATGCAAATAGGCTATGCTAAAACGTGTAGCCTTTTTTGCGCTTGTACTGACCTTGTGTAGCGGCACCTAATATTTTTTAAAATGTCGCTAAAATAAAAACGCAGTTACGTATATAATGTCGCCATCGCGACGAGGGTGGCAGTTTTTTAAGCATAAAACAGCTAAAAAGTAACCTTTTTGTAGTTTCTTATTGAAATGATCCTGCCTTTGCTGTATAAAATGCGCCCTCTAATTTATAGTAATACGTCATTTGACCCAACGACTGTTTGAGTGGTGGGATTGACTGACGCGACAGTTATCGTTGTTCTGGAGACAAATACAATGTCAAGAGTATGTCAAGTAACAGGTAAGCGTCCAACGGTTGGTAATAACCGTTCACACGCACGAAATGCGACTCGTCGTCGCTTTTTACCAAACCTTCAAACACACCGTTTTTGGGTTGAGAGCGAAAGCCGTTTTGTTAAACTACGTTTGTCTGCGAAAGGCATGCGTATCATCGATAAGAAAGGTATTGATTCAGTACTAACTGACATCCGTGCCCGTGGTGAGAAAATCTAAGGAAGCCGACAATGCGTGATAAAATTAAACTAGTTTCTTCAGCAGGTACAGGTTTCTTCTACACTACTGATAAGAACAAGCGTAACATGCCTGGCAAAATGGAGATCAAAAAGTTTGATCCTGTTGTGCGTAAGCACGTTATGTTCAAAGAGGCAAAAATCAAGTAAAGCCCTTTTAGAAAGAGCACTTGCTTTTGTCTCCACGAAAACCCGGCCTTTGCCGGGTTTTTTGCGTTATGAGATCGCAATTTTACGGCAGGATCCAGTGGATTAGATCTTAGCGTTTAGTTGTGTAAGAGTTGCGTTAAAAAGGTAAACAACTCTTCATGGCATCTGTGCGACTATGGCTTTACTATAGCGTGATATGATAATTGCTTAAGGAGCATCGGTGGCAAGAATATCTCAACGCGCAATGAACAATGTTGTGATCATAGCTATGCTTTTAATGATCGCGTTGTTCAATATAGATAGCTTTTTACCAAAGCAAGATGTGCCGCAATATCAAAGCTTGCTGCCCCAAGACGCTTACGTGTTAAAAATAGAGCACGATGAAAATACGCTTGAGCGCAGCGGACAACTGTGGCGCCAGCGAACACGAGCTGAAAGAGTAGCCATCGCGCCAAATAAACAATTTTCTGCGTGGCAGCAAGCGGCCTTAGAGCCTATTTCGGGCGTACCTACTCAAATATCTTCGTCACAGCCATTGGTTGTGGTGGTTTGGATTGCAGGCCAAACTAACGGGCTTGTGTACGGCTTTTATCCTCAAACGAGCCCCACTGTTGTCAAATTTGATAACAATTGGTACACCCTTACCAATGCGCAATTAAATACACTTCTTCCATGGATACAATAGATGCCTGAATTACCAGAAGTCGAAGTAAGCCGATTAGGCGTTTCTCCTCATTTGCTTGGCAATAAGATTAGCCGCGTTATTGTGCGAGAGCGCAGGATGCGCTGGCCAATTCCAGAAGAGGTTTCATGTGTTGAAGGCCATATTGTCAAGGCCGTTAAACGAAGAGCGAAGTACCTGCTTATTGAAACCGATGTCGGCACCTTGATCCTTCATCTCGGCATGTCAGGCAAATTGCGTGTTATTGATGCGCAAACTCCCGTAATTAAACACGACCATGTAGATATTGTACTTGAGACTGGCAAGTGCTTGCGTTTTAACGATCCAAGGCGCTTCGGCGCACTACTTTGGCAAGCGCCCAATACATCGCTCAGTATGCTTGAAAATCTGGGTCCAGAGCCTCTTACTGATGAGTTTGATGATAAACGCTTATTTACCCTTTCAAGAAATCGAAAGGGACCAGTGAAAAACTTCATTATGGACAACGCTATTGTGGTTGGAGTTGGCAACATCTACGCAAATGAAGCCTTATTTTTGGCTGGTATCGACCCTAGGCGTCCTGCAGGCAAAATCAGTGCAGAGCGTTATAAGCGCCTTACGCAAACTATTAAGCAAGTATTGGCAAAAGCTATTGAACAAGGTGGTACTACGCTAAAAGATTTTGCTCAAACCGACGGTAAACCTGGCTATTTTGCACAGCATTTAAATGTTTATGGCCGCAAAGGTGAAGCGTGTGAAGTGTGCGGAAAAGCCATAGAGAGTAAGGTAATTGGACAGCGTAATACCTTTTTCTGCACCCAGTGCCAGCGCTGATAAGTAGCATCTGGCAAGTCTTTATTGCTTAAGATGCTACTTTCAATCACGTATCTACGTTTTTTTGTGCAATCTATCTTTCAGAGCTTGCTCCACCACTGGGTGGCAAAAACCGTCAACTGCACCGCGGTGAAGGGCGACTTCTTTTACTAATGTCGACGAGATAAAAGAATTTTCTTCAGCCGGAGTAAGAAATACGCTTTCAAGTTTGGGGTTTAGCCTGCGGTTCATATTGGCAAGTTGAAACTCGTATTCAAAGTCTGAGACCGCGCGTAACCCGCGAATAAGAATGGTCGCATTTTGCTGGTCAGCAAAATCCGCTAATAAGCCCGTGAAGCCAACGACTTCAACATTCGGTAGGTCAGCGGTAACCTTTTTTATCATCTCGACACGCTCTTCTAGCGTGAACAGTGGTTTTTTACTGGGGTTAGAGGCGATTGCCACGATAACATGTGAAAATAGCTGAGACGCACGTTCAATTAAATCTGCGTGACCGTTAGTTATAGGGTCAAAAGTGCCGGGATAAAGTGCTCTGGTATGCATAGGGTTGAGTCTTTTTGTTAGTACAATACGGTGAAGGCCAACGAGTTTTTACTGTAACACATTGACAGAATATACCAATTACACCGCGGCTTTGCTTACCGCGTTGTAACCATCAATACAGCTTTGCCATTGCTCAGTTTGCCAATGAAACACAGGGTTTTTGGCTTTCTCTTTATGCAATGAGCGAAGTAGGCGAGCCAAGTTTTCTTTTTTCCACTTGTCGCCGGACCGATAATGGCAGCGATCAAAGTCGATAAGCCAAATATCACGCTTATCATCCATCATAATATTGCGAATATTAGCGTCGTGATGATAAACCTGACAGTTATGCATTTCAGCTAAGGCTTTTCCAACATTTTGCCAGTCACTTTCGTTAAGCGGCTTTTCGCATAGCATTCTATGCAAATCATGACTGTTTGGAATGGTTTGCGTAATCAAGTCGCCGCGGTAAATAACCCCTCGACGATGAATACGGGCAGCAACAGGTACTGGTACGCGAAGCCCTTTGTCGCGCATATGCGCAAGTAGCCTGAACTCTTCAAACGGACGAGAACGTTCAACACCCAAAAAGGCATATTGGTCACTGAGCAACTTACCTACAAGGCCGCCGCGTATGTAATGACGCAGCACCCAATGCTGGTGCTCGTGTTCAATGAAAATGGTCGTACCACGGCCCTTTGCTTGCCCTGTTACTTTGTTTTCTAGGTGCCAAAAGTGTGGCGTGAACATATCTTCGTTTGGTTGACTCACCAAGCTATCGTCGAAAATAAAATGGTGTCCTGCACCTATGTCTCGTCGTATTGTCGCCATGTTGCCCACAACTTATGGTAAATTTCACATTCTAATGATTTATTTTGGTTTTTCAGCAACGAGAGAGCTTCTGTGGGAAAAAAGATTTGTTTAATGCGTTTATCGGCAATAGGTGATGTTTGTCACGCAGCTGCCATGGTAACTCGAATTCAAACTCAGTGGCCCGATGCTGAAATTACGTGGGTTATTGGCAAGATTGAGTATCAACTGCTTAAGCTCATGCCAAATATCCGCTTTATTGTGTTTGATAAGTCACAGGGCAAAGTCGCTGTTGAAGCATTGAAACAGGCCGTGGCGGGCGAAACATTTGATGCGCTACTCATGATGCAAGTTGCACTACGCGCCAACTTGGCGTCGCGGGTAATAAAAGCGAAACAACGAATTGGCTTTGATTGGGCGCGCAGTAAAGAGCTGCATTGGTTATTCGCTAATAAACGCATAGCAGCTAATCGTCATGCCCATGTGCTTGATGGCTTTATGGACTTTGCTGACGCCTTAGGTGTGCCTAAAGTTTTAACGCCATCTTGGGCCATTCCCGTATCTGAAGACGATCACCTATGGGGAGAAAAACAAGCGAACTCACTAGGAAAATATGTCGTTATTTCACCAGCGGCCAGTAAAGCAGAAAGAAATTGGTTACCAGAACGATACGCAAGTATAGCCGATTATATCCAATCAAAAGACGTGACTGTGATACTGTGCGGCGGCCCCGGAAAGCTAGATAGAGAAACAGCAGATGCCATAAAAGCGCATGCTAGCACCGAGCTTCTCGATTACACTGGGCAAACCTCTTTGCACCAGTTACTCATGTTATTACAGCACGCTATGCTAGTAATTGCGCCTGACACTGGCCCAGCACATATGGCAACTACAGTGGGTACACCGGTAATTGGGCTATACGCACATTCGAACCCCCGTCGAACTGGACCATACAACAACTTAGACAATGTGGTCTCGGTGTATGACGAGTGCGTAGAAAAGCAAAAGGGTAAACCTTGGACAGAGTTAGCATGGGGAACCCGAGCCAAGGGAAGCGATTTGATGGAAAAAATTTCCGTTGAGATGGTAAAACAAAAAATCGTGCCATTTGTAGGTTAATTTACGTAATTGTAAGGTAAAAGTATCAACTACTATCTACACTTAGCATTGCGAAGTGTTCCTTTGAAATAACAGGGAGTCGTTACCAAATGAAAAAGCCCGCTTTGCGATGGCTGTCTGTGGTTTTTGACTATAAACGCATACCAAAAGCAATACTTGTCAGTATTGTCTTTTTTGCCTGCGCGTCACGGGCTGATGCCGCAGAGCTTTATGTCATGGTGAATGAGAGTGTTTCAGTGACTGAGCTAAATCGCACTGATCTTCGTCAGATATTCACCGGCCATCGACAGTACTGGAGCGACGGCACTAAAATCACAGTATTCGTACTGCACGACAATAACGAACTACATAAACAATTCTGTCGAGACGTTCTACAAATGTTCCCTTATCAGTTGTCCCGCCTTTGGGACCAAATTACGTACTCAGGCCAAGGCGTGACCCCTGTACGTGTATCTTCTTATCAAGCACTCATTGAAGCGCTTGAGAGTACAAAAGGCGCAATAGGCTACTTAGAGACTTCTGAGGTAGTCAATCTACGACGCGTTGAGGTGGAAGAATCATGAAACTAAAATGGTTATTCGCGTTGTGTTTTGTCAGTGCGACAGCAAAAGCAAATCATACAAACTTTTCTTGGCATGGTTACTTGTCACAAGGTATTACTCAGTCGAAAGACAGTACTTTCATTACTGATGATAATGATATTACCAGTGAGCTCACCGAAATAGGCTTTAATGGTTATTATCAACTGGCAGAGAACATTTCCATAGCTGGCCAAGTAAATTACCTCGATGGTGGCAATCGTTTCGAGCAGGGCACGCGTTTAGATTACTTATTTGTGGACTGGAAGTTGCCCAACCTCATTGGCGGGTGGCAAGCGAATATTCATGCGGGTCGCTTTAAAAATCGCCACTGGCTTTACTCAGTAACGCGCGATGTACCGCAGACCCGGTATACATCTGTATTGCCGCAGTCAGTCTATTTCGATGGTTTTCGCGATGTTGCACTTGGCAGCAATGGGCTGCTTGCTAGCTTTGCCCATTATGGTAAGCATAATATTTGGGAAATTAACTGGAGTTACGGCCGCTCTTCTATCAATGACTCTCAGCGTGACTTTTTATTAGGTGATGAAGCAAAAGGCACTATCAAGCAAGATTTTGTGCACCAAGCAAGTGTGTTCTGGCAGCCTGCAACCATGGCGTGGAAAGTGGGCGCGAGTTTATTAGACTCTGACTTCACCTATTCTCCAGCAGATATGGACAATCGTTTAGCGGGTAGCGCAAATATTCGTAGAATGATGATATCGGCCCAATATTTTGCGGAAAACTGGGAGGTGTCGTCTGAACTTGTAAGAGAAATACAAGATAGCGAAGGCTTATTTGCACCTGACTTTGTTGACAGAAGACGTGGAGAAGGTGGCTTTATACAGGTTCGCTACTTATTCAACAGTCAGTTCAGCGGTCTTTTGGGTTACGACACTTATGTGAATGATGAATCAGACCCGAACGGCGAAAGACTAGAGGCACTGTCTGGCGGCACAATTCCCGCCTATTTTGGCTATCAAGATACCATTACATTGGGTTTTCGTTATGACATCGCACCTAAATGGCGTCTTCAAGGAGAATACCACTGGGTAGATGGCGCCACGCGCGTGGTCAGTTTACTCAATCGAGACGTTGCATCTCATGCGCAAAAAGGGTGGGAAATGTGGTCTGTGCAATTGATGTATTGGTTCTAAGGTAGGACTATGACCGTTCGCGTCTCTTTTACCACCAAGACCATTGTCATCCTTTTAGCCATGGTACTTACCGTTACTGTGGTTATTTCTACTGTGCTTATCAAAGAGTCAGATGCGCGTGTATTACGGGAGCAACGTGAAAATCAAATTAGCCATCAACGACGGGTGCAATTGTTCGAGGAAATTCTACACAACCGTATGATTACGCTGATTGACATCATTAGCCACCGTAGCGATCCAACCAATGTCAATTTAGATGAACTGCACACAACGCTTAACAGCTTAAGTGAATATCTCATTCTTAACTTTCAAGTAGAGCAGCTGCTTCTGTTTGACCAAGCTGGTGCAATTAACAAAGACAATATTAAGGTTAGCGATGCAGTGTCTCAACTTGTGAGTACTACTCGCGCGTCATTCGAAAGCCGCTCAATACTCTCTTGTACCAGAGTGTGCACGCACTACATCTCTATTCCCGTTATGGCCAGTACAGATAATATTCCTGTTATTGTGGTGTCTACTTCTATGCGAGAGCTACTGTATCTTTTCAGTCGCGCTACAGATGTACACAAAGTGGCCATAGTGCAACAAAAAAATACACCTCTAGGCAATCCTCAATTAGTGGTTGCTAGTCAATTGTCTGCGGCAAACAGGCAGTATTTGAACAATCTTCTATTAGCTTTTCCCGCCGGTTGGTCATTGGATGATTTAATCATTCGAGGTATGAACGTACCATTGGGTAGTCAGCAATTGCTGGTCAGCCTATTGCCCTTTAGCCATGCTAGTGGCGATGATCCTTACTTGCTCATTGTGCAAGATATAACAGCAATGGTGCAGCAAAATAAGCAATATCAGGTAATTGTTATCTCAAGTGCTATAGCGCTGTTTTGTGTGTTCTCATTATTGCTGTATATATTTCTAAATCAGTATCGCACGCGTCTTCTGGGCGTAAGTGAGCGTTTGCCCATGCTGGCTGATCACAAATTTAACGAGTTCTACACCTCTGCTGCAAAACGCAGGAAAAAGCCGTTTTTTAACTTAACTGACGAACTGGATGTGGTTGAAGACGCCGCCAATAACTTAGCTAGACAACTAGAAAGCTTCGACGGCCAAATGGCGGTTAACACTGCTAAATTAGAAAAAATGGCAATGTTTGATGTGCTCACTGGGTTGCCTAATCGCAATATGCTTACGTTTCAAATTGAGAAACAACTGGCTGGTTCTTTGCGCGATGACCGCATAGTGGCACTTATGTTTATGGATTTGGACGACTTTAAGAAGGTAAACGACAGTCACGGCCATGACGTTGGAGATAAATTGCTAAAAGCGGCGGCTATGCGTATTTCCAAACCCATACGCGAAACAGACATTGCGTCGCGCTTTGGTGGTGACGAGTTTGTGGTATTGCTGTCTAACATTGAAACCAAAAAGCAGGTGGATATTGTTGCGCAAAAACTTATAGATGAGTTTAATAAGCCCATTGAGGTAGACGGCACCTCTTTTTACGTCTCTATTAGCATAGGTATTGCAATCACCAGTCATGCTCGCGCTACGCCAGTAGAGCTTTTGCGTCACGCTGACATTGCAATGTACGAAGCAAAAGCGAAAAAAGGTGCAGGGTATCGGGTGTACGATGCCACCATGAATTTAAAGGTAATGCAAAAGGTAGAACTAGAATCGGAGGCGCGCGAGGCCCTACGCGACAATCAGTTCTCTTTGGCGCTACAGCCTCAAGTCGAAATGCATACCGGTAAGTTAGTGGGTTTTGAAGCATTGCTGCGCTGGGCACATCCTACCAAGGGTGATATATCACCTGCTGAATTCATTCCGCTGCTTGAAAACACTTCTTTTATGTTAGAGCTCGATTATTGGGTTGTTACACGGTCAACCAACATCATTCGAGAGCTTAAAAACAACGGATACCGCGATCTTAAATTAGCCATCAACTTGTCGGCTGGGCAATTTCTTGACCCTAGTTTGCCTGAGTTTCTACAACAGCAAATTATTCAGAACGAAATTGCACCAGAGCAAGTGTGCCTAGAGCTCACAGAAACCGTACTGGTGTCTGACATAGACAGAGCAACAGGCATTATGCGCACTATTCGCGACATGGGTTGTATGATTGCTATTGATGACTTCGGAACGGGCTATTCTTCGCTGAGCTACTTAAAAGCGCTACCAGCGGATTTCATTAAAATTGACCGCTCTTTTGTTGCCAATATTGCCAACAGTGCCGACGACAGAAATATTGTGCATTCCACTATCGCGATGGTGAGTAACATGGGGATGGAAGTCGTTGCTGAAGGGATCGAGTCTGGTGAGCAATACGAGCTCTTGTGTCATTTCGATTGCCATATTGGGCAAGGCTACTTAATCAGTAAACCTATTCCTGAATCTGCTATTTGGGACGTACTTCACGACAAAGTGTCACTGGGTTTTTGGAAAGAGTCAGCCTAGGTACCCAATAAAAAGCACACCATTCCCTTAAAAGAGCCAATGGTGTGCTAAATAATTTACAAAGTTTGTCGTTTAAGGCGTTAAATACAGCGCAAGAGTGTGTACCCATAAGGCTGCTTTCATTAAACTAGCGGTTTTATATATACCTACACTCGGAGAATGGCATGTCTGCGGCATTTATTTCTCATTTGCAATCGCAAATTGAAGCCACCAAACAAGATGGTTTGTACAAAAAAGAACGTGTAATTACGTCTCAGCAACAAGCTGACATCGGCGTAGCTAATGGCGAACACGTAATTAACTTTTGTGCCAACAACTACCTTGGATTAGCAAACAACGACAGCTTAATCGACGCCGCAAAACAAGGCTTAGATAGCCATGGCTTTGGTGTAGCATCGGTACGCTTTATCTGCGGCACTCAAGACATTCACAAGCAACTAGAAAGTGCTATTAGTGACTTTCTAGGCACAGAAGATACCATTCTTTACCCATCGTGCTTCGACGCAAACGGCGGTTTGTTTGAAACGTTACTTGGCCCAGAAGATGCCATTATTTCTGACGCGCTAAATCACGCCAGCATTATCGATGGTGTGCGTTTGTGTAAAGCAAAACGTTATCGCTATGCCAATAACGACATGGCCGCATTAGAAGAGCAGCTTAAACAAGCTGATGCCGATGGCGCTCGCTTTAAACTTATCGCAACAGACGGTGTTTTCTCAATGGACGGCGTTATTGCCGACCTAGCGTCAATTTGTGATTTAGCGGACAAATACGATGCCATGGTAATGGTAGACGATTGTCACGCTACGGGTTTCTTGGGTGAAAATGGTCGTGGTAGCCATGAGTACTGCGGTGTAATGGGCCGTGTTGACATCATTACCGGTACATTAGGTAAAGCCCTAGGCGGTGCGTCTGGTGGTTATACTTCGGGCAAAAAAGAAGTCGTTGAATGGCTACGTCAGCGTTCGCGCCCTTACTTGTTCTCAAACTCTGTTGCGCCACCCATTGTATCTGCATCAATTAAAGTGTTCGAAATGATGAAAGAGGGCGACGCGCTTCGTGCTCAACTATGGCGTAATGCAAACCATTTCCGCACGCGTATGGAAGAAGCCGGCTTTACACTTGCAGGTAAAGATCACGCTATTATTCCTGTTATGTTAGGTGACGCTCGCTTAGCCAGTGACATGGCTGACAAACTGCTTGAGAAAGGTATTTACGTTATTGGCTTCTCGTACCCAGTTGTACCGAAAGGTCAGGCGCGTATTCGTACTCAAATGTCAGCAGGTCACAGCCTAGAACACGTTGATAAAGCAGTCGACGCGTTTATTGAAGTAGGTCGTGAAATGGGAGTAATTTCATGAAGTCGTTAGTTAAAGCGAAAGCAGAGAAAGGCATTTGGCTTCAAGACACGCCAAAGCCTGAAGTGGGCCACAACGACCTACTCATCAAAATTCGCAAAACGGCAATTTGCGGTACTGACATGCACATTTATAACTGGGATGAGTGGTCACAAAACACAATCCCCGTGCCTATGGTAGTAGGGCATGAGTACGTAGGTGAAGTGGTTGGCATGGGTGAAGAAGTAAAAGGCTTCAACGTGGGTGACCGTGTGTCGGGCGAAGGACACATTACATGTGGACATTGCCGAAACTGTCGCGCTGGGCGCCGTCATTTGTGCCGTAATACTGAAGGAGTCGGGGTAAATCGTCCGGGCGCCTTTGCAGAATACCTGGTTATACCCGCGTTTAACGCGTTTAAAATACCAGACAATATTAGCGACGACCTTGCTTCTATCTTCGACCCGTTTGGTAACGCTGTGCATACTGCATTGAGCTTCGACTTAGTCGGCGAAGACGTTCTTATTACTGGCGCAGGCCCTATCGGTATTATGGCTGCGGCGGTAGCAAAACACGTAGGTGCTCGCCATGTTGTCGTGACCGATATCAACCCCTATCGTCTAGAATTGGCGAAGAAAATGGGGGCAACTCGCGCCGTAGATGTGAGCAAAGAAGACTTAAAAGACGTGATGAACGAATTAGGCATGACGGAAGGCTTCGATGTCGGCTTAGAAATGTCAGGCGTGCCAGTGGCATTTCGCGACATGCTAAACAAGATGAACCACGGCGGTAAGATTGCTATGTTGGGTATTCCCCCGCAGGACGTAGCGGTAGATTGGAACCAAGTTATTTTTAAAGGGCTGGTAATTAAAGGTATCTACGGTCGCGAAATGTTTGAAACCTGGTACAAAATGGCAAGTTTGCTACAAAGTGGTCTTGATTTGTCGCCTATTATCACTCACACCTTTTCCATTGATGACTTTCAGAAAGGGTTTGATACCATGGGCTCAGGACAATCAGGCAAAGTTATTTTGGACTGGCAATAATGACAACATTTTCACACATTAGCGTACAAGACGTAGCGAATTTCCAAGGCGATGTAGCCATTGTTGATATTCGCGACCCCCAATCATTTGCTAATGGGCACATGCCGAACGCAGCACCGTTAAACAATGACAATTTCGCAGCGTTTATCGATCAAACCCCGAAAGATACGCCTGTGGTTGTGGTGTGCTATCACGGAGTGAGCAGTCAGCAGGCTGCACAGGTTATCGCACAGCAAGGCTTTGAAACCGTGTACAGCATGGATGGTGGCTTTGAAGCGTGGCGCTCAGCCAACCCGGTAGTGACGGAATAAAAAGTAAATAAAGGTGCATTACGCACCTTTATTTTTTTGTTTTGAACACAATCCATAAGGTATATTCATTTCAATCAACGACCGTCTAGGGATTTCACGTATTCATGGGTCAGCCATTAATCGCCTTCAATCAACAAAGTCCGGCGCATCTTCTTGCAAACTATTTAACAAGCCAGCAAATTCCCGCCAATGTAGTGCAGCACACTAACGCAACCGACAACAACGAGTTTGTTGTTGTACTCGCTAACGACGAGCACACTGAAAGAGCGCAGGCAATAGCGCAAGACTTTGTAAATAATCCCACCGATCCCAAGTATCAGCAGGCCGCCTGGGATAACGGCAAAAACGTGCGCTTGGCACGTACTCCAAGTGGATTTTCAGCAGCTACTATTATCAGCGATGCCAAAAGTGCTCCCTTCACAACAGTAGTCTTCCTGCTGTGTGCGGTCATTTATGGGCTCTCGCTGCTGGGATTGTTTGCTCCTATAGCCAAGCATTTACTTATGCAGCCATTTTCAGTGCTGGCCGAAAATCATGAATGGTGGCGACTGCTAGGCCCGGCTTTTATTCATTTTTCCATACTGCATATTGTATTTAATTTGCTGTGGTGGGCGATGCTGGGGGCTAAAATAGAGCGCACCTTTGGGCTAAGCATGTTGTTGATAGTGTTTGTGGTGTCAGCGGTTGTGTCAAATGGTGCCCAGGCATTATTTAGCGAGCCAATGAGCAATAATATGTTCCTGTTTGGTGGCCTGTCTGGGGTTGTGTATGCCGTTATGGGTTTTGTGTGGTGGCTTGGTTGGCTACGCCCGAATTGGGGCTTGTCGCTACCTAACTCGATAGTGGGCTTTATGTTGGTATGGCTGGTATTAGGCTATGCCGATATCTTGTGGGTGAGCATGGCAAACGCTGCTCATACTGCGGGGCTTATCTCAGGCTGTTTACTTGCAGCGTTACTGAGCCTAGGGTCAAAAAAAGCGAGCTAATGCTCGCTTTTCTGCGTACTTCAAAATAGCGTTATAGCGACTTTAGCTTAAGCGCCTTGATACAAGTATTTCGTAAAAATTACGTTTTTAATCACTTCGCCGCCAGTTTCTTGTTTCATATGATCTTGCAGCGCCTTCAAAATAGCGCGGCGAATATCTTCGCGGCCCGTGAGCGACTTAACTTTCTCAGAGGGCTGTTGACCAAAAATTTCTATTGCGGTGGCGCGCAGCAATGGCAAATGGTGCTCAGCAATTTCAAGCTGGCTTACATCGTGGATCATAAGCTCTACCGACACGCGTACATAACCGAGCTTGGCCGAACTATCACTGATATAGTTAGTCACAATTTCAGGCTCTAGACCCAAATAAGCGTAGCTTGCTTTATCCTGTGCTAATGCAGGTGCACTAGCGCCTAAAACAAAACAACTCAATAAAAAACAACGTACGAATAAAGACTTAAGCATGGTAAAAGCCAAAAGACCAAAGAAAAAAATAAAATCACTGGTAGTGTAGCAAAACTGCACTTAAACGCACTACTGCAAAAGTAGTAGCACTACAAAAAATGTGAGCGTTAACGAGAATAGGCTACATAATTATGCTTTAGCGTCATTGTCGCTGACACATACATTATACGTGGTATCATACTAACAGATTAATAATACGAGCTTTTCACGTGAGTTTTAACGCCTCTTATCCCGTAGGCTTAGCGGTTAACTGGCAGCGCCCAGAGGGGATCAGTCTATCTGATGCCAACTTAAAAAACTGGTTACTTGATACTGGCTCGTTAACCGAGCGAGTGCAGTCGTCGTGCCAGCATTTTTCACTTGAATTATTAGGGCAAGACTCTCGTATACCACACCCAAACGAGCTATCGATGCTGGTCAGTAATGGCAATACGTCGTATCAAGTGCGTGAAATCTTGTTGTGTGGTGACGAACAGCCTTGGGTATTTGCTCGCTCTATTATTCCTCAGGCCATTATTGATGCAGAACTATCAAACCTAGGCCGTGAACCTCTAGGCAAGCGGTTGTTTAACGATGCACGTTTCATTCGCTCTGCCTTTGAAGTGTGTACGCTTGATGCAACCGCGCTTGGTTATAGAAAAACGCAAGCATTATGGGGGCGCCGTTCAATGTTCACCTTAGAGGGGCAAAGCATGATAGTGGCGGAAGTTTTCTTGCCGGAATCACCGGCCTATACACATGCTTTCAGCAACGAGTTATCACTATGAGCAAAGCAACCCTTGGTGCATACGCACGCTTAATGCGACTAGATAAACCGGTAGGTATTTACCTTTTGCTGTGGCCTACGATGTGGGCGCTACTTATGGCGGCGCAAGGGCTACCGCCTTTAAGCATTTTAGTCATTTTTGTTGCGGGTGTTGTTGTAATGCGTTCGGCAGGTTGCGTAATAAATGACTACGCCGATAGAAAAGTCGACGGTAGCGTAAAGCGCACAGCAGCGCGCCCTTTGGCTACAGGTGAAGTTACACCAAAACAGGCACTTACCTTGTTTGGCGGTCTTATTGCGTTGGCGTTTGTGTTGGTGCTGTTTCTTAATTGGCAAACCATTGCGCTATCTGTGGTGGCGTTGTTGCTTGCCTCGTCTTACCCTTTTATGAAGCGCTACACTCATTTGCCACAAGTGGTGCTTGGCGCAGCGTTTGGTTGGGCCATCCCCATGGCATTTATGGCTGTGCTAGAAACGGTGCCTGCTTACGCGTGGTGGTTATTTGTTGCGAACCTTTTATGGACGGTCGCTTATGATACTATGTACGCCATGGTAGACCGTGACGACGACCTTCAAATAGGTGTTAAATCAACGGCGATACTGTTTGGCAAAAACGATGTGCGCATCGTTATGCTACTACAAGCAATTGCCTTAATTATTCTGTGGTGTATTGGTTACGCCATCGACGCCACTTGGCCCTATTACGGCGCTATTCTATTTTCTGCGTTGCTATGCGTACGTCAGTACCAGCTGATAAAACGCAGGCAACGAGAAGGCTGCTTCAAAGCCTTCCTTGAAAATCACTATATTGGCTTAGCCATCACCCTTGGTACGGCACTGCATTTTTATTTGGCGTAGCGGTTTAACGCGAAATAGTTGTTTATAGAATGTACGTAGTCTTCTAAAACTGTACTCATGTCCCCTTGGTAGCAAAAGCGAGCTGCTCTAGCATAAATAAAGGCTTGTGAACTAGCACAAGCCTTCTGATCATAATTCTGATGTTTCAAAAACAGAGTGCTTCACCAAATGAAAGGTGTATCACTAAGTGTTATACTTTCCATGGGATGGATCCTGTGCGCATATTCAAATCAAAATGGTTCTCAAGGTGGGCGAATAAATACGGGTTAAAGGACGAAGCGTTAAAAGTCGCGATAGAAGAGATTAACGCGGGGCTGGTTGACGCAGACTTAGGTGGCCATGTTTTTAAAAAACGCATTGCACAACGCCAAGGTAAACGTGGTGGCTTTAGAACTATTGTGGTTTTCCAAACGGGAGATAAGGTATTTTTTATATACGGTTTTGCCAAACGTGTACGTTCGAACGTCAATGCTAACGAGCTAAAGGCACTAAAGCATTTAGCGAAAGAATTGCTGAGTTACAACGATGTGCAGCTAAGGCAAGCAATTGAGGCTGGCGGTATTGAAGAGGTGGAGTGATATGAAAGACAGTATTTTAGATGTGGTGCACAACACGGCGAAAGACTTGAATGATGCAGGCGTAATGGATATCCAAACTATGCAACAGTTTGACGCATTATGTTTGCCTAAAATAGAACAGTATGATGGTAGTAAAATAAAAGCAATTAGAGAGAAAGAGCGTGTGAGCCAAGCCGTTTTTGCAGCTTATTTAAATACTACGCCATCTACGGTGAGGCAATGGGAGCAAGGCACTAAAAGACCTAGGGGAACCTCTCTGAAACTGCTTAACTTAGTTGCTCAAAAAGGCTTAGAAATTCTTGTCTAGTGAGAGTGTGAAGCACACTATTTGAAAGACGAGAGCGTTAAAACAGTTCATTTCAGATAAATTTTATGCAAAAAAGCGCCTTTTAGGCGCTTTTATCATCCAAAATGTGTTATTACTTTTCGGCTAGTTTTGCTTCAAGTTCTGCCATTCTTGCTTCCATGGCATCGAGTTTTTCGCGGGTGCGAATAAGTACTTGGCTTTGAATATCAAACTCTTCGCGAGTGACTAGGTCTAGCTTCGACAGCTGAGACTGCAATACTGTCTTTACTCTGCCTTCGGCTTCTTCAGCCATGTTTTTAACGCCAGGTGGAATGGCATCAGCAATTTGTTTCGCTAAATCTTCGAGTTTCTTCGGATCCAACATGGAATTCCCTTATAATGCGCAGCTCAAATTATGAAAGCTATTCTATCGGTATCGGCACGACATGCAATGAAAAGTGTGCCCATGCCATTTTGTACGTTGTTGTAGGACTCGAATGAAACTAAATGAAGCCCAAGAATCTGCAGTAACCTTTGTGTCAGGCCCATGCTTGGTGCTTGCGGGTGCAGGTAGTGGTAAAACTCGTGTAATTACCAACAAAATTGCCCATTTAGTACGAAACTGCGACATGCCAGCACGTTATATTGCCGCGGTAACTTTTACCAATAAAGCCGCGCGTGAAATGAAAGAACGTGTAGCGCAAACGTTAGGCAAGCCTGAAGCGCGGGGCTTAAAGGTTTCTACCTTTCACACCTTAGGCTTAAACATTATTAAAGCCCATGTGAAAGACTTGGGTTTAAAACCCGGCTTTTCTTTATTTGATGATAAAGACTCGACAGCACTTTTGAATGACCTTACAACCGACACCATCGACGGCGATAAAGACCAGCTTCAGCTATTGCAAAGCTGTATTTCAAACTGGAAAAATGACCTTATCTTGCCCGATGCACTATTAAAGACTGCAACTAGCACCGGTGAGCGGGAGTTTGCCGAGGCTTACAAGCGCTATCAAGACAACTTAAAGGCATACAATGCGCTAGACTTTGACGACCTGATTTTATTGCCTACGTTGCTGCTTAAGCACAACGAAGAGGTACGGGCGAAATGGCAAGGCAAAATACGTTACCTGCTGGTGGACGAATATCAAGACACAAACACCAGCCAGTACGAGCTAGTAAAGCTGCTGGTAGGCGAGCGCGCGCGTTTTACTGTGGTAGGTGACGACGACCAGTCAATTTATTCGTGGCGTGGCGCAAAACCTCAGAACCTGCATTTGCTGCAACAAGACTTTCCCCGCTTAAACGTAATAAAGCTTCAGCAAAACTATCGTTCCTCAGGACGTATTCTGCATTGCGCTAACATTCTTATTCAAAACAACCCACACTTGTTCGACAAAACCCTGTTTTCTGAATTGCAGTACGGCGAGCCGCTTAAAGTTATTGAAGCAAAAAATGAAGAGCACGAAGGCGAACGTGTTGTCGCTGAATTGTTGGCACATAAGTTTATGAACCGCACGCAGTTTAAAGACTACGCCATTTTGTACCGCGGTAATCACCAAAGCCGTATTTTTGAAAAACTGCTAATGAGTAACCGCATTCCTTATAAAATAAGTGGCGGTATGTCGTTTTTTGGCCGAGCTGAAGTTAAAGACATCATGGCGTACTTACGCTTGTTGGTGAACCAAGACGACGACAACGCATTGCTTCGCATTATTAACACGCCGGGGCGCGGAATAGGGCGAGCAACGCTAGAAAAATTGGGTAATTTTGCCAATAGCTTAGGCGTGTCGATGTTTGAAGCGGCGACACACCCTAATTTGAACAGTGTATTACCAGACAAAGCTTTTCATTCGGTGTCAGGCTTTGCACGTTGGGTAGTTGAGCTGTCTGACAACGCCGAGCGCGGTAATACAGTAGATGCAGTACGCGCCATGATCCGCACCATGGGCTACGAAGAATGGCTTTACGAAACCAGCGCCAGCCCTAAAGCAGCTGAAATGGCTATGGCTAATGTTAGTACCCTATTTGGTTGGGTAAACGACATGCTAGAGGGTAACGACCTTGACCAGCCAATGACTCTTACCGAAGTGGTTAACCGCCTTATTCTGCGCGATATGATGGAGCGCGGTGAAGACGATGGGGAAGGGGACCAAGTACAGTTAATGACCCTTCACGCGTCTAAAGGCTTGGAGTTCCCTATTGTATTTCTTGTGGGCATGGAAGAAGGCCTATTGCCACACCAAAGCAGCATAGACGAAGACAACGTAGAAGAAGAGCGTCGCTTGGCCTATGTGGGGATCACGCGTGCCCAGCGAGAACTTATCTTTAGCCTTGCCAAAGAGCGCCGCCAGTTTGGTGAGGTTATACAGCCAGAACCAAGCCGTTTCTTGTTCGAACTACCGCCTGATGACGTGCAGTGGGAAAATCAAAAGCCAAAGGCCACCAAAGAAGAGCGCCAGCAAAAAGCGCAGGTAGGCATTGCGAACTTGCGTGATATTTTGGGCAAAAAATAAGTCGATTTACAGGTCGGTGTAAGTGTTCACTTACTTCTGGTTGATAAATCTAATCAGCTTGCGAGAAGCGCCATATCAAGCACCTTGGCGTGCTTGATCACCTTGCCCTGACCATAGCGACACTCAATCTCATTGAGCGCGTCAAGTTGAGCCTGTGCGTCGATGCCCTCGGCAATAACCTGAAACTTTAGATGCTCTGAAATTAGCATAACCGACTGAATCAATTTAAGGTTACGTTGCGAGCGGGGGAGTGATTTCACAAAGCGATGATCAATTTTAATGAAATCGAACGGGTAAGCGAACAAATAGCTCAACGAGGCCAAGCCGCTACCAAAATTATCTAGCACCAATGTAACGCCTGCACGTTTAAGCTTTTTAATAGCGGGTAGAATAAACTGTGAGCGACGGTTCAAGTCGTTCTCATCAAACTCAAACACCAACTGGCTAGGCACAACCCCAGATTCTGAAATAACGTCAATCATCTTGTTAACCATCGACGCTTGCAGCAAATGATTTATCGACACATTCACCGCAATTTTATTTATGCTTTCGTCGGTGTCTTTGTAGTAATTTAATAGTTCGCACGCTTTAGTTAGCTGGAACAAATCTAAGTCTAAGGTCAGCCCGCTGTGCTCAGCGACTTGTCTAAACTGTTCACGTGCAATTTTGCCATAGGCAGGATGCGACCAGCGAATATACATTTCTTTATACAGTGTCGAATTATCTTTCAAATCAATAACAGGCTGTAAAAAGTAGTCGAACTCTTCTTCACGTAGCGCACGCCTAAACTCGTTTTCAAGTTCAAGCTCTTCAATCAGGCGATCGCGCATGCTCTTGTCAAACATCACAAATCTGCCGCGCCCTAAGGTTTTTGCTTGATACATAGCGGCATCAGCGTCGCGCAAGACTTCATCGGCACTGCGGTAGTAGCTTTCTAAATGTGCAATGCCAACGCTGGCCCCTGAATACATTTCGCGGCCATCTAATAAAAACGGCTCAGAGATAGAAGCAATAATACGGCTTGCCACTTCCTCAACGTCTGACGCATCTTCAAAATTATCGAGCAACACCACAAATTCGTCGCCACCCAAGCGAGCCAATAAGTCGTGCCCGCGCACACACAAAGCAATACGGCGCGCAACTTCAATTAAAAATTCATCGCCAGCGTGGTGACCTAAGGTGTCGTTAATCACTTTAAAGCGGTCTAGGTCGATAAACAGTACCGCAAACATGTTCTCGTTATAGCGCTGCTTACTGGCAATAGCCAATTCTAAGCGGCTTGTAAACATGGCGCGGTTAGGTAAGTCGGTTAGGGCGTCGTGGTGAGCGTCGTGAATAAGCTTAAGCTCAATCTCTTTACGCTCTTCAATTTGCTGCTTAAGAAATTTATTGGCACGGTTTAGTTCGCCAGTGCGTTCTTTAACGCGCTCTTCCAGTTCTATGTTGTAGCGCTGCATCGACTCGGTGTTGCGCTTACGCTCCATGGCCACCGCAATATGATGCGATACAAAGCGCAATAGCTCTTGATCGCGCGACGTATATTTGGCGTGCTTACCATAGGTTTGTACGGCAATGACACCAGCAATTTCACCCTCGACAATAAGCGGCGAACCCAACCACGAGTTAGCGCTATTAAGCATAGTTTGCGCAACCGATACATCAATCTCGCCCGCTTCGGCTAATTGCAACACGCGCGGCGGGTTTATAAGCTCAGCTTGGCCTGAGCGCAGTACCAGTTCAGTAAGACCCAATCCCAATGGGCGGGTTTCTACCTTTTCTTGCATCACATCGCTGAAATACGGGAACGACAGCAGCTCTTGTTCCTTATCTAAAATAGCAATGTAGCAGTTAGGCGCACTAATCAGGCGTTCTAGAATTTGATGTAAGCTAGAGTAAAAGGCATTCATGTCGCCTTCTAGGTTGGCGGCAAGTTCTGATATTTCAAACAGCGCTTGTTGTAACGACTCAACTTTTTGGCGCTCAAGAATTTCTTCTTGAAGCTCGTCGTTAATTTTACGAAGCTGACGCGTACGTTCGCGAATAGTACGCTCGGTAAGCTCGCGGTTTTTCACGCGGTCAACCGTGGTCACAATGTGCTGTGACACGAACAACAGAACTTCTAAGTCTTCTTGGGTGTAGTGCACACCTTCATCATAAGTTTGCACAACCATGGCCCCAATTACCTGACTACCACGCTTAAGCGGTACGCCCAATAACTCAAAAGGCTGTGAGCCAACAAGCTCAATTTCGTGCTGTTCGGCAAAGGTTTCTTCGTCGTCACGTTTATAAAATAGATGGTCACCGGTTTTTAAAATGTAACCGGTCATGCCGTTCATTAACGACTCGGCGGGCATTTGCTTAACGACCTGTTCGTCAAACTCGTCTACAAAGTAGGCAAAGTCGACAACATTACTTTCGGGTTCGTAGAAGGCAACAAAGAAGTTATCTGCATTCATGAAATCAGCAATAATTTCATGAATAGCAGTGTAAAGGCGATTTAGGTGACTTACAGAACTGGCTAATTCAGAAATGTCAAAAAGCGCTTTCTGAACACGTTCAGCGCGCTTATACTTTTCTGTAAGTTGTTGAAGCTGCGGAATTAACTCTCGCAGTTCTTCTTCTGTCAACTCATATTGCGTTGAATCTGATGACATTCCTATCGCCAATATAAAAAGAACGTTTCCCCGAGCGGTTAAATTAACCGATTAGTCGAGAAAACGCTACTTTTTCAAGCAATTTGAAGAATTATTAAAGGTTTAGATACCTTCGATCATATACTCAATTGCAGCTTTAATTTCGTCGTCTGAACAGTTGCCGCATGTACCACGAGGAGGCATTGCGTTAATACCGTTCAACGCGTTTTGCCACACGCCGTCAAGGCCACGCTCGTCTAGGCGAGGCTGCCAATCAGCTGCAGTGTGTAGTTTAGGCGCACCTAGTACACCCGCAGAGTGACATGCAACACAGGCAGAGTTGTACACTTCTTCACCTGACTTAGCACCGCCTGCCGCACCAGCGTTACCCGCTGCCGCTGCGCCTGCTACGTGAACCTGACCTGCTGGCTTAATGCGCTCAGCAATTTCATCGTTACTCATTTCTTGTGCTTGTGCTGCAAAAACGGTTAGCGCAGTAGCAGCAACAGTTAACCAAGTCTTTAATTTCACATCTGTCTCCAGGCAATGATGAATTTGTTTAAAATATAACTGGCCAGATTATAACGGTAAATTAGGGCTGAACAACTATTTGCGCTCAATTACCCATAAAAAGTAAGGATTTTTAACAAACTGATAAGCGCCGCGAAAAGACTTTTGCATAAATCAGTTGATGACAGCCCATGGCCTAAGTATTATTACGCCCCGTTTGCAGGATACGTTTATTAGCGTATTTTCATCTTTGTAAACGTCAACTACGCACCCGTAGCTCAGCTGGATAGAGCGTTGCCCTCCGGAGGTAACGGACATCCGGAAAAAGGGAAACGAGAGCAACGGACATTGTGGTAAGAACACGACGCAACATCGTGTATTATAAAAATTGAAGTAAGAAGTTTATCCGCCCCTAGCTCAGCTGGATAGAGCGCAGCCCTCCGGAGGCTGAGGTCAGAGGTTCGAATCCTCTGGGGCGGGCCATTCCTCTCTTTTATGTCCTTTGCTTTTCTTAGTCACAAGTAATTCAAAAGTGGTCTGTGACCAGATTGTGACCAAACTTCCAGACCGATTTAAATACTCGAATTCTAGTTTAACTAATTGACTCAATACTTTTGGTGGTCATAGCGTAATCTTTATCTAAAGTGCTATATCCCATACCAGTACGCTTCTGCACGTGGATTTGAATCGGGATGCGCTCTTTCATCGATTCAATGTGACTGATGACTCCAACCATTTTGCCACTGGCATTAAGGCTGTCTAAGGTATCTAACGCTTCATCCAGTGACCTTTGGTCCAGCGTGCCAAAACCTTCATCAAGGAAAAGGGATTCAATATTGGTTTTATGGCTAACAATATCAGATAACGCGAGTGCTAGAGCAAGGCTAACTAAGAAGCTTTCTCCACCAGAAAGCGTTGTCGTATCTCTTTTAACATCACCTTGCCATGTATCAATCACGTTAAGGCCGAGCCCTTGTACATCTTTTCTTTGCAACAGGTATCTTCCATGCAGTTTATCAAGTCGTATGTTTGCTAAGTGAACTAAGTTATCCAGTGTTAGGCCTTGTGCAAACTTACGAAACTTCTTACCGTCCGCAGAGCCAATCAAACCCGATAACGTTTGTGCGTCATCGTACTCTTGTTGCTGTAGCTCGATTTCTTTAAGTAGTGAACCATGACGTTCACGCTGCTGTTGATCGTTTCGGAGTCTTTCATCAATAACACGTATGTCTCCTACGAGAGACTTTTTGTCTTCTTGCAAAGAGGCTATCTCACTCTTAACCTCCTCTATAGGGATCTGATTCCACGTGTTGGCATTCTCGTTCAATAGTAACGCCTGTTTCTCCTTTTTCGCTTTATCCAATAGTGCTTTCGCTTTGGCCAAACGCTCATCGAGAGACTGTTTCAATGCTTTCAGCTCCCCATATTTAACCTCATCAAGCAACGATTGATGGAATTCATCAGACGTTGAGAAAGAGCTCTTTGCTAACTTCTCTTCAAACTCATCTCGTGCTTTTGCCAAGGTCTCTTGAAGTGCAGCGTGTTGATTAGATAACGTTTCTATTTCAGTTTGGCAGTTATTGAATGCATAGGTTGCTTTATGATGAGTCTCTTGAGTTTGCTCTCGCTTTGAGTGAGCCTCAGATAGCAACTCGTTCGCTTCCCTGCGCACAATTGCAACTACTTTGTCTCCAAACAGCTCTTGACGTCTGGTTACTAAGTCGCTGTGCTCACGTGATAAATCACTCACCGCTACTTTGAGTGCACTGACCTTGTCTTGAAGATGGGCTACTTCAGTGGTTAAAGACTCGATCTGAGATGACTTTACGGTCCATTGAGAGTGTAGTTCCCGATAACGAGTTTCTTTTTGCTTAAAGTTTACTGCGTCAGAGTGCTTTTGACATAGCCACGACTCCACCTTCTCCCATTCAACTTCAAAACCACTCTCACGGATATGAATGAGCAATTCTTCTTTTAATTGATCTAGTTGAGCTTCGAGCATCTGAATATACCCTTCCTTATCAGAAAGCTGAGATTGCTCATTCGATAGCGCTTGATTGTTCAAGGCAGTATCATTCGATAACAGTGTTTGTGCTTGTAACTCCTTATCTAAGGTCTCTTTGGCTATATTTCTTTGGTCTGTCGCGTTTCGAATAGCACGCAACGCATTCGTATTTCTCTCGCCCTCTGTTTGTAATGTCTTACTTAGTGTTTCAATCGCGCTTATGTCTTCAATAGCACCAGAAAACTCAAGTCGTTTCGCCTGTCTTACAAACTCATTGTATTTATCTTGCAACGAAGCGTTGTTGGCATCTAATGCTTTTTTCTGAGTATGGATCAAGTGCTCCAATGAGTTGATTTCATTGCGTTTCTCTTGCCCTTTTTCTTCCCATTCGACCATCCCACTTTGCGCTTCATTCAAACGTTGAATCGTTTCAGAGAGGTTCAGTTCACCATTTGATAGGATGGGATGATCTAAAGAACCGCACAGTGGGCAGGGTTCATCCGTCGACAGATCTTTTCGGTATTTCGAGATTTCTTCTTCTCGCGTTGAAATCTGTTTGTAGTACTCAAAGTCTCTTTTATACGCTGTATATTTGCTCGCACACTCGTCTCGCTGCTCTTTGGCTTTAAGTAATTGACCTTCATTTTCTATGAGTGACGTTCCCGCCGAATCAACGGAGCTTTTTAATGCCAGATACTGCTGAGCAGAGTTTTCAAGTGCATGAAAATACTGCCACCTCCGATTTAATGATTCTTGTCGCTGCTGAAGTGAGTTTTCGTCTCCTTGAGATAAAAGGAACTTCAGCGCTTCCGTTTTTGTGTCAAAGATAGCTTTTGCTTCGATCACCTTTTCAGCAGCATCAACCTCGTCACTGCTTAATTGTTGAGATTTTGCGGTTAACTCATCTATCTTTTTTGCAATGCTGAGATGTGCTTCTTGTTGCTGCTGTAACGTAATCCTGTCTCTTTTCCATTGACTGAAACGCTCTTGCCAACCTGAGAGCACATCAGATAGAGTGGCATCATTGGGGTGCTGCTCAATATAGCTTTTTAATTCCGCTAACTGACCAACAATTTCCGCAAGGGCTTTATTCTTGGTAGCTAATAAAGTTTGTTTGTCTGTGAGTTCGTTTTCTTTGTTTTGACGCTCGGCGTCTTTTTCAGACTGCTGCCGATGCACCGAGGCAATTTGGTGGTCAAGAGGAATCACCTGATCAGTAATCAGTGCCTCCTGTGAGTGAAGTCGTTCTTGGACTCTTCTTAGCTCATCAATCTCATTCAACTCGTCGGCCTTAGCTTTCTGCACATTGGCCTCTAAGTTGGGTAACTCCGCTCTTTTTACCTTCAGCTGATTGTTTAAGTCTTGCTCTGCTTGTTTGGCCTGTTGATATACTATCCAGGGAGATCTTAATCTTTCAGCCGGCTCTGCAGCAGAGAGCATATCCAGCTCTTGCGAAAACGCTGCAATATCTTTTTCAACAGCTTCACGATCCGTCTTGGCTTGTTCTAATTGCGCTTGGTTTTCAGATGATTTCTTGCACCAATCAAGATGGGCTTGTTTTGCCAATATCTGCTTTTCGGTAGCTTCTAAGGCCGTTTGATGTTCTTTTTTCTCATCAGTGTAATGTTGCTTGTCTTCCTCACTCAACAATTGAAAGGCAGAGGATTGTCCTTTTAGGATTTCAAGAGCCGCTTTTTCATCATTGGCTTTTTCAAACACGAGCTTAGATACTTGGCTGTAGACTTCTGTGCCGGTGAGCTCCTCTAACAATCCGGCCCTATCATTATCATTGGCATTCAAAAAGGCAGCAAAGTTTCCCTGAGATAACAGCATTGAACGGGTGAAACGATCAAAGTCTAAACCGGTAATTGATGCTACCTTAGCTATTTTTCGATTTAGGTGGGTTTCAAGAACCGTACCAGAGGAAACCTCAACCAATTCACACTGAGCTGGTTGTAAATTACCGTCGGGTTGTTTACGGGCTCGTTTTTGGTGCCAATAAGCGCGGTATTGCTTATCCTTAACTTCGAACTCGACTTCAGCTAGACATTCTCCCGTTCCTCGCGTCATGACCTCATTGGTGGACTGCGTAATAGAATCCTGCCTTGGCGTTTTGTGATAAAGCGCCAAACAAATCGCATCCAGCAATGTCGTTTTTCCTGCTCCTGTATCTCCGGTAATCGCGAAAAGCCCATTTTCAGCAAACTTAGGTGCAGTGAAGTCTATCTTCCAATCACCTTTGAGACTGTTAAGATTCATTAAGCGCAACGAAAGGATTTTCACGATTCTGCCTCCCCTGTGATGACCTCAGAAAGCGCTGCGGTAAACCGTTTTTTGATACGCTCAAGCAATGCTTGGGATGCATCGCCTTCAAACACCTCCATTGCTAAGCGTTTCTCGAACACTTCCTCTGGGGATAAATCAGAAAGGGTTTCATTCTTTTCTTGTTTCAAGGCTGGTGACTGCGCCTGTCTTGCACGGCGTAATTGCAATATATCAACCGGATATTCCGCAACAATCTCCTGCACCCTCGATTGCAAATCACTGAGATAGTCTTGAGTTTGTATTTCAATGCTCAGCCATGTAGGAATGTTATCCTTCACGGAAGGGATTGCTTTAATCTGTTCTTCCAGCTCATCCAAACTACAGCGTAGTGTGGCCATGGCCTGAAAAACAGGAATATCAATGGGGGTAATTTGCTGGCGTGTAGCACCTTCAAACTCCACCAACACCACTTGCTTTTGCGTATTCACCTCGTCAAAAGCTAAAGGAATTGGGGAGCCACAGTATCGAATATGCTCTTTACCAGCCACTTTCTGCGGACGGTGAATATGACCAAGTGCAATATAATCAACATCCGGGAAACCGTCTGCATGAAACGCCTCTAATGTACCAATGTAGATATCTCTTACGCTATCACTCAGCGTTGCACCAACCGCAGTAAGATGTCCGGTAGCGATGATCGGCACATCAACATTCAGTTGATTTCGCCTTTTCTTCGCTTCTTGGTGAATCAGGTGGTAGTGATCAGAAATGGCTTTGCTCATAGCCCGACTTTTTTCATCGGGGGTTTGCCCGGCCTGACTTTCAATGACATCTTTTGGACGAATAAAGGGCACTGCACATACAATCGCAGCAATATTGCCCTCTTTGTTCTTAATATTCACAATTTGCTTATCTAAGGCGATTCCTGTGCTGGCGATCACCTGGGTGTTTAAATACTCAAGTACAGGTTGTGACTCATTGAGCATCGACACTGAATCGTGATTACCGCCAAGCACCACCAATTGACAGTCCTTCTCTTGCAGACGGGCAACAAAGCGAGCATACATCTCCCTTGCATAACTTGGGGGCGACCCGGTATCGAAGATGTCGCCGGCAATAATCACGGCATCTACCTTTTCGGCTTCTACGGTAAAGAGCAACCAATCGATAAACTGCTCGTGTTCAACTTGACGTGTCTGAGTAAAAAAACTCTGACCTAAGTGCCAGTCAGAGGTATGAAGAATGCGCAGAGTACTCATAGTCGAAACTCACCCTGTTTTAGCACCGAAACTTCTGAAGGAACATCATCCAATGGGTAACAAGCCAAATAGGCTATTTTAGTTTTCATGGAATCACCGGTTTTAAATTTCATGGTAACTTTTTGCGTCGCACTAGCTAGGGTCATGCCGAGATCAGCGAGCTCATCTAACAGTGCTTGCACTTCGTCATAAACAGGGAATTTCATAGAGTGGGTATAATCGCGATGTGCATCTCTATAATCACGAAAATAATCAATCACTTTAGCAAATACCTCATCCGTTTCCCGACTCAGATCACATCCAGAGTCTGGCATATCCAACATGCAATCTTCTGCTAATTGCGTAAGGGCTTTTCCCGTTTTGATGACAGTGATTTTTAGAGTAGTACGCTCTTTTTCATACTGTTTTTGCTCAGCTTTGAGCTTTTCAATATCAGGCATTAGCTGAGGCTTATTGAAAAAATCGAGATCTTCTAGTTCAAAGGCAGCGGCAATAGCTCGCTTGGTGTCTCCGCTCACATTGACACCACTTTCAATACGCTGGATCCCCCGAACATTGATCCTGGCAAGATCAGCAAGAGTTTCCTGAGACCACTGTCGTATCCCACGCATCTCCTTCACTACTGCTGCAACTTCACGCGGAGTCATAACTCGCTCTATGGTATTCGTCTGATCCCAACTCATTTCGATTCTCCGTTTGTTAAGGTCTAAGTTCCATTTTGCCAATGCGAGGAATAAAGCCCACGACTGTCACCCGACAGCCTCACGACAGTGATTAACTGGATGTGACTATTATGCATTAAATGAGCGTGTGGCGTTTTCCATCATTTGTGCAAGGCGCCCCCATGATTCATCCGGTAATTGACGTACAATATCTACAAGCTTCGAGTCACCACTGGTTAATAGCTTGCCTCGCAGACCTTCAGCAATTTCTGCGCCCTTTACCGCATCCTCTTCGTTTATATCCATGCCTCTGACAATCACACCTGATCTCATTGCCTCTTTCAGGCTGAGAACAAATTCCGCACTTAGGTTTTCGCCGCAATGGGTACAATTTCGTTTGTTCTTTGGCGTTTTTTCTCCGCATGCGGGGCATGAAACTGTCGCGGGAGGTTCAGGTTTTCTGCCCTCAAATGGCTCAGCACATTCACAACAGTGAGATGCAGATAACGCATTTTCTGTATGGCAAACGGAGCACTTTTTGGTTTTCGGCTTTGACTCGTTTTTGAACCTAGGGGGGAGCTCGTCCTCTACGCGGCGTGCATATTCATCAAACAGGTTTAAATTTGGCATTACCACGTATGCTCTGGTGTCATCGTCACTGTCTTTAGTGCGGATAACTCTCCCCATTGCTTGGCGGAAATACAGCTCGGTTGATGCATTGGGTAAATAAACCAGTACTCTTAACCTAGTGATATCAGTCCCCTCGCTAACCATAGAAACTGACACCAACCACTTTTGCTTGCCTCTTCTGAAGGCCGCTATTTTCTTGTCAGCATTTGGGAGCTTGCTATTTACAATGACGGGCTTTTCGCCTTCTAGCTTTTCGAGGATCTTGGCCATGTAGTCAGCCATTTCAATAGTATTAGCAATAACCAAACCTCCAGCATTTGGCATACGGAATCTGGTCTTTTCTAACTGTGCTATCCCTTCACGGAGCATCGAAGCTTGGTAGCCATTCATATCGGGTTGATCTGATCCATGCGGAAAGAAAGCTGGTTGTTTGATCAGCTTGGCGAATTCCAGCGCATTTTTAAGCCCTGGTATACGTTCGTATTCCTTAGGAATTTTTGTTTCCTGCTCACTTCCCACTTCAACACGGGTTTTATTATCGAGCTGCACAGAAAACTTCCCAACATGTCGATGGAAAGTGATGGGGCGACAGTAACCTGCATCCACAGCCTGACCATAGGTAAGAGAAAACGTTCCTTCGTATGGGTGAGCAACACTCCCGTTTTCGTCTAAAGCCAACCAAACTGTTTCCGCGCCATCTGAGCGTACGGGGGTTCCGGTAAGGATGAGTACAAACTTTGCTTCATCTCCCCCTTCTTGCGCACCCATACCCCAGGATGCTTCCATGGCAGCGTGGTGCTGTTCGTCGGCAATTAAAAGTACTTTCTTGGTCCGGCATATCTCGCGCATTTCGTCAGAAAGATTTTGAATGCTAGACCATGTCGTACAGAAATGAGTACCCCAGCTAAGCACGTCTTTGTCGATACCCGTGATCTTGGTCATGGTCTGACCGGTTCGGCTCTGGAAGTCGGTCGCCCAGTCATTCACAACGTCTGTTTTGGGCGCGATGACGATGACGGTTTCGATCTCACCACGCTCCATTAATGGAACGGCGATCTCTATGGCGGCTGTGGTTTTCCCTGACGCAGGAGCCGCACTTATCAAGAACTCGCGGCCATCTTGCAAGAGTAAGTAATCAAGCGCTTTCGCCACACAGGATTGTTGCCATTGTCTTAGTTTTCTCGCCTTTGACATTATTGTGCTCCTTTTGTCGTGTGGTTGATCTGTTGCACTAACTCGCTCATTGCATTGCCATGGGAGTTCTTGAGCCTTGATACGAGGTTGCCAGCTCGCTTAACGTTGGGGGTAAAGCCGGCAAGGTGATTGCTTTTGAACAGGTTGCATCGCTTGCAGAGCGCCTGACCATTGCGAATAACGGTTCTTCCCCCTTTTGAAAAAGGAACCCTGTGGTCAGCATGCCAATCACTCCCTAGATGGCAGTCACAGATGGCGCACTTGCCGCCACTTCGATCAAAAATCACACTTCGCTGATAGCTGTCAAAGTTGCGTTTCATCGTTCCAGCCTCCACTGGGTTATGCCGACTTCTTTGGTTGGTAAGTCTTTGGGCGGCTCTATCGGCATATATTGCTTTAACCGGGCATACGCTCTAGCAAGGGGAATACGCTCTGCGGTAATAACAAATCCATCCTTGCGAAGCCTTCCAGTCGCCGCATAGCCATTGCTGACACCGTAGAGCACCACGGCCTCAAGCATAGATAGTGGCTTGCCTGACAGGATGTGCTCCTTGAAAGCAACTTCCGGATTGTATTTAGACGTTGAACTCATTTAACTAATCCTCTTAATAAAACGCTTGGGTTAATTCGCGGCAAGTGGCAGATTGTTGTGGGTAAATCTCTAGCAACTGGTGCAAACATAACTGAGATTCGTACTGCTCTTCGCCAAACTCAATGGCATGAAAATACGAACTATCGCGCCAGGCTAGTTTGCTATTCATGTATTCGCTGACCTCATAGTCCATGTAGGGTACTGGGCCGCGACGATCACAATGTGAAGCATGTTCCTGCTCACCAAACATACAGTCAGCAATTGCGGATATTTTTTCTGCGTATAACAGCGCTTCTACATCTGAATCACATAATTCTGTGGACAAGATGTCTTGGAAAAGAGAAGTGATAATTTTCTTTTTGCTAGCCATTTCTCGCCCTCAGGTAAATACTTAACCTGTACTTAGCGAGAGTCGTGCCAACTTTTAAACT
Organism: Alteromonas sp. McT4-15; assembly: GCF_020515205.1. Classification (NCBI taxonomy): domain Bacteria; kingdom Pseudomonadati; phylum Pseudomonadota; class Gammaproteobacteria; order Alteromonadales; family Alteromonadaceae; genus Alteromonas; species Alteromonas sp. McT4-15. Next base: position 51,525 of record NZ_JAJALG010000004.1, read on the forward strand.
CAGTAAAATCAGTACCTAGGGACAGGTACCGATCTATGATTAATAAATATTTTTATTTATATGTAAATTTATTTATTTTTTGACATTGTTATCTTGTCGACTGGGGTCCCGGAGATTTTAGCGCGTTCTTCCTTAAAGGTTGTATGGTCAAGAGCAACTACTAACGCCTTTTCAGCATTGTTATCCGTGTGATTATCAAGACCATGGCCAATATTGATTGCGCCAATATCGGTCAAAAAGAATCGATCGTGCATTTTTCCGTGAGGCCACTGATAAATATTGACCTTAATACAGTCAGGTAACAGTGGAAGAAGCTTTATTTCTGCGGTTGCAGAAATGTCGCCGTAATTATCTGAGGTATGAATGTTTAGCGTTGAAATACCTCTTTGGTAGTTTAGTGTGCCCATTACTGCTAATAGTTCAGTAATAAGCTCAGCGTATCTTCCCCAAGTTGGCTCTGTGAATTTCAGCATTCTATCAATTAGGTGGATTTCTTTAGAGATGCTCAATAAAGGCAATGCGGCATGAACTAAGTGCTTCGCTTCTCTTTTTACATGTGCCTGTGCCCGGGTATACCAAGTTGGCGGTGATTCAATATCTAACTCATTAAAGCTGTAGCTCTTGACTGGTTCTCTTATCGGAGTCGGGGTATAAACAGCAGCAAAAGGGTAACGTTGATGTTCGTTGGCTACTAACTGAAACCAGGTTGGTTTGTTCTCTTTAATAGAGCGATTTCGAATTAAGTTTTGTTTTACAATTTTAGCTAGTCGCTCTTTCAATGCTTTCTTTTTCTGGGGGCCGCAGATTTCGTGAGGAATCGCAGTAATTTGTTGCAATACATGACGCGACCAATTTTTAGGAGTGTCCGATATTAAACGTTGGGTATTAACTGAGAAGGCTTCTAAGAAGGTACGCCGACTCATTTCATCCTTAAAGATATCCGGGTCTATTGCATACTCATAAAACATTAGAAGAATAACTCCTCATCACGTTCGTCAAAGAATCCGGAAGGCCATTCATCAATAAAGTCACCGTCATCAGATACTCGCAGGTGCTTAAACTCTGTTAAGCCGTCATTGGATTGTACGTATTGAACCGATAAGTCTTCTGTTGTAAGAGCTTCTGAATAATCAGTTCCCTGTTCTTCATTTGCTTCACGAATACGCCTTAAAAGCCTTAGCATCAAATGCTCGCTATGGGTTTCCAGCAAAAACATCATATTTTTGTTTTTGATGGCGCTTACAAACATATCAGCCAGTTCAACCTGTAGTTTTGGGTGAATATGAAGTTCAGGCTGTTCGATAGCGGCGAGCCCGTTTTTTTGAAACACACTCAAAGCAATGACAGGAAATAGCTGAGAAATGCCCACACCAATGTCTTGAGGCATCACTTCAAGCCCGGTTAATTCCTCAGTCAGTCCTACGCGAACCTTTTTGGGAATACTCTCCAACATTTGGGTTAGTCGGACTTGATCATCTAAGTCAATTTCTCCGTTGAGCATTGAGAATAATTGAAAGGAAACCGATTCATCTAATTCGCGATAATGTTTGATTGATACCTGATACCCCGAGTTCAGGCAACCTTCGCCCAGCCAAAAATTAATCTCATCAATAAGCTTTTTAGATGCGTCGGGCAGCATTTCCCACGCGGCCAAACCTTTTGCCCAGCGTGATTTATTTACACTCGTTCGAGCCTGAATATTACGCGGTGGAAGATCTCTTAACGGGCCAATGTAGTTTAAGTTCTCTAGCCAGCTGGCCAAACACGAAAGAGGGCCGCAAACGGCTGAGTTTAATACGCCGCATGCAAATGTGCGCAGAAGCTTTTCATTAACGTCCGGCAGCTCTTCTTCGCTTTCTTCCCAAGCATCAGCATCAAGTCGTAACCCAAACTCGTACTCGGGCAGCGCATGTTTTTGCTGGGGCAAGCCTATGGTTTTCGCTGCAGAGGTATCAGAATTTAATTCAAGGGCTTTTTCTATTTCCGTCTTTAATGAGGCGGCGGTGCGTGTTGTTCTCAGCGAAAGTGCATTTTTAGCTTCTAGCAACCACTCTTTTGAAACTGAGCCGGAATTTTTTAGCTTTTCAAACTGCACACTTATCTCGGCCACATCTTTGTCGTCTAAATTAATGGCATGATCTAAAACAGCGCCGTCGCTACCAAGTACTGTGGTATCTAGTCGCTGGGCCAACACATAGGCTAAAGACTCTTCTTCGCCCAATGATGGAATCGGTGTTTGTAAAAAATCTACAGCTAGTGGCAATGCAGTTATTTCAATTTGCTTTCCATCGAGGCTCGATTTTATTTGGGCCACAGGTGCGCCATTTAATTTGCAAGAATACTCCTGCACTACAACCTTTTGTTGTAGTTGGCTCCATTTTAAGCTTAAGAAAATCGTGACATCATTTAGCGATTCAAAGATGTCAGCAACGGCAGGGTATTTCTCACTTTCTAGTTGCTCAGCTTCATAATCGGTAAGGTAGGACGGAAGCTCATCGTTTTCTACCGCGAGCGTTACCTCAAATTCCATGGCATTAGCTAGATCATGGTTATGAACGATATTTTTAAATCCCCCCAAGTCGAGCCATTCTCCACCCAGTTCACTGTAGTCGGGATTAAAGTTTCGCTTGCTAACAACCTCTTTTAAATAGATTAATGCCTGCAGCACGGTACTTTTACCCGCACTGTTTGGGCCAAATAAGAGGGTAATTGGCGCTAGCGTGATGACTTGTTGCTTGTTGCCAATGGACTTAAAGTTTCTTAAACCCAGTGATTTTAACGCGGCCATGTTCTATTACATTCCTTTTGTAAAATAACCGTCGAGGACTGGCGTTGACTTAATATCTCCCGCAGTGACATTGGCAGTTCCTTTTTGCTCGATAATGCGTTTGCGGGCCCCCCCTAATGACACTGCAATCCGAGGATAGTCATATTCAAGATCTTCATACTCATCTTCTAACCAGGTAGGGAACTCTTTGGTTTGCACGAGTTTCAGCGTATGTCCCTGTACCTTTATTTCACCTTTCGCCAAGTCCTTCACCATGGGCAGCGAAGCACCACCGCCGGTAAGCGCTAATGCGAGTGTTCCGTTGGGCGCGCCCTGAATAAAACTTGAATTAACTCGCTGTAATATTTCATCTCGACAATCTACCAGCGACTGGGCAAATCGTTTAACCTGAGGTAGTTCAAGAAACTCGTTTAACTCTATCGTGACTATTTCATCATTAAATAATTTAACGTGCACTTCAGAATCGGTAAACAGCCTCTCCTTATTCTCGCGCAGGTCTAGTTCAATGCTGCTTAAATAATTAATGTAATTATCATCATTAGGCTTTAACCCGGCTTTACTCAGTACCAGAGATTTCAGCAGGTTATCCAAATAGTTTCCTGCCTCTGTTATTCCTTTGGTGGAATTGGCTACCTGTAATGCAGTACTTTTTCCGCTTTTTGGGTCGTAAGCCATTCGGTACAAACTGAAATCACTGGTACCTGCACCCACGTCAACCACCATAACCAGAGAATTAACATTGCCTTCCCAGCTAATAATGGAGCCAGCGACTCCCAAAGGCTCAGTCAGACCTTCTTTCACAAATGAGTAATCGCGATTTTGCTGCCGTAACAAATTTACCGCTTCAATAAAATCGGTAAGTGGGATCCCATCCTGCAGCGTGGTAAAAAAAGTATCCGCTAAAACCTGGGCTTCACCGAGCATAGAAGCTAGCTTTTCGTATGCTTCTCGCGATTTCTCATTATCAAGGCAGGGCATTGCAAATCGACGATTTAGATTACGCGGCTCTCCCATATTTTCTAGGCTATGATTTACTGCCCAGGTCAGGAAGGTTAAATAGGCCAATACAAGGTCGGCATAAGTAATGTTTATATCTGTGGGGTTAAATTTTCCTAAAACAGCCTCGCGCAAGCCTTCCTCTGAAAGAAAACGCTTGATGTTGTCTAAACGCGAGATATCACTAGTAAGCTTGGATAGGTCCTGTGCTCGCTTACCAAACCACAATTTGCCACTCTCATCGATAAATACCGACGAAATAAGCATAGTTTCTGATATTTCTTCCTGGTCCCCTGCCACGCCAAGTTCTAACACGTGTATTTCTTCAAGCAAACGCTGGTCAGTCTTATCTCTAACCAAAGTCACTTTAGACATGGCTGTCCCAAAGTCGAGGCACAATCGCGTATCGTCGGCAGGTGGGGGCAGATCGAATACACTGGTATCCAGCTCAACTTTTTTTATAACTGGAGGTTTGGTAACCAGAGCCGGTTGCTCAGTTACTTGAGGGGTGTCAACAATCTCTGGTTCTGGCTCAAACTTGGGTACCGGACTAAGGGAGACCGGCTTTGGCGTGACTTGCGTGGTAACAGGCGGTGTGGCCGGCGCCGGCGCTACTGCGGCATTACCATCAAACAATGCTAGCCCCATGTTTAGGGCTGTCATTTCTTCTTCAGTAAGAGTGCCGCTGAGCTCGTAATGATCTTCTTCTACCTTACGAATACGCTTTAAAAGGTTTCTGAGCAGAATTTTTGCTTCTAACTGTTCCATGGCTTGTTTCCTATTTGTCTGCTGGCGTTACCCTTGGTTTGACCAGAATTTTAATTTTGCCGTTAAAGTCTTTTTGTATGCCGTCTCTCTCAACGCGTACCTTACGCACTCCTAGCTGATGCCCACCGAGCATTTCATGTTGTAACGGGTTGTATTCCAGTACTTCACCTTTAATACCCATGTGGTTTAACTTACGCATACGGGCTAACTGGCGCGCCGACTGAGCCACCTCGGCATAGTTTTGGGCAGCCTTTTTCACCGTTGCCGCCAGCACCGGATCCTGAATTTCTAACATAGGCACAACAGCACGTTCGAGCTTTTCCATGACGGTCTTACTGGTTTCAACATTAATCAGCAGCGAGCCAATTTGCTGATCTTCACCATTGCCAATTTTGTGCTCCACATTGCGCACACGCTTCTTAACGTTTCCAAGGTTTTCCCACCATTCTTTTACATCAGGATTAAGTTCATGAGAGTCAGCGAGATGAGCGCTAACCGCGCTGGTGGCTTGTGCTTTGGAATAGAAGGCGGATGCAATAACACTGGCAAGGTCGCTATCCATTTTGTCCTGGCTGGCAAGTACGAGTGCAGCCTCCTTCATGCACAAGCGAATGCGCTCAAGGTTGTTAGAGTGACGGGTTACTTCTGACCAATGCTGCTTGTCAATAACCGTGCGGGCCTTATCTAACAACTTATAGGTAGGTGCCACTAGGGCGTTAGAAAAGCGTAGTTCTATCACCCTAAGCACCATACCAATAGCATCATCGAAAATATTGGTCACGACACTCAAGTCTGCGTCCTTGGTACCGCTGCGCATCAGATTGTAAAACCAATCACCCAAGGCAATGCCTGCATGAGCACCGACCTCTCCCTGCCATTCACGTATAGCCTCCGACATAGCGCTAGTAATGCGGCGGATACGTTTATGGCGAGCATCGACACCTTTAATGTCCTTTAAATAGTCAAAACCTTCACTACTTAGCTGCACAAAATCTGAGATGGTTTTGCTTTTCTCTAGGGCGGTGGCAAACAAGACCTTCCGCGCTTTTTCTGCATTATCTGTTGTATAGGCTTGTTGAATACAATAACGGCCCAGCCATTTGCTGTTGTATTGTGAAAAGGTGAGGGCGGCATAGTACTTTTCATCGCCATCGACGAGCACCTCAATGCCGGGCGGCTCTTTACTCAATAATTCATTTACGCGGGAAAAAACTTCGTCGCCACGGCCTCGGGCGACGGCCGATAGCCGGCCGAGGATCGCAGAGGCGATTAATCGGTTCTCGTCTTCTTTACCTTCGCCAATCAGTGCGAGATCGGCCACCATGTCAGCGATATAAGATAAGTTGTCGTCTTTAATGAGAAGCTGGATTTTTTGTTGAGCCATGACCCGCGTCAGCAGGTCATTTACATCGCGCAGGTCTGTGGCCTTTTCGATCCATTCTATTTGTTCTTTTACCGAGCCGATGTCAAACAAATCGTTTTGCGTTGTCACGTCCTTTTCCACCTTATTTTTTGTCTTTTCTTGGTCAACCCATGTTATTGCTGACACTATCCCCCAATTACCTTCGGTATTCACTCGTCGCCATTTGGCGACCGGCATAGCCGATAAGTAAGCCAGCGCCTGATCAAAATCGGTAAACTGCTTTTCATTACCTTTCTCTCCAACGCGATATATGCCATTAGCATTACAGCATTCAGTGCCATTAGCATTACAGCATTCAGGCGTAAACATTGAGCCATCCTTAGCCTTGGGTAACTTCATTGCTTGCTACAGTTCTCCCTTGAATGCTTTTTGGCTTAGAGAGTTAACTAACTCCTCAATTTTTTGCTGACTACTACCAAGTTTATGAACGAATTTATCTATAGCCTTAACGACTTCATCAAACTTTTTCATAATGTTTGGTGGAGGAATTGGCAATTCTATTTCTTGCAAATCGGCTTTGGTTAAACTTGGAATTGTCACAGCTCTATTTAATTTTTCGAAATTAAATAGTTTGCAAAACCAGAAAAGGTAATTGTGGCTTAATAAGTCGATATTCGGAACTAATCCAAATGCTGTATCTACGTTCCAGTATTTTTCTTTAACTAGCAAAGGTTTGTTTATATTGCCTTTTCGACCGATTACAACAGAGTTTTCTGGGCAAAGGTAGTCTTCAGCTCGGCCCATTTCACCACCGCTCCCGTAGATTGGGTATGGTCCAGTATCGGACTCTACCTTTTTTTGATTTTTTCCATTGATAATTCGGACTGCTTCTTTCCAATATAACGTACGCCAACCGTTGGGATTTATGATTGGATCGCCAAACATTGTTAAAAACGTGTCGTGCAAAAACTTGTCTGCTAATTCTATGGCTTGTTGGCGTTTATCACGGATGCTGTTGGCTTTATCCAAGATCGCCGCAATTCGCTTTTGCTCGGCCAAGCTCTTTGCTGGGTCATTTGTAAAAGGAAGTGGTATTTCATGTTCCCAGAAGACTTTCATAGAAACACGTGGCATTTTAGCGCCAGCGACTTGTTGATTGACCCAGCTCAGGAAACGCTCAGATCTTAAATAGTGTGCTAAGTAGCCTCTATCCAATACATTTGGGTTAGGTAGTAAAGGTACTAGTTCAGTTGTGGCTAAACCTCTGCAATTAGGCAACACTACCTTGTTCAAGTACGGCCTTAGCTTTGAGTAAAGTACATGCTCTTCACTGAACCAATGAGTAGAGGAACCTGCCTCAGAGATCGGTGCCATAACCTTTTGAGTAACTTTGCCAGTATTTGACTCAATCGCATCTAGGTTTAAATGCCAAACCTCTTCGTCTGGCAAAAGGCTTTTAGGTTTTAGTGGTCTAGCCGGCGCAACATCACCGAGCTTTTTGGCTCCCCAGTTCAAAGTAACGACTCCAGTTCTTTAATTTCTGCCTGGATTTGGTTTTCCAATTCGCTCAAGTTTTTCAGTATGACTTTCGGGTCATCATAGGTAGGCTCAATATAGGGCTCTTGATAATATTGATTGAAAGACAAGTCATAATTGTTTTCGGCTAGCTCATCCTTGCTCACCCAAAAGCTTTGCTGAGAGCGGTCATTAGCTTCAGTATTTGCAATACTTTTATCGCGATTGTGATAACCGTCAACCACTTTGGGCAGGTCTCCCGCAAAGTCGATGGTATTACCTAACTCGTCCAGATATTTAGCTGAGCGCTTATCATCTAAAGTGAAGCCGTCGTCTTGCACGTTGTAAAACCACACGTGGTCGGTTTCACCGCCTTTGGTAAACACCAAAATGGCCGTGGCAACTCCTGCATAGGGCTTAAATACTCCTGAAGGCAGGTTAATCACGGCTTCCAACTGGTTATTTTCTATTAGCAGCTTACGCACTTGTTTGTGGGCATTCGATGCGCCAAACAATACACCTTGCGGAACCACCGTTGCGCTTCGCCCACCACTTTTCATCATGCGTAGTATTTGCGCCAAAAAGAGTAGCTCGGTCTTTTTGGTTTTCACCATTCGCAATATAGGTGGGTTGATAGTGTCTTCGTCCAGAGTTCCCTTAAACGGCGGGTTAGCCAGCACCACATCGAAGGCATCTTTTTCAGATGTCGGGAACCTCTCTGCAAAGCTTTGTGCGAGGGAGTCCTGATAATGAATGTCGGGGTCTTCGGCTCCGTGCATATATAAGTTCATGGCAGCAATGCGCAACATGGTGCTGTCAAAATCGAACCCGTGAAACATTTGAGTACGAATATGCTGCCATTGTTCTTGGTCGAGCAGATCACCGGTGTAGTTCTTATCCACTACACGCTGGCCTTTGTCATTGATAAGCTCTTCTTCGATAACGCCATCGGGTGACGTGTAGCGCTGTTTGAGCTCTTCCAGTGTACCTACTAAAAATCCAGCAGTACCACAAGAAGGGTCCACCACCTTTTCGTGAGGCTCGACACGCATGAGTAATACCATCAGCTTGATGATGTGCCGTGGTGTTCTGAACTGGCCGTTTATGCCTGCAGTAGATAACTTGCTTAACAGGTACTCGTACAAGTCACCTTTAGAGTCGCCTACTTCCAGCGGCAGGTCTGACACCATTTCCACTGCTTTGACCAGTAATGAGGGCTTATCAATGGCCAGGCGCGCGTCTTTCATGTAATCGCCAAATGAGATGTCGCTGGCGTGCTCTCGGAAGTGCTTAAATACTTGGTCTCGCACTATGTTCATCAGTTCGTCGGCATCTTCAATGTGCTTTAGCCTGGACCAACGTAATTGCTGCTCTGTTTCATTAAAACGCCTTTTGAACGTTTGACCGGTACGACTGGCTCGCTTTTCATCGCGAGACTCGTTAATGTCGAGCATGCGTGCAAACATTAAGAAGGTAATTTGTTCTATGACTACAAGGGGGTTTGATATGCCGCCCTGCCAGAATTCCAGCCATAGTTTGTCTACTTTCTTTTTTAAATCACCTGTGATCATTTAATTCTCTATTTTACTGTTTTTAATGAGATGCACTCGACGGTGGTGCGCTACCAAAGGAGGAAACGATAGCCAACAATTCGTCGATTTGCTGTTCGTTGTTAAAAATATTGTCTATGTCGCCAATTGATGTGAATGGCATTTCGTAAAGGCTACTTACATCGATAGCACCACTGCGTGCAATTTGCCGTTTTAGCATGCCCAGGAATTGCACTTGTTTTGCAGTGAGTGACGGGTAGTGCTGTATAAACTCAGCAAACTTGCTATTCACCAGCTCAGCATCTAAGCCAACGATAGTGCGAAGTATTTGTTGTAGCGGCACTGCTGTATCGTAAAAGCCTTTTAATGTTTCAAGGTCAATATCTGGATGTTGGGTGTGTATCAGGGTATTAAGCGAAGATAATTCATCTTCACTGACTTGCTCGCCATTTTTGATTTTTTGCAATACCGGGGCGTTGTCGAATACATCTTGTAAGGCTTGTTCTACCCGCAGCCTGTATGCCCGCATATCCACTGCACTTAAATAGGTTTTCTGTGGCTCGGCGACTTCATCACTGTCGGTAATATCGATCACCGGGGCTGTTGAAGGTGGTGTATTGCCTTTCTCGATATGCTCCATGATACTACGCAGGTCTTCACGCACTGACTCAAGCTCGTCATATGAAGCCGATTGCCACCATGAAGGTTCACGACATTGTTTGATAAGGTCTGCCTTGGCCTTTACCTGGTTCTTACGCATTTCCAGTTGCCACAACAAACCGATAGCTTTGCCAGTGAGGTCGTCAAAGTTGGATGAGTTTTTTAATTTCTCTTGTTCTATTTGGGTAATAAGTAAGTCCCACTGATATGCATTGCTGTGGCCGCGGGTATCCATGCCGCGCATAAGCGGGGCAATTTCTGTTTCCAATAGAGTCACGGTGTTGGGAGCAAATTGCTGAAGAATGCCAAGATCAGAAAGTTGTTTTTTTACTTTCCACTTCTCTCGCACCGCTAATGAATCGTCGTTCAGACTATTAATGGCTTTGTGGACCCAGCTTATAGCCATTTCAAACAGATCTGGCTCTGCGTAATGCAGTGCCAGTTTTGCCAATGATAGACGCGCTTCAAAGAGCCGCTGCATCATGCTTTTCGACTCATTTATCGTGACTTCACGTCGTTTGGCGCCGTGATATTCTATAACGCCCCAATGGTCAAACACCTGGAAATGGGTTTTATCTTTGCCCGGGCCGAACAGGTCTTTGCATAGGCGAGTGCCCCGACCGATCATTTGCCAGAATTTCACCGGAGATTTGACCGGACGCGCGAAAACCAGGTTTACAATTTCAGGTACGTCGATACCGGTATCCAGCATATCTACTGAAATAGCAATGGTAAGCTGGTCGTTGCTGCCTTCACCTTTGAAGTCGTCGATAAGGTCTTCAGCGCGGGGGTCATAGTTATCGATAACCTGGCAAAATTTACCACCATACTGTGGGTACATGTCATTGAATAACTCTTCGAGTAATTTCGCGTGCATGTGATTACGCGCAAACACGATAGTTTTGCCCAGGGTTTGCCCGTCTGCCTGGCGCTCGCCACAGTCCATCAGGTTCTGCAAAATCTTACGGTTGGTGTCTTTGTTGTATATTGCCCGGTCGATATCTGTGCTGTCGAAGTCCAACGTATTGGGGTCGATGCCTCTATCTTCCAGCTCGGCAACCTGTTCAGGCGTCAGTGCATGACCACGAATGCCTTCACGTAAAAATTTGGTAGTGTGCTTCACTGGATTATAAGGAACGAGATAGCCTTCTTCGATGGCCTTTTCTAAATCATAGTTACTCGTTGGCTGTTTAAAATCACAGCCGAACATTGAACAGGTTGAACGACTGACCATCTCAACGGGGGTTGCTGTGAGGCCTAACTGCAATGCATCGAAGTACTTGAAAATATCGCCATAGACATTGTAAATACTGCGATGAGACTCGTCGGCAATGATTAAGTCGAAAAAGCCAGGGTCGAATTTTTGAAAATGCTGCAACATAGCCGGGTAAGTCGATACAAATACACGGTTTTGTGTATCTTCCACACTCTTACTGGTTAACACAGTAATGGGCACGCTCAGCCATTCGCTGTAGGCGTTTTTAGCTTGTTTTCGTAATTCTTTGCGGTCACATAGGAACAAAATGCGCTTTACCCAGCTCGCTTTCATGAGAACGTCGGAAACAGCGATGGACAGGCGGGTTTTTCCCGTTCCCGTTGCCTGCACAGCCAGAGCCTTACGCTTTCGAGACTCGAAGCTTTCGCAGATGCGCTTTAGAGCCTCGTGCTGATATAACCGGTCAGTCAGAATCTCAGGCTTAGGTTTAACAGAGTTGAGTTTTTTGCGATTGTTTCGTTGCACGGTTTGGTACTGAAGACTTGACCGTGAATAAAACCCAAACAGGCGCCTGGGTGGGTAGTTCTGACTAGGATGGTCATCCCATATCCAGATATCATAACCATTTGTATAGAAAATAATGGGTCGGTGACCGTGCATCTTCTCTAGACCATCAGCATAGCCTTTAGCCTGATGCCTGCCTTTTTCAGCATCCACTGCCGTTTTTTTTGCTTCCACCACTGCAAGGGGTTTATCGTCATCATCCCACAGGATGTAATCGGCATAGCCGACACCTGTTGGTGTGGACTGATGGAGAATTTTGTTACGCTCGCGTGTGCTGCCGTAATCTACAGTAACCTGTTCAGGGTCTTCTACATTCCAGCCTGCACTGATTAATAAGCTGTCGATGAGATGCTTTCGGGTATCATCTTCGCTAAATGCCAGTGCGTCTGCTACTTGCTTAGCTTTAGTTCCTTTTTGCGCTACGCGTTGTTCCAATTCCTGCTTTGACTGCTCAAGCTGTTGGACTTTAGCTTGTTCGTCTTTGAGTTGGTCAAGTAACGCTGACATCTGCGCTTCTTGCTGGGCATATTTTTGAAGTAGCGCTTTCTTTTGCTTTTTGAACTGCGACTTTTCGCTTTCTTCAGGTTGGGGAGCAACGTATTCAGGAATACTAGTTACATCACCATTTGCGTAGGTAGCGAAAAGCCAACGGCCTAAATCGAATGCTTCTTTAATTAGCCAAAGTGCATTTTGCGTAGAAACTGTATCGCCATGAGCGGCCTTATTGCCATGAATACGAATTGCGTGCAACTTACTTACCACCACATCTGGAGTAACGGCTTCGAATGCATCGTTTTTGAGCAAATCAATAAATTGTGACATCCCTGGGCGAGGTAATTTGAGCTCGCCATACACAATATCCACGGTGCGTTCTGCAAAGCTGCGAAGTTTAGTGATTGCGCTTTGAGGATCAGAGAACGCATACTTCTCAGCAAACCCACCCAAACCGGCAAGTTCTTGCCAAGTACTTCTGAGAAATTCAAAGTTTATTGATTGCATAATATTTTTTTCGCTCATATTCCGTTAAATGCGAGAGGCATGCCAGTTTTTAACTTGCGCCATATTTTTCTATCCAATTATTTAACGTTTGATAGTTCTTCAAACCAAGTAGCTCTGAAGCACGCTTCTTGTTACCGCCAGTAACGTTGAGAGCTTTGCTGATATAAAACATGCATATATCAGCCACAACATCATTAATATCAATACCTTTAGCCACATCTAACGATTTAAAGTCCTCTCTTTTGCTTCTCTGTGTAATGAGCGCACTTTCGATGTCTGACCGTTGAATGGTTTTGCTCGAGCACCAAATTGAGGCCCTTAATAAGGTTGCATCCAATTCACGCACATTGCCTGGCCAAGGGTAAGAAGATATAAAATTTATTGCACTAGCAGAAAGTTTTTTATCATTATCGAAGTCTGAAATTGATTTCTTATTGTGTTGTTCAAGTAGGTATTCAGCGATAATCGGTAAATCACCTGCTCGTTCTCGAAGGGGAGGAAGATCGAGAACGCCGACAGCTAAGCGATAGAACAAATCTTCTCGGAAATTACCCTCTGCTACTTCGTTGATAAGATTTCTGTGGGTGGCAGCGATAATTCTTACGTTTACTGATCTCTTCTCCGTTGTACCAACTGGGCTGAATGTACCTTCTTGCAGCACCCGCAGTAATCGTACTTGGCTTTCTAACGGCAACTCACCCAGCTCATCAAGAAACAAGGTGCCGCCGTCAGCGTCTTCAAAATAGCCAGTAGCTTTTTCAGTTGCTCCAGTAAATGCACCTTTGACATGACCGAACAGAGTTGTATCGATAAGATCTTTTGGAATGGCGCCACAGTTGAGTGTTAGCAAAGGGCGGTCTTTGCGTCGACTAGAATTGTGAATTGCTTTAGCAAATAATTCCTTGCCGGTGCCTGTCTCTCCGTGTATCAGGATAGGCACATCTCGTGCTGCAATGATGGCTGCTCGTTGCTTGAGGCGCTCCATGTCGGGGTTTTGCGTAATTATGTTATCAAACTCAGCCGTGTCAGGAGCGTTTTTACTTAAGAGGGCGGTAAGCTCTGCATCTCGCTTGTTTACCAGGGCAGGTATAAAGTCAGCGGCAATATCAAAAGGTAAATTGACCTCCTGCACACCTTGTTCAATTGATGATTGTATAAACTTTGTAGAGTATTTTGCTTTTCCTAAAAGAATAGAGACAGCCGACATTGCTGGTGTGCCGGAAGTGATTTGTAGGAAAAGGTCACTTTTTGGATAAGATGCTTTTATCTTTTTTAATATGCTGTCGGCCGCGGTGTAAATTTCCGCAAACTCTATTGGGCTAGTCAGAGTGACTGGATTAAAACATACTTTTCCTTTGTACTTTGATAACAAAGCCTGTTTAAAATCTTCAACCTCGTCCTCGCTGTAGTTGTGGGCTATATGAAGCTCATCAAATGGTTTGTGTTCAATGATGCTCATCAGTGGACCAGGACCACCATTGCTGGTAGCGCCGGTAAGGTCCGCTTTTCCAACCCACGAAAATAGTATGGTCTTAACACCCATAAAATTATTTACTTTTATATAAAATATCTACTTATTGTATACGCTTAACGGTCTTTGTCAGCAATTAAATGCAAGCCTTGCATCTAGAGGTTGTTGATAGAAAAGGGCATAGTGTTTTGGTAGCACACTGAGTCGGTATAAAAGGCTTACATAGCGTAATTTCACGCTTTTTTAAGATTAGTTAAGCGCAGATCAAAAACCGGACACCAGATGCTACTTATCGATCACTTCATTTATTTAGTCTTGTACCTTTTCGAGTATGTCTTCTATCGGACAGCCAAAGTAATCGCAGAGTGTATCAAGCACTTCAAAGTCTACTCTTAACGCTGTTTCTTGATATAGCCGTGTAATTGTTCCCCTGTTAATACCTGTATCCCGAGCCACATCTACAATTTTTAGTTTTTTCTCGCCCATTAAGCGAGACAAATGACACCTAATCATACCAATTAACACCAAAATGTTCTTCTGTAGAGCAAAAAGTCTTGCAAAAGATAATTATGCTCTTATAATCAAAAATGTTCTCTAGGAGGTCATAATGATTTCTCCATGAGCTTTTAAGTCTACAAGAGGTGATGGTGTATGTCACAACAATATTTAACCACAGCTGAGCTGTCCAAAGTGATCAAGTACGACTGCCGTACGATTCGTGAGCAGTTAAAGGATTCTGTATTGATTGAGGGGGTTCATTACATTCGCCCGTTTGGTGGCCGAAAAATTTTGTATGACTGGGATGTGATTAAACGTGACATGTGCAAGTTTTCTAAGCAGGCAATGGCGATTCCTATGACCCAGGGAGGTGTGTCACATGGCTAGCATTAATGTGCGCAAAGAAACGGGGAAGTTGTACATCGACTTTCGTTATCGCAATGTGCGTTGTCGCGAGCAAACTGACCTGACTGATACCAAGAAAAACCGGGAACGTTTGCAAAAGCTGGTGGATAAGATCGAAGCTGAAATTTTGCTGGGGCAATTTGACTATGCAGCAACGTTTCCCAATAGCTCAATGCTAAAAAAGATCCGGCGGATTGATGCTGCGACTGAACGCGAAGATGTAACCCCAACATTTCGTCAGTTCGCCAAAATTTGGTATGACGAAAAATCAGTTGAATGGCGACAAAGTTACAAGGTGACAGTGGAAGGCATCCTTTCCCAACGAGTCATTCACTATTTTGGCGACTTCGCAATCGACTCAATAACCAAAGCCCAAATTCTTGATTTTAGGGCTGAGTTAGCAAACTCCAAAAAGAAAAATGGTAAGCCGCTGTCAAAGTCGCATATCAACCGACACTTAAAGATTGTTAAGGCTATCTTTGACGAGGCCTCCGAACGTTACAGCTTTGTATCGCCATACAAAAACATCAAGCTGTTAAACGTACCAAAATCGGATATTCAGCCATTCACGACAGAGGAGATCCTGTTAATTCTTGAAAATGTCAGGGAGGACTTTCGAGATTATTTTACTGTGCGCTTTTTTACTGGTCTTCGAACCGGTGAGTTAGATGGACTGAAATGGCGTTATGTCGACTTTGATAACCGACTCATTTATATCCGAGAGACGCTCGTGTGTGGGCAAGAAGAGTACACAAAGAATGATTTCAGCCAACGAGACGTGCAAATGAATGAGCCTGTTTTTCAGGCTCTTAAATCCATGGAACAGCGAACCGGTGATGGCACATTCGTTTTCGTTAATAAATGTGGGAAGCCACTCGATCACAATGCTGTGACCAAACGCGTGTGGTACCCGCTATTGAATCATTTGGGAATACCAAAACGAAATCCTTATCAAACACGCCATACAGCAGCAACCCTGTGGTTAGCTGCTGGTGAAAACCCTACCTGGATTGCTAACCAAATGGGCCATGCTAACACCGAAATGTTATTTCGGGTTTACAGCCGATTTGTTCCCAATCTCACCCGTAAGGACGGAAGCCAGGCTGATTCGCTGTTTCTGCGGATCTTGAATCAACCTCGCCCTAACAAGTAAGACAGCATTTTTTGGAGTACATGATATGAAGACGTTATCAGAAAAGTCACTGCAACCCCTTCTTGATGAAACAACGAATTTCTCTCGTTTCATGGGGCGTTATTATCTCCATGATTTTCAAGAAGGTGTAAGTGCGTGCGGTCAGGAATATTGGTTAATGACGTTGGCCGATGCTTCGGGAGAGCTGAAGGTATATTGCCATAACCCAGAATTGATGGAACAAAAGCCAATCGTGGGTATGTGGGTCCACATTGAAGCTTCTCTCAGCCAACCCAAAGGCATGGCTTATTTCTGTTGTAAAAACCTGCTGTTGGAAGCACCTTTTGAGCGTATCGGGTCCGATCTCTCATCATTGCCGCGTTCAGCATGTCCGATTGATTATGCGTTCGACGCTCTCTTTTTCATCGTGAGCCGAATTTCAAACCAGGTTTTGCGGGACTTTGTCCGAGACGTTTTACTTCAGCCTGATGTGGCTGTCAGCTACTTACGCTGCCCTGCCAGCGTTAACCATCACCATAACTATGAAGGAGGGCTCCTTGTACATTCCCTGGAAATGGCCTGGCAAATAATGTGTGCTGAGGAATTATCGACAGATGAACAAGATATCGCTGTGGTTGCTGCGCTATTGCATGATATCGGCAAGGTTTGGACCTTAAAACCTCAGCTGCGCCGCACGCCCATGGGCAGTCTGGTTGGTCATGATTATTTGACCTTAGAAGTGTGTGCTAAGCCACTTAAAAAATTGAGTGAGGCTGCTCCTGGATTCGCAAACCAGCTACGTCATGCGTGGACATGTCACTCTCCGAAAGCTCGCTACGGGTTTAAGCCGAGGACTCGCGTCGCAAAATATCTTCAACGTGTCGATCACAATAGCGCATTTGTTGGTTATCCAGAAACCTTCTTGCCTCGATTCTCACAAACGAGCGAAGCATTGGTAGGCAACCTTTAAAGCAATTAAACAAATTAATTGAATTAATTAAACAAAAGGAGATGGTTATGGCGCGACATCCTGAAATTCCGGACAAGGCAATCATTCAAGCTGGTAAGGAACTTGAGGAGTTAGGGAAAACACCTAACCCTGGCGCTATTCGGGCTCACCTTGGCTACCGCGGTGGCTTGATAAGAATCAAGTCAGTGTGGAACAGTTTTGTTCAGCAACGAGAACAGAAGCTGATACCCGAAACCCAGGCGGAGTTGACCTTTGACGCTTTGCCGGAAAGCTATGCGGAGAATGCGGGTGAATTAATGAAAAAGTTAAACGCTGCACTAGAGCAACTTATTCTTGAAGCGTATCAGCACAGCAGAAAAGTGTTCGAAAAAAGAATGCAGGATATCGAACATTCGGAGCGCTTAAGGCTTCAGGAATGGACCGACGCCGAACAGCAAGCAGACAAATCGATTTCTAGGCTTGAGGACGAGGTGAATGATCTTCAGAAGGAACTGACCTCGCTGGCGGACCAAAACGCAAAGTTGCTTATTGAAAATGCCGAGTTTAGGGGCCGCCTTGCCATTCTTGATGAGCGATTTGCATCCGAGGGTAAAGTTAAACAAGTAGGAGAAACCGTATGAGGTATGGAAAAGCGATCAGTGTCGATTTCACTCCACTTGCGGGCGATGCGCTTTTGGATGAGCTCGAAAAAGAGTTTCAATACCAAATGGATCTATCGGACGGTTGTTATGTCTTTTGGAATGACGACGCTTTTCAAGGATGGAGAGTGTCCCCGGCAACAACAGCCGAATCGCAGGCAATTCTTCAGTTTTTTGCTGACTGCGCCTGTCCAATAAGCCTACACCGACTTGGTTGCTCACTTTCTCCCAGAAACGCAGAGCATGGGCCTATTACCTCCAATGAGCTTGCTATCAGATGTTTACTACAAGGATTTGAAACGATAGCAAACTGGAAATATGACCCAAAAATTCAGAGTGTTTTGAACCTCTACAGAGCGACGAATGATTACCGGCTCGCTTGCGATATTCTGGCTACCTACTGGGAAGATATCCAGACCAATCAACTTTGCCCCGAGGTTTTCGATACCGTTATCGATTTGAAAACGCTCGGCGGTAAGCACTAGTTTGCCAACGCGTCCCTAAATTTGCACATGCTGGCCAGTTCCGTGACCTCGCCGCCAGCCACGTATTCTTCAGTGGCTTGCCACACCAAAGCACGCAGCGCTTCAATTTCTGTTTTCAATTCAGCCAGGGTGAAATGCACCACCTGTTGATCCAGCACCGTGCTGCCAAACAGGTTGCGCTGGCGTGTGTAATTGATGGTTTCGTTCAGCACATGCATCATGCCTTCGATGCTGTTGGCCGCGCCCCACAGGCGTTCCTCTTGAAACTGGATCATCTGGTACATGAAGCCTGCGCCTTCCATGCCAATCAAATTGCGCTGAGGCACGCGCACATTGTCAAAGTGGATCAGGCCGGTGTCGGAAGCCCACATGCCGATTTTGTGAATCTTCTTTTCGATCGTGATGCCAGGGGTTTTCATCGGCACGATGATCAGCGATTTGTTCTGGTGGGGTTTGCCTTCGCTGGTGTTGGCCAGCAGGCAGATCCAGTCGGCTTGCAGACTGTTGGTAATCCACATTTTGCTGCCGTTGATGACATAGTCGCTTCCGTCTTTTCTGGCGGTGGTTTTGACACCTGCAACATCTGACCCAGCACCAGGTTCAGACACGCCGATACAGGCCACCATGTCGCCTGCTACCGCAGGTGCCAGAAATTCACGGCGCAGTTCGTCGCTGCCGAACCGCGCCAAAGCGGGTGTAGCCATATCGGTCTGAACGCCGATTGCCATGGGTACGCCCCCACAATGGATTTTTCCCAAAGCCTGCGCCGCAACGACGGAATAGCTGTAGTCCAAACCCATGCCGCCAAACTCTTCCGGTTTGGTCAGGCCCAATAGACCCAAGTCACCCATCTTCTTGAATAGCGCGTGGGCAGGGAACATTTGCTCCTTTTCCCAGGTGGCCACATGTGGGTTGATTTCATTTTCTACAAAACGCTCGATTGTGCGTTGCAGTTCTTTGTGCTCTTGGGTCAGTCTCACTCAACTCTCCTGAAAACAAATCAAACGTTTGTTCGAAATAATAGCATCAGCTTTTGAAAATCGGAACTTTTAAATGCAATGAATTAACTCAACTTGACAGTCAATTTGATTTTGGAGTGTGACCCCCATGCCAGACCAGATTCGTTCAGCACAGCCTGAAGCCAGCCATGTTGACCCAGGCAGGCTGCATAAAATTGCGTCTGTAGCCAAAGCGGGTTTGAGTAAGTGCGCAGTGACCGTGAAGAACCTGGCGAGTCAGTTGAAGTCGACGGTGTCCGGTAACTTTTCCAAAGTGGTTGCATGTTTCGGGCAAGCGCCTTCAACTGTGCAGACTAGACAAAATGCCATTCCAGGCATATTGAAAAATCTGAAGCCCAGTCCGGTCGATCAAACCATGGTGTTGAAAAAACTGGATTCCACTGCGCCGAATGCTGTTACGAAGCAATTGGAAGCCTTGAGGAGCATGGAGTCGGTCGAGCGCTTGAAATCCGTTGTGAGTCGATCAATTTGCTCTGAAAGTGGCAAGGTGAACCTGAGTTTCATTGAGCATTTTTGCGGACTGCGTAACGATGCAGCCAAAGCGAGTCCAAATTTTCGTCCCTCGCCTTCAGAAGGAAAAACCGAGTTTTTGGCGCCTTTCAAAGACTTTTCCGTCGATATTCTGGCCAATGAAATTGAGTTGCTTGACAGCATTGTCAGCGATTGCGAGCGAAGTGATGTGGCAAAAGTGCAAGTGATCGCACTCGCGCGGCGATGAGAACCGTCTCTGACATTCTGAAGAATAGCGCGAATTTGATGTCGAAGATCAGCAGACATGAACTGCTGGTGAATCAGGCAGGTACGCCCAGGGCAGTGTCGAATGCCGCGAAAGAATGTCTTGCAGCTGTTGAGCAACTGCCGCCTAGCGGCAAAATCCTAATACCACTGACTTTTTATTCTCTCGGTAGTGGCGTATCAAAAAGTGCGGGCCATGCCACCTACATGGTGGTTGAGAAGAACTGGGACGACACCGTGAATTTGCACATGGTAAACCGGGGTGCGGGAAGCGGGTCGCACCCGCAACAGTTTGGCCAGCGTTTGAAGCCGGGCCAGCGACCAAAAATTGAATCAGCAGTATCCAAATGGAATTTGCCTATAGGGCAGAAAAAAGGATTTAGTCATAATTTTTTGTGCAAAACGTTGATGTACACACTCGACGCAGCCACAACGCACAATGGATGCGCAGTCGCAACAACTCGTGTTGATCCAAATCGACAGATGCGAGCGAACATCGAGCAGTTTTATCACGAGTTTGGACAACGTGTTGGTTGTAGGCCGGGCCCTACTGACCATCAGCCGATTTACCAGCGGTCCCAGAAAGACGGCAATTGCGGTTACTCGAATCTGAAAGCATCGATTCGTTATTTGCTGAACGATCAAAAAATGTACAACCAGATTGATTTGATAAAAACAGAAAAGGTTGCAAAACTGACGCTGGGTTATATGAAGGAGAATCTCCTGCATAACCTTAATGGGGATACTGCGGTATTGAAACGCTTTAGTTTTAATGCTGAAAATGCGGT
This sequence comes from Alteromonas sp. McT4-15, assembly GCF_020515205.1. Lineage (NCBI taxonomy): Bacteria > Pseudomonadati > Pseudomonadota > Gammaproteobacteria > Alteromonadales > Alteromonadaceae > Alteromonas > Alteromonas sp. McT4-15. Next base: position 72,085 of record NZ_JAJALG010000004.1, read on the forward strand.
TCAAAAGCTGACTGAGAAATTTGAAAAGGCGGAGCTGCGGACCAAAATGGACAGTGGGGCAGCTCTGCCATTGAAGTTACCGCCTCACTTGCAAAACGTGACAAATTAAGCCGTTATGGCCGCGCCACCCCAAACTGCATGGTTTGCACGCTACGTTCTTGTTGAAGGCAGGCAGTTAGCGCAAGCGCCAAAACCTGCCGGGTGTCGCGCGGGTCGATTACACCGTCGTCCAGCAACAAGCCGCTGGTGTAGAACGCGCTGGTTTGCGACTCGAATGTGTCAACAATTTGTTTCTTCATGTTTTCCAGCATGAACTCGGGCACTTCCATGCCTTTGCGGGCTGCGCTGGCCTGCATCACGGTGGCCATAGTGCCGGCAGCTTGTTCGGCACCCATCACCGCAGTTTTGCTGTTGGGCCAGGCGAATACAAAGCGGGGGCCAAATGCGCGACCACACATGCCATAGTTGCCAGCGCCAAAGCTGGCACCGCACAACACTGTGATTTGCGGGACGGTGGCGTTGCTGACGGCCTGTATCATTTTTGAGCCGTGCTTGATGATGCCGCCCTGCTCGGCCTCTTTGCCGACCATGTAGCCGGTCGTGTTTTGCAGATAGATGATCGGTGTTTTGGTCTGGCAGCAGCTTTGTATGAAGTGGGTGGCCTTGGTTGCACCCGCTGTGTCGATCGGCCCCAGATTGCTGATAATGCCAATGCTGACACCCATCAGTTTTGCATAGCCACACAGTGTGGCTGAGCCGTAACCCGCCTTGAATTCAAGGAAATCCGAGTCATCGACGATGCGGGCGATTACCTCGCGCATGTTCACCGGGGTTTTGATGTCGGCAGGCATCACCCCCAGCAATTCTTCCGAGGGGTAGCGAGGTGCAGGCGCGTTTTCGTTCATCGCAGGCAACACACTGCGGTTGCTGTTGTTCCAGTCGATTTTAGCCATCACTTCACGGGCCAGTGCAATGGCATGCCGGTCATCATCGGCGATGTAATCGCCCAGCCCGGAAATTGAGCAGTGCATGTCGGCACCACCCAGTTCTTCATCGGTTGCAATTTCACCCGTGGCGGCTTTCAACAAGGGTGGACCGGCGAGAAACGCGCGGGCCCGTTCGCGAACCATGATCACCACGTCGCTCAAACCTGGAATATAAGCCCCGCCTGCGGTGGATGAGCCGTGGAGCACATTGACCACGGGCAAACCAGCAGCGCTAAGCTTGGCAAGGCGGTAGAAGTTGCCACCGCCCAGTATGAAGTGTTCGACTTTGTACTTCAGAAGGTTTGCGCCCGCTGATTCGCCCAGATTGATGAAGGGCAGTTTGTTTTCAAGCGCGATGTCTTGCGCGCGTTGCATTTTCTCGATGCCCATGGCTTGGAGTGCTCCGGCTTCAATGCCGGAGTCGCTGGCCACCACCATGCACAAGGTGTTTGATACATAACCCAAACCGGCAATAATGCCGCCGCCCGGAATGCTTTTGTCAGCCTTCTGCCCGTCTTGCATGTAACCAGCCAGCGTGCTGAGTTCAAGGAAGGGGGAGCCTGCATCGAGGAGCAGGGCTACACGGTCGCGGGGCAAAAGTTGGCCGCGCTTGGCAAATGAAGGTGCTGCTTTGGCCGATGCGTCGCGTGTGCGCTTTTCCAGTGCCCTTAGCTCATTCAGGGCCGCTTCCATATTGGCTTTGTTCAGTTCAAATTCACTGGAAGTGGCGGCTACAGCGCTTTCTAGAATAGGCATTGTGTGGGCTTTAAATGTCGGTTAAAAAATCAAACGTTTGTTTGATTTTGAACGCGAGGCTTGATCAAGTCAAGCCGCGTGCCTGCTTGAGTTCTTATTTACTTTTTGCAGCCGCACGTGCAGCATCGCGGCGTTGAATGACTTCCGGTACGCCGCCCAGATGAAAGCTGTTAAACGCCGGATTGGCTTTGCCTGTGCCGACTTGCCAGATGCGGCGCGCATTGGGCGCTGCACCGTCGATTCGAATACAGGATCCTGAAATGAATGAGGCAGCAGGGCTGCACAGGAATACCAGAGCACCAGACACCTCTGCTTCCAAACCCAGTCGTTGCAGGGGTATGGTTTTGTCCAGTTGCATGATGGTTTGCTTCATGGGTTCGGGGTAAGTGTCCATGCCGCTTGATGCGATGAAGCCGGGAGCTACCGCGTTCACTCGCACGGGTGCCCATTCATTGGATGCCGTTTCCGAAAAGTTCAGCATGCCCGCGCGTGCGGCGCCGGAGTGGCCCATGCCCGGCATGCCATTCCACATGTCGGCGATGATGTTGGTAATGGACATGTCTGCCTCGCCCAAATGCAACATCATGTATTGGTTGAATACTTCACGGGCCATCAGAAAGCCGCCGGTGAGGTTGTTGCGCACCACGGTCTCGAAGCCTTTGCCGCTGATCATGTTCAAAGGGGAAGGAAACTGGCCACCCGCATTGTTAATGAGGTGGTTGATTTTGCCGTGTGCGGCCAGCACATCGGCCACGGTTTCCCTGACTCGGTCTTCTTCGCGAATGTCGCAGCTGTGCAGTGAAATTTTGACGGAACAGGTTTGCTCGATCTCCGCTTTGACGGTTTCGAGTTTTTCCATTTTGCGACCGACCAGTGCAAGGTCGGCACCCAGGCTGGCCAGTTCATGTGCGGTGCAGCGACCAATGCCCGAGCCGCCGCCAGTGACCAGCACGGTTTGGCCTGCAAATAGATTTGGGCGGAAAACGGACTGAAAGCTGTTCAAGAGATTCACCTGTAAATTGTGCGTGCAAAGTTTATTCAAACGGTCGTTTGAATTTAAGCACGCTTTTTTGGGTCGTGCCCTTGCAAAACACAATTCACAGGAGATTTTTAGCGCACGCTGGCGTCGGCAAGTCGAACATTCTGTGGTTTTGCAAACAGCTGGGCGGCAAAAGCAATGGTGTGGGCCTGTAGTGCCTGAGAGCTGTCGTGTTCAGGGTCACGGTTGGAGAAGTCGGTTCGAATGGATTTCACGCGTTTGAAGACCACGTCGTAATACTCAGGGGCCACTTTTTGAACATAGGCCAAGCCGACCAAATCGGCCAGTGTCTCTTCGAAATGCATATTGTTCTTGAATTGAACACCCAAATGCTGCTGCAGCGCCTGCCTGGCGGCAACGCGTTTTCCCTTTTCCGACATCAGGCAGTGGGTCAGTTCGTGGGCAGAAGTGAATGCAAGGAATGCGGATTCTGAACCCTCGTGGCCAGTGTCGAGAAAATGCGACCACACGCGCTTTGCATCGGCATGCTGGTTCACATGCAACACACAGGCTTTGACTCCGCTGTTCGTCAGAAACGGTGACGGATTGTTCATGGTGCTTTTGCGTACATGGATCCGGCCGGTGTCGATGGAATACACTTGGGCGAACTGGTGGATTTCGGCCTCCATGGCCGCCGTGTCGGGCAGACTGGCCTGGGGGGTGAAGAGACTGACCAAACCAAAAAACAGACCGTTCCACATGACATGCTCCAACAATTTGCGGGTATGTCTTGTGAACGGCAGCTTGGTACCTGTTCAACATTGCACCAATGCGTTGCCCTTAAAGGGGGTATTCAAAGCGGGCGGGGGCATGAAACAGGTGGGCTCATGTCAGAATAGTCAAAAATTCAACTTCATGGCAGGAGATATTTCTTATGAACAGCAGTCCAGTGGCGATCATCACCGGTGCAGCGGGCAATCTGGGGCAGGCGGTGGCCGTGCATTTGGGTGGTTTGGGATATCGCCTGTTGTTGATCGATCTGAATCAACCAGATTGGGACGGCGAAACGGATGCGGTGTCGATTGGCAATGTAGACCTGACCCTGCCCGAGCATGCTCAGGAAGTGGTGAATCAGGCCTGGGAATATTTCGGCCAGATTGACGCAGTGGTCAATATCGCCGGTGGTTTTGCATGGGAACGGCAGGCAGAGAGCAGCCTGGACACCTGGAACGCCCAGTACGCCATGAATGTGCAAACCACAGTGAACATGTGCCAGGCCATATTGCCCCAGTTCCAGGACCAGCAAGGTGGCGTGATTGTGAACATTGGCGCGGCTGCGGCCGGCAAAGCGGTCGAGGGCATGGGTGCTTATGCGGCTGCCAAGTCGGGTGTGTTGCGTTTGACCGAGGCATTGGCGGCGGAAAACAAACATTTGGGAATTCGCGCCAACGCAGTGTTGCCCAGTATTCTGGACACACCAGCCAATCGGGCTGCCATGCCTGAGTCGGACCCCGCAGATTGGGTCACCCCTGAATCATTGGCGGGCGTCATTGCATTTTTGTTGTCAGATGCCGCCCGCGACATCAATGGTGCGGGCATTCCGGTCACGGGCAGGGTCTGAACTATTTGCGGTTGACCAGTCCGTGCAGGTAGTTGTCGATCGTGAATTCGGCCTGTTCCATCAGGTCGAACAATTCCGGGCTCAGCACGTAGTTCGCGAACAGGCCGTCAATCAGTGAATGAAGACCAATCGCCGCCCGTCGGGCATTGGTGCTGGCGGGTAATTCACCCTTGTCAATGGCCGCCTGGAAATCAGTTTCAATGGTCTGCAGGCAACCTTGAATCGTTTCGAGGTGCATGTCGCGGATGGGCAACATGTCATCAACCATCTCTGTTTTGTGCATCACGATGTCGAAAACCCGTTGAATCTGTGGGTTTTCCGCCAAGGTGCGAACCACATGCATGGATCGAATTCTGAGGTAGGCCAGGGGTTGCTGCTCGGGGTGCAGGTCGGGTGTGGCGATGAATTCATCCATTGGTAATATGACGCGCTGTAACATGGCGTCAAACAGGTCGGCCTTGTTCTTGAAATGCCAATAGATGGCGCCCCGTGTCAGATCGGCTGCCTTGGCTATATCGTTCAGCGTGGTTCGTGACATTCCTTTTTCTGAGAAAACGGTCTCTGCCGTGTCCAGAATCAGATTGCGTGTTTCCTGCGCTTCTTCCTTCGTTTTTCTTACCACAATTGTTGTCACCAAAATTTGAAAAAAATATTTACATACACTCGTGTATGTATGTATTATCTGACTTCTCGGTCAGTAAATCAACCCGAAAAATTCCCACAAGGATATAACAGGGCACATATCATGCACAGCAACTCATTGAATTCAAAGCAAACTCAAGCTTCCCCTTACAGTCGCGCATTTGCAGGAGCCACCCTTCTGCCTTCGCTGCTGGTGACCGTTTTGTCCAGCGTTTTGTTGCTGGGTTGTGGTCAGGGCGCAGACGCCCAAGCCCCCGGAGGTCCCGGTGCCGGTCAAGCCGCACCAGTTCCGGTGGTTGAAGTGAAAACAGAACAACTGGAATTAACCTACGAATACCCAGCCCAAATTGCGGGACTGCGCGAGGTTGAAATTCGCGCCCGTGTGGCCGGTATTATCGAACGCCGACTGTTCGAAGAAGGCGGTCGTGTGAAGAAAGGCCAATCTTTGTACAGCCTGGACAACGCACCGTACCAAACCGCGTTGGCCCGCGCTTTGGCTGATGAAAATGCCGCCAAGGTTCGTGCTGCGCAGGCTGAGCGTGATTACAAGCGCGTGATGCCACTTGCTGAGAGCAAGGCGGTTTCGCAGTCAGAGCTGGATGGTGCCCAATCCGCGTTTGAAGTCGCCAAAGCAGATTTGCAAGTGGCTAGTGCGGCTGTTCGCACTGCACGCCTGAACCTTGATTACGCCAAAGTTGAATCGCCGGTGAACGGATTTGCAAGCCGCTCCCTGTATTCAGAGGGCAGTTTTGTATCTGGCCCTTCCGAGTTGTTGACCACTGTCACCCAGATTGATCAGGTGTATGTGAACTTCGGTATTCCGGAAAAAGACCATGAGCAGTTGCGCAAAGGCGTGGCCAGCGGTGCCGTCTCAATGCCCGGGGGCGATTTGGTGGTCGAAGTACTGGGTGCCGACGGCAAGCCCATGGGTTTTAAAGCCAAGCTGGGCTTTCAGGATGTGCGCGTGAACCCGGCCACGGGAACAGTGGATGCCCGAGCCGTGCTGGTCAATGACAAAGAAGTGCTTAGCCCTGGGCAGTTTGTGCGGGTCCGCGTTAGCGGTGCGGTACAAAAGGATGCCGTGTTGTTGCCACAGCGCGCTGTTCTTGAAAATCCGGAAGGTGGCAAGGTCGTGATGACTGTCAGCCCCGAAAACACGGTGGCACCCCGACCTGTTCAGGTTGCGCAGTGGAAAGACGACCAATGGGTGGTGACTGACGGTTTGGTGGCAGGCGACAAAGTGATCACCGACGGATTCATGAAAGCGCCCCCGGGAACCCCAGTACAACCCGTGATCGCTGGTGCCAACAACCAGCCTGAAGCAGCAGCGCCGGCTAAAGCCGCGCCAGCCACTGAGCAGAAGCAATAAGGGGTAAAACATGTTTTCGAAATTTTTTATCGACAGGCCTGTGTTTGCGGCCGTGTTGTCGATTTTCATCATGCTGGCCGGCTTGGCCGCCATGCGTGGTTTGCCGATTGCGCAGTACCCTGAAATTGCGCCGCCGGTGGTTCAGGTTCGTGCCGTATACCCCGGTGCTTCCGCTGAGGTGATTGCCAGCACTGTGGCTGCACCCATTGAGAATGCGATCAACGGGGTGGAAGACATGATGTACATGAGTTCAACTTCGGCCAGCAGTGGCGTGGTTGAAATCATGGTGACGTTCGAAATTGGCACTGACCCGGACCAGGCCGCGCTGAACGTGAATAACCGTGTGAAACAGGTTGAAAACATTTTGCCGCAGGAAGTACGCAGGCAGGGTGTGACTGTGAACAAGGGTTCTTCGTCGTTCCTTCAGGTGTTGGCGTTCTATTCTGAAGACGGTCGGTTTGACGACTTCTACACCTCGAATTATGTGACCTTGAACGTGCTCGACCGCATCAAGCGGATTCCCGGCACCACCAACGTGCAGATTTTAGGTGCGAAAGATTATGCCATGCGCATCTGGATCAAGCCCGATCGCATGGCCCAGTTAAAACTGACTGCGGGTGACATTGCTGCCGCGTTGAATGAGCAAAACGCACAGTTCGCGGCGGGCAAGGTGGGGCAAGCACCCAACAACAATGGCCAGGAACTGGTTTACACCGTGACTGCCCAAGGTCGTCTGAGTGAACCTGAGGAGTTTGAGAATATCCTGATTCGCGTGAATCCGGACGGCTCCTCACTTCGACTGAAAGACGTGGCCCGTGTCGAGTTGGGCTCGAAGGACTACGACTTCACAGGTCGTATCAATGGCAAGCCAGCCACGCTGGTAGAAGTATTCCTGCAGCCGGGTGCCAACGCGCTCGACGTGGCTCAGAATGTAAAAAACACGGTGGATGAAATTGCTGCGGACTTTCCGGAAGGTCTTGATTACGCAGTGCCTTATGACACCACGCGATTCGCGGAGGTGTCCATTCGTGAAGTGGTGAAAACGCTGGTCGAGGCGATGATACTTGTGTTCATCGTGGTGTATGTATTCTTGCAGAACTGGCGCGCCACCTTGATTCCGATTGTGGCCGTGCCTGTTTCATTGCTGGGCGCATTTGCAGGGCTTTATTTGCTGGGTTATTCCATCAACACGTTGACATTGTTCGGCATGGTGCTGGCCATCGGTATTGTGGTGGACGACGCCATTGTGGTGTTGGAAAACGTAGAACGGATCATGCATGAAGAGGGCTTGGGCGCGCGCAAGGCGGCGATCAAAGCCATGCAGGAAGTAACCGGCCCGGTGATTGCAATCGTGCTGGTACTTTCAGCGGTGTTCATTCCAATCGGTTTCCTGGGCGGCTTGACCGGTGAACTGTATCGTCAGTTCGCCATCACCATCGCCATTGCTGTGATCGTATCCGGCATTGTCGCGTTGACATTGACCCCGGCCCTTTGTGTGCTGCTGCTCAAGCACGAGCACAAAAAACCAGGCAAGTTTTTCACCGCATTCAATAACTGGTTTGCGCGGGTAACGACCAAGTACGTGGGTGGCGTGAAATTCATCAGCATGCGTCCAGCCATTGGTATTGGTTTGTTTCTGGTGATGCTGGTGGTCACTGCTGGTTTGTTCAAGGCCACACCGGGTTCATTGGTTCCTGATGAAGACCAGGGCTATTTTATTGCGGCCGTATTTTTGCCCGATGGCGCAACACTTCAGCGCACCGACAAAGTGGTTGCCGAGGTGGTGGATGCAGTGGCCGCCAACCCCGCCAACGAGTATTCCTTGGCGTTTACAGGCTTTGACGTCCTGGGCGGCAGTTTCAAAAACAACGCGGCCACCATGTTCGTAACCCAGCGCCATTGGGACGACCGCGAGGCTGTGACCACTGATTTGGTGGGCGAGTTGTTTGGCCGGACTGCGGGCATTCAGGAAGGGTTGGTGCTGGCTTTTGCACCACCACCCATCTTCGGTTTGGGCAATGCCGGTGGCTTTGAGTTCTATATTCAAAACCGTGGCGAAGGCGGCCCAGCCGAGCTGGCCAAGGTGATGAACGCCTTCATGGCCAAAGCCAATGCAGACCCGCGCCTGGCTGGAGTACAAACATTGTGGCGCCCCGGCACGCCTCAGCTATATGTGGATGTGGACCGCGAACGTGCCCGCGCAATGGGCGTGAACGTGAATGAAGTGTTCGACACCCTTGCGGCCAGCATGGGTACCTACTATGTGAACGACTTCAACAAATTCGGTCGTACCTGGCAGGTGTTGATGTCGGCGGATGCGCAATATCGCAAAAGCCCGACTGACATTGGCAACATGTATGTGCGCTCGAACACTGGCGAAATGATCCCGATTTCGGCCTTTGCCAAAGTGGAGTTTTCACAAGGGCCGGAAACTTTGGAGCGTTTTAACAATCTACCTGCTGTAAAGCTGTTGGGCAGTGGTGCACCAGGCATCAGTTCAGGCGAAGCCATTCAGGCCATTGAGGACATTGCAGCCGAGGTGTTGCCGGATGATTTCAGCTACGACTTTTCTGGTGCCTCGTTTCAGGAAAAGCGTTCTGAAGGTTCTTCCAGCTTTGCGCTGGTCTTGGGTGCGCTGATGGTGTTCCTGATTCTGGCTGCCCAGTATGAAAAGTGGACCCTTCCGTTTTCGGTGCTGCTGGCCATGCCGTTTGGCTTGTTCGGCGCGCTGCTTGCGGTGTGGATGCGCGACATGACCAATGACGTGTATTTCCAGATTGGTCTGGTGACGTTACTAGGTCTGGCTGCGAAGAATGCGATTTTGATCGTGGAATTCGCGGTGCTGAAGCGTGAAGAAGGTATGAGCGCCCTTGACGCTTCTCTGGAAGCGGCCCGTTTGCGGTTCCGTCCCATTTTGATGACCTCGTTTGCGTTTATTCTGGGCGTTGTTCCGTTGGCGTTCTCCAGTGGTGCTGGTGCAGGTGCACGCGCCGCTGTAGGTACCGGTGTAATGGGTGGCATGACCGCCGCCACATTGCTGGCCATTTTCTTTGTGCCCCTGTTTTACCGCTTGATCGATCGCAGTGAAAAAGGTGGACGACACCATGGTGATGAAGAGGAAGCAAATGATTCATCCAATCAACAATCAACAAACAAAGGGGGCGAGCATGTTTAAAGCCCTGCCGAAAACCGCAATCGCCTTGGGTTTGACTCTGGCCCTGACCGGTTGCGCATCCAGCATCCCTTTGCTGGACAGGTTCAATGGCAAGCCAGAGCAAGCCATGCAAGTTGAAGTGCCTGAAAACGCAAAAGGCGTGGGCATGAAGCAGGTTCAAAATGAGGCGTGGTGGCTGTTGCTCGGCGATCCGGCGCTGAACCAGGTGGTTGAGCAGGCGTTGCAGAACAACACCGATGTTCGTTTGGCCAATGAGCGATTGAATGAAGCAGGTGCGGTGCTTGGCATTGCCAAGTCGCAGCAGTGGCCTTCAATCTTTGGTCAGTTCACCACCGGTCGCAATCGCCCGTCACAGGCTGGCAACGTGCCGGTGTTTGGTGGGCAAAATGTGTATGAAAACCAGCAGCTGGGCATTGGCGCGACTTGGGAGCTTGACTTGTGGGGTCGAATTGGTGCACTGGAAGATGCTGCCCGCGCCGGCTTCATGCAGCAGGGCTATAACGTGCGTGGAGTGCGCCTGAGCGTAGCGGCCACGGCGGCTTCGTTGTACACCCAGGTTCGCGTGTTGGGCTTGCAGGTGAAAGTGCTGGAACAAACCCTGGAAAGTCGTGACGCAGCTTACAAGCTGGCCAAGCAGCGCGCCGATGTTGGCTTGAGCAACGAACTCCAGTTGCGCCAAACCGAAGCGGAATTGTTGGCAGTGCGTGCACAGTTGCCTGACACGCGCGAACAACTGTCCCGTGCGCAGAATGCACTGGCGGTAATTGTGGGGGGTAATTCACCGCAACTACCACCTCTTGAAGTTGACAACCTGCAGTTGACCAAGTTGTTCATCCTGCCGGAAGACACACCTTCCGAACTGTTACTGCGCCGCCCGGATCTGGCCGCAGCTGAACAACAGTTACTTGCTGGCGAGGCCAATCTGGAAGCCGCACGCAAGGCGTTTTTCCGACCATTGGTTTGAGTGCTTTTGGTGGACGAGAGAGCACCGATTTAAGCGACCTGTTCAGTGGCCCAGCCCGAATCTGGAGTTTTCAGACCCAAATTACACAGCCAATTTTTCAGGCAGGTCGTTTGTTTGATGAACGAGACGCCGCTGTGGCACGCCGCAATCAGGCCGTGTTGCAATACGAAGCCAGTATTCGTACGGCCTTCCAGGAAATTTACGATGCCATCGTAGCGCAGCGTGAGGCGCGTGAGCGTTTACAGGCCCGTCAAGAGCAAGTTCAGACCTTGACCCAGGTGGTTCGCCTGGCGCAATTGCGGGTGGACAATGGCGTGGCCAATCAACTTGAGCTGCTGGATGCACAGCGCAACTTGTTGAATGCCCAACTTAGCTGGGCTGCAGCATGGCAGAGCCAGCAAGGCGCCAGCCTTGCCATGATTCGCGCGTTGGGCGGTGGTTTTAACGCGGATCAAGTGGCATTTAAAGAGTAATTTCTTGCCTTTGAACTTTCTGAGCAGAGGCAACCGGGTAACTGGTTGCCGCTTTTGCTTCATGCATTGAACTTTAGTCGACCTGTGATATAACCAAAACGGGTTATCCCACAGCATTCACCAATAATTCATGCAAAGGAGTTGGAGATGGCAGGTTATTTCGAATTGAGCAAAAGCAGCGATGGGCAGTTTCGGTTTGTACTGAAGGCGGGAAATCACGAAACCATTTTGACCAGTGAGCTTTACAAAACCAAGGCAGCCGCTGAAAACGGCATTGAATCGGTTCAAAAGAATTGTGGAGAGGCAGCACGCTACGAGAAAAAAGTGGCCGCCAATGGCAAGCACCACTTCAACTTGAAAGCCGCCAATCATCAGGTGATCGGTTCCAGTCAGATGTACGCCAGCGAGGCTGCATGCGACAACGGCATTGATTCGGTAAAAACCAATGGCAAATCAACCACCATCAAGGATTCGACCGGCTGATTGGCATTTACTTTCTGCAAATCATGCGGAAATTTAACCGCATGATTTGCCGCACTGCGGTAGAGCAATTCCACTATCGGCGCTGCAACTTCCCGGTTATGATCAAACCATGACATCGAAGAATGTCATTCTCGACAAAATGCCGGAGACCGATCATGACCGCGACCACCACTGCCCGCAAAAAGCCTGCCCGCCCTGCATCCAGCACCGACACTGTGCTGAAGCAGCGAAACGTGAAATTTGATTGGTCGGAAACGCCGATTGACTGGCTGCCCAATGAGCCCTTCTCCAGTTACTTTATCAACGAAATCAACCTGATATTGCCAGCGGGTGAGTTCTGGTTCTGTCGCTTGTACAACAAAGCCTTGCCGTTCGTGACTGATGAGAAACTGAAAGAAGACGTGCGGGGTTTTATCAAACAGGAGGCCATGCATGCACGTGGTCACAGTTCAGCCACTGAAGAGTATTTGGCAGCGCGTGGCATTAAAACCGAGCGCAACCAGAAACTGATGAAATGGCTGTTTGATGTGGTGCTCGACGACAAACCGTTTGGCAAGAAAGTGCCTGCGCTTCTTGAACGTCGCTGGTTACTGGCACGCCTTGGACTGGTAGCAACCATTGAGCACATGACCTGTGTGCTGGGCATGTATGCGCTTGAAAATAAAAAGTGGGATGAGATCAACGCAGACCAGGTGATGCTGGATCTGATCCGCTGGCATGGCGCTGAGGAAGTAGAGCACCGCAGTGTTGCCTTTGACTTGTACAAGCACCTGGGTGGCGATTATTTGTCGCGCTATTACCTGGCTGCGATTGTGGTGCCAATGATCATCGGTTTGTGGGTGGACGGTGCCGCCAATATTGCCGGACAGGACCCTCGCTTCGCCAAGAAAAAACCTGCGGTGTACAAGCCCTGGATGTGGGTTGAATGGTTCAAGGCTTCGCGCAAGGAACTGCTGCCCAATCCGTTGTGGCTGGTCTTGCAACAGTTGCCCTACTTTAGCCCGTGGTACGACCCGGCCAAGGAGGGTTCTACTGAACTGGCACAGGCTTATCTCGATCAATCACCCGCAGCCATGGCCGCAGGGGCGATTGCTGCCAACATGAAAGTGGCTGCCTGATTTCAGGCAGCTTGCGCTTGTTGGGCGGGCTTGAGCTGCGGGAACCAGGTCGATATTTGTTGTAATCCTTCGAACCAACCCCACTGCGGGTATTCGCCCTTGTTGTTGTAGCCACCGGAAAGGCCGGGATTCATTCCGTCTTTCTCATGGCCATCATTGTCGTTCAGTGAGGTCATGTGCACGGCGTTTGCCAGTTCCCGGTTGCCGAACATGATGGCGTGAAGATTGTTGTGCTCATTGGTGCCCCAGACATTGATCAGTTCTGCATCACCGAGCCCAAACGTACTGCCCCCTCTGGATTCGATCAAATCACGTAGGCCGTCTGCGTCATTGTCCATGGCCATTAATTTGGCCTGGCCGTAAAAAACGCCCGCCTCGGTCTCGTTGGCAAACAGCCTTGGCGGTGCCATATTGTGTTTCATCACCAAATTCGCAATCAGGTAGGCTCCTTTCAGTTTTTGCTCTTCATTCTGGCCTTTGTTGTAGCCGCCAATTGAATCGAGTGTTTTGACAAGGTAATCAATCGTTTCCCCAGCCGGTCGCCCGAACATGGTTGCCATGGCTGCATTGTGCGCGTCGGCATTCAATAGAAAACCATGGCCATGACTCGCGTCGCCGACATGATCGTTGGGGTGGCTGCTGCCTTCCCCCGGGTCGATGTCGCCAGTCAGTGGGCCTGTTGAACTGCCAGTGTAGGGAAGCGGGGAGCCTGCGCTGTGACTGGCATGGCCTTCTTCGCTGGCTGGCGTGCTAGTGCGGCGTGCTGAGGTGGCAGGTGCAGTGACAGGTGCAGGCGAAGGTTGAGGCGATGATGTCGTACCATGACCATGGCTGTGTGAGTCATCAGTGCATTGTTCAGCCAATTCGCCGTGTAGGTGATCACTGTTGTCAGGGTTGCCGGTTTCATAGTGATTGATGGCCATTTGTAGATCACCGTCGTACATGTCTACAAGTTGTTTCAGGTGTTGAACTCCAGCGCGTATGCCTGCAGCCGGATTGTTTTTCAAATCAACCGCGCTCAAGGGGCGCCCATCGTCGTTGTAAAGGCCATGTCCACCAGGGCCTGCAAACACCCCGCCCTCAAGCAGTCCGCCGTGAACCAGCATGGGGCCATACAACTGCTCACCCGATCCATCGCTGCTGGAAATACTCCCGCCAAAATTCGGAGTACCTTTGCTTTTGATCAGTGAGGTAATGACCTCGCCCGGAATGCCGTATTGTTCTCCAACTGAAGCGGCGTAAGCCAGCCACTCGGCTTGACTGGCATTGATTGGCGGTTGTGTCATGGACGCACCCGTGGACGATGGCGAATGCTGGCTTGAATGGTCCCCGTGTGCGGCTGTGGTGGCTGTGGTGGTGCACATATTGTCTCCTGGTGTATCGAAATTCCTCCATGAGTTAAGTGGTAAGCTGAATGCATTAGTTCAACCATCTGGCTCGCCTTTCTGATGCAATCAAAATCAAGGACCGCACCTGAAATCCTGAACACTGTTGAACAGTGTGTGGAGCTTATTCTTCAGCGTCTGGGTAATCAGATCAGGGTGGGTTTGCCCTTGGGGTTGGGCAAACCGCCAGAACTGATCAATGCCCTGTATGTGCGCGCGCAGGAAGACCCTTCAATTCAGTTGACGATACTGACTGCGCTGTCTCTGGAGAAACCTGTTGCAGGTTCTGCGCTGGAAGCTGCGTTTCTGAAGCCTTTTGTTGAACGGGTATGGGGCGACTGCCCTGACCTGCGATACGCCGTTGACGCCACACAAGGCAAACTGCCTCCGAATGTGAAGGTGCAAGAGTTTTTTTTCAAACCGGGAAGCCGCATGGGTAACTTGGCTGCGCAGCAGAACTATGTCAGCACCAACTACACCACGGCTGCACGCGATATCTTTGACATGGGCTGCAACCTGGCGATGCAAGCCGTGTGCAGGCCAGATGAGGGCACGGCCACCCACTATTCACTGAGCTGTAATCCTGACACCTCAATCGAGCTGGTTCGCATGCTGCGTGAAAGCGATCGACCGCATCTGGTGGTTGGCGTGGTGAATCAGCGGCTGCCTTTCATGGGGCACAGCGCCCAAGTGGCCCGCGAGGAATTTGATTTTGTAGTCGACAATCCTGCGTACTTCACAACCCTATTCTCTACGCCAAAATTACCGGTTGATGTTGCGGACTATGCCTTGGGTTTTTATGCAAGCGCCTTGGTGAAAGACGGCGGTACTTTGCAAGTGGGAATTGGCGCTTTGGGTGATGCTGTGGTGCATGCATTGATACTTCGCCAGACCGACAATACAAACTACACCAAGGTACTGCAGGCCCTGCACCGTCCTGAGTCTACTGTAAACCTGATGACCAAAATTGGTGGCGACCAGCCGTTTGAGGCGGGTTTATATGGTGCCACTGAAATGTTTGTGGATGGCTTTCTGCATTTGATGCGTGCCGGTGTGTTGAACCGGCAAGTGTATGACCATTGGGCCTTGCAGCGCCTGATTAACCAAGGCAAATGCAGACCGGAACAAGTGCATGAATCTGTACTGGATGATCTGGCTGAGTTGGGTGTGCGTGAAATTACACCGCACGATTTTGATGTGTTCAAGCGACACGGCCTGTTCAAGGAAGGTGTGTTGCTGCAGGGTGTACACCTGGTATTGCCAAACGGGCAGCGCGTATTGGCCAATCTTGCGGACAAGGCCACCCGTGTAGCATTGGTGGCCAGTGGCCTGGGCAAGGTCTTGGTCAACGGCACCGTGCTTCATGCCGGGTTTTTCCTCGGGCCCAATGCCATGTATGAGGCGCTGAAGAACATGCCTGAACTGCAGCGTAATTCAATTCACATGCTGGGTGTGGAGCATGTGAATCAACTGGATCTGAACCATGCCCTGTACAGCGCACAGCGAGCGCATGCGAGATTTGTGAACACCGGCATCATGGCCACACTGAGTGGCGCGGTGGTGTCTGATGGACTGGACGATGGCCGCGTCATCTCAGGCGTTGGCGGTCAATACAACTTTGTGTCGATGGCACACAAGCTGCCCACGGGGCGAAGTATTTTGATGATTCGCGCAGTCCGGGAAAATGAACAGGGCGGTAAAGCCACCAGCAACATTGTGTTCAGCTATGGGCACTGCACGATTCCGCGCCACCTGCGGGACATTGTTGTGACTGAATATGGAGTCGCCGACCTGAGAGGCAAGTCAGATGCTGACGTGGCCAGGGAATTGATCAATATCGCCGACTCCCGGTTTCAGGCGGACCTGTTGAAGCAAGCCAAGCTGGCGGGAAAAATCGAGGAGACTTACGAGATACCAGAGAGTTTCATGCACAACACCCCGAAAAATCTCGCCAAGCGACTCGATTCCTTGACCAGAGAGGGTGTATTGCCAGCTTTCCCGCTGGGTTGCGATTTCACGGATGTGGAATGGGAATTGGCCAAAGCCTTGAAAGCCGTCAAGGCCATAGCCAACAAAACACCCAAATGGAAGCTGTTGTTGAAAGCAATGTTCGCCGCAAAGCCACCTGCATCGGCCCAACCCTTTTTGGACAGGATGGGGCTGAACGAACCTGCTGATCTACAAGCCAAGGTAGTGCGTGCATTGTTGGTGGAACAGCTCGGGCTGCAGGGTGCGTTGGTGTGATTATCATGGACAGGCATTGCAACTTTCCCCAACTTGCCGAGTCTGAGGACTAATGCTATGTTGCGGTCTATGACAAAAGTGGTACGAACCTTTCTCATGTGGATAATGTTGCTTGCGTTGCCTGTCCAAGGCATGGCGCAGGCGAGCATGTTTGCATGCCACTTGAATGGTGATGGACCTGGTTCAGTCCAGATCATGGACCATAGCAACATGGATCATCGCAGCATGGATCACAGCATGCATGAGATGGACTCGCATGATCATGCAAATTCTGATGACTCCAAAAAATTGATGAAATCGTTGCACGGTTGCTGCAACTGCGCACCCACCTGTGCGGTAGTGCTGCTGCCCGTGGCACAAGCCAGTTTCGGCGCGATCCAGCACGACACATTGCACCCGCTGTCTGCCCCCCAGATTCCCCATTCTGCCGACACGCGTCGAATAGATCGGCCACCGAAAACACTCGCAATTTGATTCGTGGGCACTGCGTGGGTAAAGCCCGTGCATGCCCTGTGTATTGAACAATTGCGAGGATGTATGACTTCCCATTACCCATTCGTACTGCTGTTGTCGGCGTTGGCTTTGCCAGCGCATGCTGAACCAGCTGTGCAAGTTCTTGAATATCAGTCGGCATTCGAAGGCTACCAAGCGTATTCCGATTCTGAGATACAAAACTGGCCCAAAGCCAATGAACTGGTTGAAGAAATTGGCGGCTGGCGCGTGTATGCGCGAGAGCCCTATGAAAACAAAGCCAAGGAGCAACCGACAAGCGCCAAGGAGACTGTCAAACCCAGGACGCACAATCATGGGGGTGAGCAATGAACACCCCCCATTTGCTGAAAAAAACCGTCGTTGCGCTGGCAGTGCTGGTGCTCGCGGGTTGTGCATCGGTGAACATCAATGAATCAGTGAACCAAACCAATCAGGAATTGACTGGTTTCACCAACGGCAAGCTGAGTCTTGTTCAAACTGATGAACAAAGGCAGGCCATGGCCTCCAAGGCCGGCGAAATACTGAAAGAGCCGCTAAGCCAACCCGCCGCTGTAGAGCTGATGCTGACCCACAGCCCACAGTTTCAAGCCGTGTTGGCCGAGAACTGGGCTCAAGCTGCGCAAGCCGCACAAAGTGGTCGCATTCACAACCCGGTGTTTACATTTGAACGCGTGCGCATCAAGGATGAACTGGAGCTGGGGCGTTTGCTGAGTTTCGGTTTACTCGATTTGCTCAGCCTGCCTGCGCGACAAGGCATTGCCCGCACACAGATTGACCGCGCGCAGTTGCAATTAACCAGTAGTGTGGTTGATCAAGTGACGCAGGTACGCCAAGCCTGGGTGGAGGCAGTGGCAGCCCAGCAGGCGCACACCTATGCCCAGCAAGTGTTTGAAAGCGCGCAAACCAGTGCTGAACTGGCCCGCCGCATGCAGGAAGTGGGCAACTTCACACGCCTGCAGCGTGCACGCCAGCAAAGCTTTTATGCCGATGCAGCGCTTAATTTAGCTGCCACAAGGCACAAGGCCACGGCCACCCGCGAAGCACTGGTGCGCATGTTGGGCTTGAACACCGAGCAAGCTGCACAACTGAAGCTGCCTGAGCGCCTGCCCGATTTGCCTGAAGCGCCCAAAGCACCTTCAGAAGTGGCCAAGCGCGCTGAAGATCGATTGGATGTCCGAATGGCCAAGCAGGGCTTTGACAGCAGTGCAAAGGCACAAGGCTTGGGCAATGTGGCCAGTTTTCTGGACATTGAAGCGGGCATTCGTTACGACACAATTTTTGAGAACGACACTGGCGAGCGCAACAACAAAAAAGGGTATGAGCTTGAATTGGCCTTGCCGATTTTTGATTGGGGTGGCATGAAGCGCGACACATTCAATGCCAACACACTGGCTGCTGCCAACCGGCTTGAAGCAACGTTGCGTAGCGCACAATCCACCCTGCGGGAAAGTTATTCCGCCTACCGCACCACCTATGACATTGCGCGCCATTATCGCGATGAAATCATTCCGCTGCGGCAAACCATCGCCGATGAAAATTTGCTGCGTTACAACGGCATGTTCATCGGGGTTTTCGAACTGTTGGCCGACAGCCGCGACCAAGTGAATGTGGTGGTTCAAGCCATCAACGCCCAAGCCGATTTCTGGCGGGCTGACGCCGCTTTGCAGGCCACTGTGGTGGGCAAGCCCATGATGGTGTCGGTCAGTGGCGCAGCAGCCAGTGCTGGCGGCGACGCTGGCGGTGGCCACTAAATGAAAGGATCTTCAACATGACTTCCAGACGAGAGTTTTTTAAAGCAGCCGCCTTGACCGGTGGCGCAGTGGCAGCGGCCAGCGTCAGCAAAGTCGCCATGAGCGCCTTGCCCGAACCTGTATTGCAAACATCGCCCGACACAATGCCCCCCCTGGTGCCCAACACCGGGCGACCCTACAACCCGGTGGTGACCTTGAACGGCTGGACATTGCCCTGGCGCATGAACAATGGCGTGAAGGAATTTCACCTGGTGGCCGAACCTGTGTTGCGGGAAATGGCACCGGGCATGACAGCGCATTTGTGGGGCTACAACGGGCAAAGCCCTGGCCCCACCATTGAAGTGGTAGAAGGCGACCGGGTGCGGATTTTTGTGACCAACAAATTGCCTGAGCACACCAGTATTCACTGGCACGGCCAGCGCTTGCCCAACGGCATGGATGGCGTAACCGGTTTGAACCAGCCCGGTATTCCTGCTGGCAAAACCTTTGTGTATGAATTTGAGGCCCGAAGGCCCGGCACCTTCATGTACCACCCCCATGCGGATGAAATGGTGCAGATGGCCATGGGCATGATGGGCTTTTGGGTTACACACCCCAAAAACAAGAACCCGCTAATCAGCGA
Source organism: Alteromonas sp. McT4-15 (assembly GCF_020515205.1). Classification (NCBI taxonomy): domain Bacteria; kingdom Pseudomonadati; phylum Pseudomonadota; class Gammaproteobacteria; order Alteromonadales; family Alteromonadaceae; genus Alteromonas; species Alteromonas sp. McT4-15. The sequence continues at coordinate 91,145 of NZ_JAJALG010000004.1, forward strand.
AGTGGACCGCGATTACTGCTTCCTGCTGAATGCTTATGACATTGATCCTGGTGCTTACACACCGAAAATCATGACCATGCTGGATTTCAATTTGTGGACGTGGAACAGTCGCCTGTTCCCGGGTATTTCGCCTTTGGTGGCCCGCAAAAATGACCGGGTGCGAATTCGTGTGGGTAACCTGACCATGACCAATCACCCCATTCACATTCACGGCCATGAATTTGAGGTAACAGGCACCGACGGCGGCCCAACACCGAAGAACTCACGCTGGCCTGAAGTGACTGTGGACATTGCCGTGGGACAGATGCGGCAAATGGAGTTCATTGCCAATGAAGAAGGCGATTGGGCATTTCATTGCCACAAAAGCCATCACACCATGAATGCCATGGGCCACGATGTGCCCACCATGATCGGCGTGGACCACCGCGGCATGACCAAAAAAATCACCAACCTGATTCCGGATTACATGGCGATGGGTGAACGTGGCATGGCCGACATGGCGGAAATGCAAATGCCGCTGCCCGACAACACCATTCCGATGATGACCGGTGAGGGGCCTTTTGGATCTGTGGAAATGGGTGGCATGTTCAGCATGCTGAAAGTACGCAAGGACCAAAAGCCGGGCGATTATTCAGACCCGGGTTGGTACAAGCACCCTGAAGGTACGGTTGCATATGAGTTCACCGGTGAACTGGCCAAACCCAAACGCAGCGGCAACGCAGGGCAGCCGAGCATGAAGTTGGCGCAGAAAAACCAGCCTCACATTGAATTGCAGGTGCGCAAACCCACGGGTCATTCAGGTCATTGATTGGCTGTTAAGTAAAGGAATGTAAATGTTTAAATTTTCAGGACTTGTATTGGCCTGTGCTGCGTTAATAGGGGGAGTGAATAATATTGCTCTTGCCCATGGCGACAAGAAAGGCAGTAACGCACCAGTGGTGAAAGAACAAACTGATTGGGGCGTTGCGGGTGATGCTGCGAATGTGATCCGAACTGTCGACGTCAGCATGGGTGACGACATGCGATTCCAGCCTGGCAAGCTGGAAGTCAAGCAGGGCGAGACCATTCGCTTCCGGGTCAAGAACACCGGCAAGTTGTTGCATGAGTTTGTAATTGGTACACAAGCTGAGAATGCAAAGCATGCGGAGTTGATGCTGAAATTTCCCGGTATGGAGCACGACGAACCTTACATGACCCATGTGGACCCAGGCAAAACAGGCGAGATTGTTTGGACCTTTAAATTTTCCAACTAGGGGTTTTGCGCCCATCCCCTCGAAATCGGCATCAGAATGATGACGGCCAAATGAACGCGCTTTTTGTGAATTCTTCGAAAAACTGCCAAATAATTAAAAATAGGCATAGATAACTAAAATGATAAAAGCTTCTGCTGTGAGAATGACCCTCATGCTTGTTCAAGCAATAACTGCGCGTACAGTGAAATAGTCTTTTGACTAATGGTAGACATCGCCAAGACTATTACTACTAGTAGACAAAGTTGTGAGGTGTCCACATGTCTAAAGATGTAAATAAGCTACTCGCAGGTCAACTTCTGATTGTTGAAGATGACGCCATTACTTCTGAACTTATATCAAACAACCTCACAGCATTAAAGAAAATCCGTATTGTTGCAAACGGTAAAAGTGCAGTTAAGTTTTGCCAATTGTATAAACCAGATATCATTGTGCTAGATGTTTACTTACCAGACATCAATGGTATTGAGCGCTACCGACTTCCTAAAGAAGCCACTATCTCTCTCAACTCTTCAACAATGACTTGTTAAACACTTGAATACTTCAAAACAATTAGAAACATATCGAGAGTTGATACATGTAGATCAATTGACTGGTGTGTTTAGTCGGTACTATTTTAGTATGCACTCAATACATCATAAGCGGCATTTTCATCAGCATGGACAGTAGTTGAGCCGCAGATATGCTTTGTCATCGCTGCTTCAACGGCATCTGAATTTTCAGAACGAATAATAACAAGTAAACTTGAGGGGCGTTTTCGGGTTAGCAATCAACACCCCTCTAAATAGTTCTAGTAGAGGATGATGCTTGCGTTTGCTCTAACTGTCACATTGCCAGCTGGATCGATAATAGTACCCGCATTGGCGTAAATTGTACCGCCGAGACTCTTTTTATACTCCTTTGACTGTACAACCCAATTCATAGTGTAGATTGTATTGGGTTTTATCGGTGCTGTGAACTTTACATCCATGTGAGCTCCAAGCATAGGACCAAATTTCATGAAGTGAGTAGGAAGAAGAGCGGAAAATACTGCAGTGATATGGCTGCCACTTGCAATAATCCCTCCAAGACGAATTGTTTGTTCGTTATCTGGGTCATTATGTACAGGATTTAAATCGCCAATGAACTTGGCTCCATCTACTACTTCCTTCTCACTTAAGAGTAATTGGGACTCAATGATGTAGCCTACGTCTGGCAAATATTCTTTCTGCTCCTGAACGCTTTGCATAGATTGCATTAGCCAACCTCCTTTAGAAGATGGTGCTGATTTCTCAGATTAAGATTTTCGCTAGTTTGCAATGATGGCGCGGAATAGCGGAAATCATGAGCCCATACAAATTGATGCCAATAGCTCTCTGCAATCTCAATCCATATTTTGAGTAGATTTTCATCTTTGACGAATCTCTTTTGATTTATCATTATCCAACTCATTACAGCTTGGCTGTCTCTACAATCCTCGCAATGTCCTGAAGTGCAGCAAAAGTTTACCGTTTTGCAGTCTGAGGCGTAGGCATTAAATCCTGGAAGTACAGCATTACCGTTCTTAATTCTTTCAGCATTTTGTGGATGGTCTACACTCACACTGGGGCAAACATCATATCCAAAATCTCCCCAGTGACTTTTCCCTGTTACCATAGCTTCAATGTAGTAAGGGTGGCTAGCGAGTGTCTCTGGAAACAACTCCCTGACTCGCAAAATTTCATCAAGTAATCTTTTTTCGTACTTGGTCCGGAGTGGATCGCTCGTACCATACTTACTATAAAAATTAACTGAGACTGTATTTCCATTTTCCGATATTTTTCTCACTGTCTCTTCGATATGAGCAATTCCATCTTCAGTCACTGCAAAAATGAAATGGGCTCTCGGATCATATTTATAGTTCTTAAGAGCAGTCTCAAATAGACCCGAAAAGGAGTTTCCGTTAGGTTTGATCGCTCGCAGGTCATCGTCTAGAGAGCCACCACCAAACAAAGAGATTAAAACCGAAAAATCCTTAAAGCCTTCTTTGGGCAAAGCTTTAAGACCATTGGTTGATATGCTATTAAACTCCATAATCTCAGCAAATAATTCGAGTCTTTTGGGATGGAGCGTAGGCTCGCCTCCTATAATCAGACTAGTATTGATACCTCTATTCCTCTCAGAGATAAGAAACTTTTTAATTTCATCCTTTTTGGACAAATCTTTTGTTCTTTTGTCAAAGTCATATTCAAAAAACCAACAACCTTTACACCTTATATTGCACGCTGTAGTGATTAAATACTCTGACACTCTAACTCTTGAACTAATTTGTTTAATCCGTTGATAACGAGCATAATATTCAAAGTCACCGTTAAGCCTTTTAAATATTGCATTTTTGGTAACATCTTTCATAAGCAAATCCTTCTAGCATAAGATTAGAGAAACTTTCTGTTTGCAGTATCGTCTGGTACATGAAGTCCAAGAGCTTCTAATTTTCTTCTGGCCTTTTCCGCAAATTCGTTGCGTGCAACGGAATATGACTTTTGCCTCAACCCGTATTTCACGTACAATTCTGACCTTGGGGAATCACTTCTGCCAAAGGTATCAAGTGTTACTGGCCACATTCTTATAAGAGCTTCTTGAATTTGCTTGAATCCATTTTTCGTCTTACACATGCTCCTCGTAATCCTGAATCCATGCCCAACGTGCAGTTTTTCATCCTTTAAAACATGAGGGCACATGTCAGCAATAGGCCTGTAGGAACTTTGAGCCATTTCCTCTAGGACATCAATTACAGCGTCTTCTACAAGAGTCGAAATCAATGCTCTTTCAGCCCAATTTCGACAACTTTTTACGGCTTCGGTCGCGTAGAACGCTCTATCGTTCAAGTTTTGCGATAGCATAAATGACGTATCTATACCAATATCTAATAAAATGTCCGCAGCTCTTTGATAGTGGTCAAGTTCATCCTTGGCTAATTCGCAGCACACTGCTTTCTCGTAGGGGTCATTTGTCAAAAAGTAAAACAATTTTACATAGTCATCAGCTCCAGAAAGTTCCCCTTCAGCATGGGCAGTCAATTGCCTCTTAACGAGATCTTGATATTCTTTAGGTGTTTCAAGTAGTTCTGATGGAGTTGATATATGGAATGGGCTTACATCTTTTACAGCAATAGATTCTTGTAGCATTTCACAGTCCTTTTTGGAAAAGTAGTTACCAAGAACAAATGCGAAGTTAATCTTGGTAAGGTCCTGTCTATAGGATGCCCACCTTTTTCAGAAATTCAAATTGCTACTAATGTTCATGACAGCAGAAAATGAGTTACATCAATGCCTAACAGATAACTGGACCTTTAAAGCAAACACATGTTTTACTTGAACCTACAAAATAACTCAAAAAAATCAAGGCGAGTTCCACACAACGTCATACGGCTTTCCAATTGGAAAGTCCATACCACAAAATAACCATAGAAATGATCTGCAAATTTGTAAAGACGTTGTTTAAAAAATTTGCCAGAAAGTAATAAAGTTATTAACTAAGTTCTTAACGCTGGGAATTGATATCACGAGCTACGACCATACCTAAAGTATAGTCGCGTGATTACTAAAGGAACTTGACGGTCTAACTAACCTGAACTCGGTTTAAGAAATTGAACTAATTGCCTGTTCCAAGATCCGATCTTTCGACCAAGAAAAATATGGACCAAAAAGTGTTCAGCGTTCTCCAAGTCCCAATGCCACATACCGTCCAATGACGAGTGTTCAATAAACCTGAATATGCGCGTATCGGATTGAACTAAGTCGAGCAACTCTTTCTCAAGTCTATGCAATGGTAATACCTTTTAGTTCAACGCCGACGTTTGAACTTCCTCTATTTACACCTACTGCTGTGTTAATGATAGCGTCAGTATCTCAATGAAGAAACTAATTAAATTAATACTAAATCAATAAATTCATCAAACAAGAAAGTATTAAAAAACGACCGTTTTATGAGAGTGAAAAGTATTTTCTCCGCTCGGTCTGATTTTATTGGTTCTATTTGTTTTATAAACCCATCTCATTTAATATAGTCTCATAAAGTCATTTTTCAACATGTAAATAAGATTATGGGGCTCAAAATAGGGTATGCTCGAGTAAGTACATCTGATCAAGACTTAAATCTACAGATCGATGCGTTAATGAACAACGGGTGTGCTCCTGAACATATTTTTACCGATAAAACGTCGGGAGCAAAATCAACTCGACCAGGATTAGATAAATGTCTTGATACATTGTCATCTGGAGACATTTTAATAGTATGGCGATTAGATCGTCTTGGCCGCTCAATGTCTCACTTGATCAATTTGATTGAGTCATTAGTTGAAAAAGACATTGGATTCAAATCGATCCAGGACGGTGCTATTGATACAACAACAGCTTCAGGTGAGTTGATGTTCAATATATTTAGTGCATTGTCGCAATTTGAGAGACGATTAATCCAAGAGCGGACCAATGCTGGTTTATCTGCTGCAAGAGCACGAGGACGGAATGGCGGTAGACCTAAAATCGGTATCAACAACCCTAAAGTCCAGATGGCAAAGCAGATGCACCAAAATAATTCACTTTCTATAGAGTCTATTTGTAATTCACTTTCTATATCTAAAGCAACTTTCTATCGTTATTTAGCAATGTGATTATAAGAAAGCAACTCATTGAACTATTATTCACTTTGCAGAGGCTCCACACCACTAAGCAAACCTGCCAAATCAATCGCTTTACGATTTTTGTTAAAGGCATACTCTCCGTTCAAGTTGATGTGCTGCCAAGCAACCGGTGATAGTTTAGAAATAATATCTACCACATCTTGTCTACCGTTTCTTTCTTGGATCTTCAAAAAGGCTGATAACAAGGCAGAATTATAATAGATAATACAGTTTGAAATGAGCCGCGCACAATCATTCCATTGAGACACCTGATAATCGTTACCACCACGAAATCTATTACCATTGACTGAGGTAATGGCTCGTTTTAACTGGTGATAGGCTTCCCCTCTATTTAACGCTTGCTGAACATAATGGCGTAGTGTTGAGCTATCAACGTACTCCAAAACGTAAATCGCTTTAATTAGACGATCATACTCATGCAAAGCTGACAACGTGCGACTCTTGCCGTTACTGAGCTTTCTAATGATGGTGCTTTGAGTAGTTGTCTTTTGGCTAAGAGAACAAAGGATATGTTGAATGTTTTCCCATTCTTCAGCCACTAATTTATAGTTAACGTCTTTCTTTAACTGAATTCGGCCACCTTCTTCTTCAGTAACTTCAAATAAGTCAAAAAACACTCGTTTCATTTTTGCGTATCGAGGCGCAAAGGTGTAGCCAAAGAAATCTAAAATAGCGAAATTGACGTTATTCGTGCCGTGGTTATCGGTGGATAACGTATTTGGCTGTATCTCAGAGGTATTGTTGTAAAGCAAATCAAATGCAAAATGACCTTCATATTCATTCGCGCCAATAACTTGAGTATTCACTGGCACATGATTTGACACTAACGTCAGCGCTGAGACACCTTTGCCTTTGGCAAAATACTTGGATGAATAACGGGCTTTAAAGGTGTTGATCCTACACTCGAATTTTTGACCATCGATGCTTGAAAATAACTGATTGTCATCAATATGGTAGTAAGCAAATATTGGCAGGATAGCAATGGCATTAGAGATCTGATCATTAGACTCTTTCAGCGTCTCGTATCTGATGTAACTATCATTAACACTGCGCAACTTTCCCATCGAACGGTCGGAGATATTGGCCATTTTATATAGGCCGTAATTCGTACCGTTGGCGAGTATGCAGGCAACCAGATCTTCTTTGTCTACTGATGATTTTTGTTTTGTGGTAGCGATATGTGTAAAAGCATTGAGGTAATTAGTTTTTTCGTCAACAAACAGCATAAGCTCGACAATACCCATATGCTGAATTTGATTATAGAGAGGGTTATCAACCGTTTGTTGCCAGCGGCTATTTGGGATAGACCATTTTAGTTCTGACTTACCAGGTATAACTTCGACGTATTTGTTGTCACCACTGAATATATGTGTGCCAGCCTCTTTCAATTTCACTTCAAGCTGATACTGCTTCTCATCCAAGGTTTGGTTAATTGGTGCTGATAGTTTATCAAGCCCTGTATTTTCAATAATATCGTCTTTGTTTTGCCATTCTTTTGGCTGGATTAAATCTGAACTCAGACTACGATTATTGACACTCTCTTTTACGGTAAGGCTATTGTTTTGAAATAGTTGCTCTGCTTTACGATACAGGAAGTACTCAAAACGAATAGCTATTTGCTTAGAAACTTCTCCTTGCAAATACCCTCGGTCACCTTTGGGTACCAAGTCTAGGTTGATGGTTCTAACAGCCTTGCATTCACTGAGTTCAGAGCGCAACGTTACATACTGATTATGTAAATCATCTTTTAAATGGATAAACTCAATGTCTATGGCCATGAACAAGGAGCGTAGAAGTTTACTCACCTTGCTTGACTGTTTATCAATAAATTGCCACTCATATTTACGCCCATCAAAATCATTGCTATCAAGATGTTCGCTAAGCAATTTAATGTTCTCAGCAGGTAGCAACTTAAAGGCTTTTTTGCGTACATCGCCAAAGGTCAATGCATCGTCAATATCGCTGTCAATGAAGTAATTCAGCAGACTGCCAGCCGATTTCAATTTTGTTCTGACAATGTTTATATCTTCGATAACTCCCTGTTTGGCGTGACTCTTTGCTCCTTCAGCAAGCTTTCGGACGAGATAGATAAATGCAGAAACGAGGTTGTCGTTAGTTTCGCGGTACCTGAAGAATAGATAACAAACAAGATATAACAAGGTTTGACTATCAGCATGTCTTTTTAACTTATAAACCGACTTGTGTTTTACTAAAGACGCGTAGTATTCAAGGTTTTTCGGTGACAGCTCTAATTCAGCAATCAGTGTCTTAATTTCTGGATAAAGCGCACGTATGATTTTATGCGTCTTTAGTTCTTGTGATATTTGGCTGGCTGAAAAATCCTTCGCCATGCGCTTTAACATAGCGAGATCTGTGAACGTGCTTTTGGAATCAAGCAATCTAAGAAGCGTAGCTTTTGTATCACTGCCTAGGTTTTGGTTCAGGACAGACTCAATGCGACTACGCTCACTAGAAAGTACACTCGATATGATATCTTGAAGTGTCGTATAACCAGCTAACGCAATCCTGTTTTGTCCAAAGTAAGCAATGCATTCATCAAACACATATCTTGGCTCTTGATTGATTTTAACAACGACATTGAGCCTTTTGAGTAAAGGTGCCTTGTCATTCTTGCTCTGGTAAACGGAGAAGCCTGTATAAGTCAGAAGTTTTCTAACTAACGCTGTTTTGGTTCGCGGTGGAATATCTTCATCTTGAACGCTTTTATCGCTGAAATATTTTGCTTTAACGTAGTTAAAGTCAGGTTCAACATCTGAGAATGTAAAATTGAAAATTATTGGTCTGGATCTGAAATAACCCAATAAGAGGATAAAATAGATTCTGGTCTCTGTTTGCCTCAACGTATTGACCAGTTTCTGAGTTTCCTTGTCGAGTGAAAAGTAGTCTTCTCTGTCGGAGTGACTAAAGTTGGGGAGAGCATAAAGTTCTTTGACTTCAAACGACGTGAGTATTTGAATGCGTTTTGTTTGTTCAGCAGCGATGGCATATAGTCCTGATTATTTTTTCATAATCATAACAGACTCAATGTTTTAATTCCTAATGCCGATTTCGAGGGGATGGGCGCAAAACCCCAACTAGTAGGAGAGAACTTATGAAATCACTTTTGCCGATCATTTCAGTCAGTAGCGGTAATTCCTCAGTCATTCTTGTTAATGGTGAAAAACTGAGTCGCAGATTTGGTTGTGAAACGCTTATCAAGGTAGCAAAGACTAGGGTGCATGTTCACCCTGAGGACTGGTGGGAGTTTATGCTGGTAGATGAAGCACAACGAGTGACACTGCTATCTTCAAATGATGTTGAAGTAAATGAGCCTACATCAATAGATTTGGTCGATCAGCTTGGGCACCAGGTCAGCCTTGCCCCTTGGCAACTGTTATGTCTTAATGGCAGCTTCGACCGTGGTGCATACGTTACATACCTAGCGGATGAGTAAGTACAGCTAACGAGATACTTCAACGTTGCTTATCTGTTTTTTTACGTCGAGGCTCAAGCTCAAGAGCCTTGATTTTTCTTTTTACTGCCTGAAGCGAAACACCAAGCGCCTGTGCGATTTTGGCTAACTCTTCACCTGATGAGTATTTTGAGACTAGCTGGCTTGTTCTCTCATAGCTCCAGTCATAGTGTGTATGACCATCATTGCCGCGCGAGAGCCCGAGAGTTTTCAACCTCCTCATTACCGCCTGCTTTGAAACACCTAGAATGGCAGCTAATTCAGGGTTATTTTTTATTTGATAGTGGGTTTTCAGATAGTCATCCATCTCTTCAGACCATTGATAATATTGAGGCCTCATTACATCTACCGGTTTTTTCTCAATATTGAGCTTGCGAGCACGACGCAACACAGCGTCCCGGGAGAATTCAAGGTGCTCCGCAATATCAATTGCACGCATTTTCAACCAGTTAGCACTTAGAAACTCGTCTGCATTTTTTGTCCAATCATAATTTGCCATGGTCTACTCCTCAGTCTCCGTTTCTAGCTCGCATGCTCGTTGATAAATGGCGAATATGTGTGCCGCGTATTGCAGTGCATTGGTTGAGTACTTGCTGTAACTGTGTTTGTCGAGCTCCATTTGCAATACTTTAGGTTTTAGTAAGTGAAGACTTGCTCTTCCCAATGGATACTCTTCAAGTCCTGTAACGTTTGAGCGTTTCGCTAAAGTAACGTCAATACGTGTCTTTTTTTTCCACTTAGATTGCTGTATCGCCGGGTCTATAGCCTTTTTCCCAACGTTTGGTTCTAGGATGAGACACCATTTAGCAGAGCTGGGTAAAATTGGGATAATATCGTTTAAAAATTCTTTAAGTCGGCTGGGACTGGAAAATATAACTCCACTTCGACCATGAGATGTTTGGCGAAAGAGGTAATCGACACTTTTTCGTAGTGTTGACCACGTGCTTTCAGGGGCTTCAATTAGCTTTTTCCAAATAGTCGTTACATATTCCCTTTCGTTAAGAGATTGTGGCGCAGGTGGCGCTAATTTTAGTGAGTTTTTGGGATATAGACGGCTATTTTTTCCGCGTGCGGTGAAATATTTTTTATACTGTTTGATATCTTGAGAAGCCTTAACGACATTAGCTGCCCAAGATGGTGTTAAGCCACATTTTGTGACAGCAGCAAAATAGTTATCAGAATTTCTGTCATAAGCTTTCAAGACTGTTTCACAGTCTTCCGGGCAGTATTGATGTTCTTTAATAGCGACTCTCTGGCACTTAATATCTGATTGTTTAGGACTTAAAGCGTTACTGGCTTTTGATGGCTGTATACTTCGCAGTACTTGAAGAACTTCAGAACCACTTAAATGGCCGACATTAGTTTTCTGTTTAGCATGTTTAAGCAGCGTCGAGGGTCTGAGACTACTGAGGTTCTGACAAAAACGGAGAGGATATTTTGCTTCTAAATTGCAGCAAGCCTGAAAAAGTAGTAGGTCAGTATGATGGGTGTATGTAGATAGTGTTATTGAAGACGACAAATGCCCAGCTAGAGACGATAGCTGCATTAACGTCTCATTATTTGCATCTCGGGCTAACCATTCCCGAATTTTTTTTGCCTGCTTAGCAGTGTAGGGAGTCAATTGCTCTATGAGTTCGTCGCTACCAAAAAGTACTAGCTGCAGAGCGGACTGACCGGCATGGCGCAATTGGTAGCAAGGCGTGTGCTCTCCTAAATAAGCAGTCAGAAGTTTAGTAACAGGTCGAGAAAGTGTAGAGCTTGAAAATCTAACATCATGATGCGGGTCAATCGAGAAAAGAAGTCTATTTTTACTCCCGTCAGCCTGATTTTTTCGTTTCGTTAAAAATTTTTGCAGAAGCGCTAACTCGTCACTTTTTAGCAAAAGGTGTGCAGGTAATCTTCTGACCGCTGAATGTGTCTTGACGAAGATAAAAGGGTGGCGACGGACAAAAAGTGAACTGTCAGTACTATAAATACTCACGTCTTTGATCCGAATACCAACCACTTCATAAGGTCTAAGGAACAGACGACGAACCAGGATAAGCATCAGATGAATAGCCTCTCGAATCTCATCCCTTTCGTTTTTGAAGTAAACTGCAATGTCAATCTGTAGCTGGCGAAAATGCGCTTCACTTGGAAGCGTATTAACTACCATAGTGTTCGGGTTTTGGTCATTCAGAGATTCAGGCAACGGAAATGAATAGCGATGATTAGTAAATCTAAAAAGGCTTTGTAATGCGTTGAGCACATTAGCATCTTGTTTTTTTCTGGCTTCTTTTATTAAATCATAGAGACATGATGCTCCATCAATATCTAAATCAAGCAATTCAATATCGTTGCTGAAAAGCAGCCAAGGTATACCAATAGCTGACAAGTTTCTCATCACTGTGCTGCTGGCGTTCCATTTACCATGCTCAAGTTCGTATATTGCCCACTCAAGTAGGATTTCTCCTGCCAAGGACCAATCTCCCGCAGTAAGACTTTTTAGTCTTTGTTTTGTCTCATTTACTGGGCGAAAATTTTTTGTGGTTGGGCATTTTATGGCCTCTATTACTACCGAAATGAAGGGGTGCTCCGACGGCTTTTGATTTGAAGCATGTTTCTCTTTTTTTCTCTTCCGCGGCGTTTTTACAATGTCGGCATTATAAGTTTCGGTCCTTGATGGCGCTTTGCAAGTGCCGCTTACCAAGGCTTTAAAGCTTCGAAGTGTCATCGAACTAGACTGTATAGTGCCGTCGGCGTAAAACCTTTGCCATTGAGGCATATTACTTTCAGGATTAAGCATAAGCCGGAACGCTGCGGTCCTGTAGAGCTGCCTTTGCGATAATGCGGTTACGCCTGTTGCGGTGTATGCGCGCCTCAGTAATGGCTTTAATATCGAAAATGCTGACTCCTCCACTAATTCAGACTTATCGGCTTTCTCTAACCGTTTGCGAAAACCATTTATCGCCATTAAAGAAATGGGCTCAATAAACAAGAGCCTTTCTGTTATTTGTCTGCCTTTGTCATCTTTTGCGTTAAAAAAGTGGCTTGGCTTTGTGTAAAAGAGCTGTATCAAGTCGAATTGGGCAACATGCTCTATAGGGTTCTTTTTGTGCTGAATTTTTTCCACTACAGCATCAGCCAGCTCTTTAAAGCAGGCACCCGACGACACAATCAGAAAATAGATCGCCCATTGAAGTGATTGTTCAAGTGATGGTGCGCTAGTTTCACTAATTTCTTTAACAACATACTCATGGATTTGGTTAAGAACTGATAGGTATTTTATATCTGATGCGCGAAGTGGATTCTGATTTTCCCTGGCAAGCCGTAACTTCAGCTTTTCTGACAAAGCGCTAAGTAGGCAGCCCATGCGTGCTTTGCTTAAAGAGGCTTGGCTAAAACCGATTTTAGCTAAATCATAGATTTCTCTTCGTCCACTCATTGGTATGGATGAAACGTTAGGTTCAGCCACGAGCTGCTCTAAAATGACTGACACGATGTGGTTAGCCATTTTTTTAATGAGCTTTTTATCACAAGTCCTGAACTCAAAAATCAGCTGGCTTAATTCCATCATCGCAAAGACCCTCTGCCAAATGGAGGCACAATGATTGGTACTTCCCAGTGTTCAAGGAGTAATTCGATTTGACGTGAAATCTCAATAATTGGTGTGTAGTCAAGAGACGAATATTGATTAAACCAGTGATCAAGAGACGGCTGGTGATCCGCAAAACAAGCGAGTTTGTCTGTGCAGAGTCCCTTTTCATACAAGGCTGTAATGACAGTGTGCCTATGCCAGTTTCGATGTATATCAAAGTGCGAAAGTCGAGTCTTAATTTTGCTAACAGTGACCGGAAGCATCTCGTCTTCTTCCCAAAAATGAAAAAAAGAAGCCTTCCCAGCAAGAATTTTTTGGACGATCTCAAAGATATATTTGTTGGTGAATGTTGATTGCGACTGGATTTCTTTTAAATAGCGAATGTAACCCTGTAGAGTAGGCCGAATAATCTTAGGAAGGGGCAGCAGACGTGGCGAGTCGTCGCCTTTATCCCGAATGAATATGAATTCAAAGGAATGATCGAAATTATCCAATGAACCAAAGATTGCATCAACCGGTCTACACAAGGTTACTAACTGCAGAAGGTCTATAACATATAGCGTAAAAAGATTAAAAATTGCCCGACTATCGTTAAAAATAGTTTTTTCTAGGATGTTGCTCTTGTACCAAGCAAATATTGATTGAATGCCCAGTTTATTCAGTGCACGTTTGCTTCCGAAATTCTGTACTGGCGGGGTAGGGTAACGCCAAGAGGTTTTAGCGAGTACCCAATCCCAAAACTTATAGAGTTTGTCGTATGTAGTCCCAACATCAAAACATACATAGTAGTTTTGACTTGTTTCATGCATTCGTTGCCCTGAAATAAAACGGCATTCGAATTTTGAGAGGCCAGCGCTCGAACCGTGATAGTGTAGGGTGTTGCTCACACGTACAGGCGTGATCCTAAAATCTTCTTCAGTTGGAATTTCTGCAAGTAATTTTCCTACACTTTTCTTGGTCACACCCCTCAAATTATGATGCGACTTTATATCCTGAAGCAGTTTGCCGAGCTCTTTGGGGAGTGGTATGGCAGCTTTGTTTTCCGGCTTAAGCAAATGTGCACAGAGAGGTGATTTGATTTTTGGGTCAGTAAAGCTCCATGGGGAAAGAAGATGAAAAGCACCTGATGAGTCGCAGACAAGTTTTGTTTCACTCTTAAGTAAATCTGTAACTGACCAACCAGTGAGTAACGAAATCATTGCCACTGCAGCATTTGGATTATCTAGCCATTGCTGGCAGTGTTCGCTCACTACCCGAACATAGTTGGAAGACAACCACTCAAGTTTACCCGCAAGCTGCTTTTCATTGCGTGCAGCATGCGTTTTCACATAACTGTTTTTTCTGTTTTTATTGATTGATTCATTCGCCACTTTAGAAGCCTCCATGCATGCTAACTATCAGTTCTTGCTGAAATTTTGTTAGCTGACGTATTGAGCGCTTCCTACCAACTTGATGGATATGTTCTGCAATTAGGTGAGGTTTTCCTTTGAGCCTTTCTGGTAGTTCCACAATTTTGCTCACACCCTCGTACTCCATTGCGAGTTGATAGGTGTGCACAAGAAACGTGTTTTCTGAAAGCGTACGGCTAATCTGCGTTAATAAGTAGGCCCAGGCTTGCTGCTCAATTTCTCTGTTGCTGACGCGTCGTTGTATCACGCTGATTGGTATGATTTGTTGTTTGTTAAAAAATTGTTGCTGAATTGACTCCCAGCCAGCGAAAACTTGGTAGTCCTCTTCTTCCTTTCCTTCAATTGCAAAAGGGAGGTCGTATGAGCGTGAACCGAAAAAGTTAACCGGTATGAGTGTAGTGTCTGCTTGATAGCAAAATTTCTGTGCAATGTTGAATGCTCTTTCAGCCATCGGATGAATGCTCACGGCACCGGCCGACACCCACACTAGTTCGGGTTTGTTTTTCCTTTTTTCGGTTGTCATGGCTATACCCCTTGCCAAGTTTAGATATGAGTCTAATTACAAAGGGTGTGCCAACAGTGTATAGAATTAATTTTGAACGATAATTATTTTTCTAAATATATGTTTTTATTAGGGAAATATATTTTTCATAATCGTTTTATCAGGTGTAGGGCCAAGGCTTGAGGTTGTAAGGCTTTTTACACATCGGCCAAAGGGCATAAAAATTGTGTAAAAGAAATTAGACACATTCAGCTTTGAAAACTTCGAAATTAATATTCCTATGATCAAGCTCTAAATACATCCTTGCGGAGGGAAACAAGTCAGAAAATAAATCATCATTTAGGATGAAATATTACTTCTAATATGATTCGGAACAAATAGCAGAGCTGTCCGCTATCCATTCAGAAAAGTCGTTATTTTACGCAGGCAAGTGAGTGTGCTTTCGGTTATGACCTCACCTACACTCATATCAAAATGTGCATTCGCCTGCTTGAGGGTGGAAGTGAGCGCTTCTTCAACCTTTTCGTCTAAGGAGGCTAATATGCCGAGTGTTTGCCCCTTATCTATACCTTGCCGCTTGCCGTGCTCTGGCCAGTGTCTAGGCATAATTTCATTCCATTTGTAGTGTGTATTTTTACTATGGACTTTCATTGCCATTTTTATTTTTTTTGCCTGAATATTGCCTTGACCAAAGTACGGATAAGCGCTTAGCACATCGTAGAAGGGGGTTAGACGGTATCCATCCTGATTCAGTGCGATGCTGAAGTTTTTTGCATGCCCATCAATAGCAGCAAGCAACCAAAATACTATTTGTACACGAAAAAATTCGAGTCGATCGTCATATGCGTTTTTTGAGCTCGACAGCAGTTCCATGACCTGCTGAGAACCAGGACCACCTTTTTCTTCATACTTTGAACCACTCACTTTCCCTAATGCTTGACACATATCCTCTTGGGGAAGCCGGAAAATAGTATCTTCCTCGATTCTGCGATCAAAGCGTTCCACCACCAATACTTTCTGGTCTTCAAATTGCGCAATTTCACAATCTGCCACATCCAGACCTAAGTTTTTCATAAATGTTTGGCAGAACCATTCGTTGTCTACACTAGAAGATAAGTCTATTCCCAAGCTTTCATGATGAAGTATGGGCGGCTTAAAGATATGCGTGGTTGGCGTTGAGCCATGTGGTCGGCACCATCTTCCTTCCCATAAGGTTAGAGCGGTCTTCTCCTGCGCGCCAGCAAGAGAAATTCTGAAGTCATCATCTGAGTTCATACCTAACATTTTCTCAAGACGAGTTTCTCTTATAATTTGTGCGACTTCCCCCTCAGATAATGGTGTGAGCGACAACGGAAGCATTTCTCCTGTTGCAGGCGATTGAGTGAATGTGAGCGCACCCACACAATCTTTTCCAACCTTAGCTAACAAATCGAATGGCTTGGCACTATCGGCGCCTAAGCGGTCTTTCATATGCTCTCTGATAGCGCTTGTATCCGGCAGCAAATTATCAAAATAAGCATGAACAGCGTCTCCTGTAATTTCAGCTCGTTGCATAGGTAGGCTTAGTGAGATAGCGCGGCTTCCCTCTACCTCTAGCCAGTTGGGGTCGTACTTAAAGCTCATGCGTCCATTTTTTAAATACAATTCACCCACCGGGAATCCGTTCATTGAGCAAAAGAGTGTGCGGGTATGTGATTTTCGTCCCATCAGAATCTCAGTGATTTTTTCGCGAGTGGAGTAGTCAGTGTGGATACTTCATCCTTGGACAGACTGTCGACCTTCAGCTCTAAGTCTAGTGACGCACAAAGTTTGATGAGCATATCGACCGAGACTTTTTCAGGTTTGGTTTCACAGTTAGAAATATCTCGTTGATAGACACCAATGCGTTTAGCCAAATTAGCTTGAGTCCATCCTTTGGCTTTTCTACTGTCCTTGATGATGGCGCTAAGATCCTTGGACGTATTAATTTTCATGTTAGTCTCTTATACCGATTTATGTATAAATTTAAAATATACGTTTTAATGTATAAAATTACTATATACACAAATCTGTATAAATCAAGTTTATGCGGATTTGTGTATAAGAAAGTAAATCTAGCCAGAGTATCGATTTTCTAATCTCACCAGGCCAACACTATTGATTGATACCAACTTATCGACCTTATCAGGCGTTATGGGATTCCCATAACGAAAAGCCTCTCGTTTAAATGGAATTCACACGGCTTGAGTCAATTCACCAAATTAATAAGAGGCAAAATGATACGACTTGCCTGAATTTTGATAAGCGCTAAACTAGGGTTTTACTCTTTCGCAAGGGTGAAAAGTGGACAATTTGTCCATCATTAAGAGCCGCTTTTGTGACCTAAGGTGTGACCAAGACCGATTTAACCGGTCCTAAATGGTGATTTTAGATATCTTGATAAAAACTCATAACCTCATGTAATTGAAGGGTTTATACGTTTTTCACCGTTTAATATCGACCTAAAACTTTTCGTAGGGTCGCTCTGAGGAGGCAAAGGTCGCGCGTTCGAATCGCGCCGGGTGTGCCATTTTTAAATGCTTCACCCTAATTTCACTTCCCATGCTCTACACTTAAAACTCGCTATACGCTAGGAGTTTGGCTTTCCATAAACAACATTTGTACCTCGCTTGTGGATACTAGAGCCAACTACGACCGCGTGTTTAATGAAGTATTGTTGAAAATTACAGATAGCTTACCTCGGAGAGACAATGGCAAGGTTAAACAATAAAGTCGCGCTGATAACAGGGGCCGCGCAAGGTATTGGTAAAGCGATTGCAGAGGTTTTCGCTAAGGAAGGTGCCTTTGTCATTCTATCTGACATTGAACGTGAAAAAGGGCAGCTAGCGGCAGCGGCTATCGGTGCTAATGCCTCGTTTGTGTATTTAGATGTTACTTCCGAGCAAGATTGGATAGATGCTATGCAGGTTATCGCTAAAGCGCATGGCCACCTTGATATTCTTATTAACAACGCTGGCATTACAGGGTTTATGGAGGCATCGGGGCCATTTGATCCTGAACACGTCAGTATGGATACCTGGCGTAAAGTTCATAGCACAAATCTGGATGGTGTTATGCTGGGGTGTAAGCACGCTATAAGTCTTATGAAATCAGCAGTCAGAGCAAGCATAGTTAACATATCATCTCGTTCTGGCTTGGTCGGTATTCCGGGTGCGGCCGCTTATGCGTCTAGCAAAGCGGCGGTTCGAAATCATACCAAATCAGTAGCACTTTATTGCGCGCAGCAATATTATCCAATTCGTTGTAATTCAATACATCCAGGGGCAATACTAACGCCTATGTGGGAGGAAATGCTTCCACAGGGAGACGATCGCGCCAAGGCAATTGAAAGTATTGCTGCAGATATCCCCATCGGCAGAATGGGTGAGCCCGAAGATGTGGCCTATGCTGCACTATATTTAGCCAGCGACGAGTCTCAATATGTTACGGGTATTGAGCTTAACGTAGACGGTGGCATTTTAGCGGGTAGTGCTGCTGCACCAAGTAAGCAATAAATTATGATAGCGTCAGAAAATATAGCCATAAGAACAGTACGTAGGCAGGATTTACCCTTGCTTTACGCCTTAAGCCAAGACTTCAGTAATGCAGGTGAATTTATGCCAGTGTCGCTTGTTTCTGAAAGTGAATTTTATGACACATTTGACCAAAATGGATTTTGGCAAGACAGTTGTGGCAGGCTGGTTATTGAAGATAATCAGTACAATATCGTGGGTGAAATTGGAAGCTTTAAAACCGCGCATTACATGAACGGAAGAGAAGTTTACTACCGCATTTTCGCTGGCCACAGACAAAAAGGCTATGCAAAAAAGGCACTTTGCTTATTCACGCAATTTTTCTTTGAGTCTACACACTTCAACCGGCTTCAAGCGGTTACAGTATGTGAAAACGTAGTGTCGTCAGCCATGCTCAAAAAACAAGGCTTCGTTTATGAAGGCACGCTTAGGCAGGGAAGATGGTTTAAGGGTAATCTTGTAGACTTAGAGATGTACTCATTACTCCGAGAAGAATGGAAGCGAACTGATAGCAAGCTGTGAGAATGTGTAGCCGTTTTCCCCGCACGCCTTATGAAGAAATATTGACGCTAAATTCACCCTGCCACTGTTAACGTTATTGCAAATTCGCTTCTATATCATAAGGAACTAGCAATGCGTTTAATGAAACTAGTCACAATTATTCTCTGTTTCTTTCAAGTAGCAGTATCAATGGCTGCTGATACCACTGTTATTTTTGAGGCAGGCTTTGGAACCAAAGGTCAAGTGTGGGACCCTGTGATAGCGCTGCTACCCAATAACCTAAAAGTCATAAACCAGACCCGAAGCAGCTTGATGACGCCCGATGCTGAACCAACAACATTGGCTCAGGATGTAGCTGCAATGCAAAAAAGAATAAAACAAGCCAGCCAAAACGGAAATGTGATTGTGGTAGGACATTCCTATGGTGGTTTGGTTGCAACGCAAACGTTAAAAAATAGCGTGTCAGAAATTGATGGTATGGTGCTTATTGAGCCGACGACGTTAGTACATCGATTGCGTTTCAAAGCATTAGACGAGGAGCGCGTTGTTGCTGATGACCTTGTCATCGCGAAGTACATGCCACCTCATCTTCAGGCGCAGTATCAGCGGTTAACTGACACATTAGATCAGGCTCAAGAAGCTTTAATTTCATTACCCGCCGCGCTTCCGACTATTCTTTTCACTTCAACACAAATATATGAAAAGCCAATGTTTATTGAGGAAACTCAAAAAGGCAAAGCGCTTTGGCTACAATTACACAATGCACTATTTCAGCAGGTGGAAACTGGACAGCATATTCGCTCAAACAAGTGGGGGCACTCGGTGCACATTGAAGCACCGGAAGAAGTAGCGCAAGCAATTATGAAAGTTGTTGAGATGTCAGCGCTAAAAGAAAAGTAAACTATAAATAGCATGTGGCTTTCCACCTAACCATGACAATAGACTTTCATAAATAATATTAACGCCAGATGGTACTTCACTTAGGATGAATGTATTGTTTATAACGTTAATTGAATATAAGGACGCAGAGATGAAAATTGATATCGCACTTCTAGAAGGTCAAAAGTTGCAGGCGAGTTTTGGTAAGCATCAAATTATAAGCGATCAAAGTGTATCAGCTGGGGGCGAAGAGGCCCATCCTGAACCGTTCGATTACTTCTTAGCTAGCATGCCGTTATGTGCGGCGTTTTATATTCGCAAATTCTGTGAGGCAAGAGACATAAGCACAGACGGTATAAGTTTAACCCAAGAGCATAGTACGATTGGTGAAGATAAATATCATAAAGCGTTTTCTATTAAAGTTACCTTGCCTGAAGGCTTTCCCGAAAAATATAAAAAGCCACTTTTAGCTGCCGCAAATAGCTGCACAGTGAAAAAAGTAATTCAAGCAATGCCAGAGTTCAGTATTCAAATTGAAGAGTAGTGGGCGCAATAAGTGGCATCTATTTCTTGTGCCACTTTAAAGGCAACACATATGAATTATGAAAAGTACTACTCACCGCTGCGCGCGGTGCATTCGGCAGATTTCCACCTCTGCTTCTATTGTGGCTGCGAGTCGGCTCAAAACGACTTTATTCCACCGATGAAGTTCATTCACGACTGGCGCGAGGGGAGTAAAGAGGCGGACTTTATTTCAGTTCCAGCGTGTAATGAATGTTGTGACCTTCTGAAAAACCAAAGCAACGGTACTTTGGAACACAGAGTAAGTGTTTTAAAAAGGCTCCTATCAGAAAAATACGCCAAAGCAATTAGGGTTTTTAACCATTGGAGCATAGATGAGATTGAAGAAATGGATGCCGCATTTCAAATAAGCCTTAAAGGCGGTATGCGTTTAGGTAAAGAAGCCCTTTCAAGAATTCGTTTTGCAGGCTTCGACTACGAAGTGAATGGCAGCTTTACGCGCGTTGCTGCACCGCAACACCAAGCGTTTACGGTATTTGAACAAGAGTTCGAGAGTTTTCGAGAGGCGTTAGCGTTCGCAAGCAACGCCTATCAGATAAAAAAGAGCCGCTTAAGCAAACTTTATTTTGAAAATGATGAATCGTTTGAAAAGGCGATTGAGGCTTTTCATGAGTTGATCGACCTGAATACTTAAGTTGGTAAGGCAAAAGACGCGCTATCACTGCTACCAGTCCTCCAGCTGCTGCAACGCTTTTATTCGATCGCGTTGAAGCGCAAATGCCTCAAAAACATCTTCAAAGTTTGTGTTATCTGGGCGTAGGTTTGGTAGCGCTAAATTTGCTTGGCTGAAAAATTCATTTTGGTCGTGCTGCCAGCCTTGTTTCCACCAGTGCACTATCAGTTCTCTAGAACTTGAAAGCTTTAGGCTTGTAGGTAGCTTGTCTGACTTTTTGGCATTTATTTGGGCCTTGGTTGGCAACAGGTTCCATAGGTCGTTGTTGGGCCATCGCGCGAAAGGGAAGGCATGGTCAACGGCGTAATTTTTTGCCATCAGCTTTTTGCCAGACCAACAACATGCCACGTCTTCATTGGCCATTAGCTCACTTACTCGCTTGCGAATTTTTGAGGTTGTACGTTCAGGATCTTCCCATTTCAGCGCATTTAAGTAGTCTAACTTGGTAAATTGCTTTTCTTTGTTGCGCCCGTAACCCGCCATTAACGAAGACCATTCATTGATTAACGCAGGCTCTATCCATACGCTAAATTGCGTTAACGAATCCCAAATATGTACCGGAACACAAAACTTACCCAGTGAAGATAAGAAGTTGAAGTCTAAACGTAGGTCAGTGGTGGGGCGTTTAGTTTTGTTAAGCTCTACGTGAAATACACTTTCTTTCGTGCCAGGTAGTGTAGTGTATTTGGCTGGCATGGTTTTGATGGTTGAGGCTATATCCTTAAGCGCCTGATACAGTGCCTGCACGCTTTCGTTGTCTGTGTAATGTGCGCCGATATAAAAGTCGTTACTTGAATAACCAGCAAAGCGCTCCCAGCCGTTTTCTGTTATGAATCCAAGCCCTTTACTCGAGTTGCTGTTTTGCTGCATACCAAACTGATCAACAAGGGGCTTGTAAAGCTTCAACCAGTAAAGGGCAACAAGCCCAACAGGCAGTACAACATATTCACTGGTTTGTTCAATAACGGCCCCTGGGTGACCTTCAGCTATTCTCAGTAACGCTCTAAGCAAGCCAACCTTGTAGGTAGATGATTTACTGTCGTTTACTACAATGTTTCTAATAAGTGGAAATGCGCCCGTGCCATTATCTGGCAAAGTAAGCATAACCGTTTGCCATGTCACACCATCACGCCCTAATACATCTGCGCTTTGTTCGTTAGTAAGCAGTCGGTAAGTAAGGCCGAATTGGCTAGCAAACTTCGCTAACTCATCTGCCGAAACGTCGTACATGGTGCGTTCATCGTCACAAATACCGTGGCGCAGAGAAATAATCAATTTGCCGTTGGGTTTTAACAGTGAAGATAGCTTTCTAAAGGCGCGTTCTCGTGACGATGGTGCAATGTGCATCCACACAGCACTTAGTAAAATAAGGTCGAACTTGGTTTGTAGCCCAAATACTTCAGTAAGTTCTGGTAGTGAGTCAGCAATCCAATGAATGGGGTTAGAAACTGTATACTGCTGGGCAAGTTCGCGAATGCCATTTGACGGCTCAACGGCTACCACACCAAGGCCTTTTGCTGCTAAGTAGCGAGCATCACGGCCTGAACCCGCACCTACATCAAGCACCATTCCGTCTTTAGGAATTTCGTTCAGCCAATCCTTATGGACAGCTTCAAACGGAAGGCTGTTATATTGCCTTGCCAGCTCAGAAGCGTTGGCAGAATAGTAGGTAATATTCTTCGTCAAAATGTTTACTAATTCGCAGCTTTGTTAGGTTCGATCTTATAGTGATTTTTTCAAGTATTCATCAAATTCAAGAATTTCATCTTTAAACGGCGATTGCTCCAAAAAGTCCTTGGCCTGCTGAGTACTTTTGCGTTTTAAACCCTGATATATAGTTTCTGAAAGTCGTTGTTGGTCTTTTTTACTATCAAGATAGCTCATGTAGTTCATTGCAAATTGAGGGTTTGAAGAGGCTGCATCATTAATAAATTCCGCAAACGTTTTTTGGTTGTAAATTGCGTTCGGTTGTTTAGAGAACCATCGCATAGCGGCCTTAGGTTCGTCCCAAGCCCAAGAGCGCAGGAAGTTGACAACTTTTCTTTGCACCTTGTCGGGCGCCGTATTGTCTATAAGCCAGTTTCCACTATTCTCTCTGTCGTTCGAAGCCCAGGTCAAAATAAAATTATCTTTTAGCTGCTCAAGGCGTTCACCATCATAATCTTCAAGAAGCCACGCACCCACTTCCTCGGGGTTATGCCTAGTCCAATTACTAATAATGCCTTCTTCAATTTCATGGTTATCCAAAGATTTAGTCAGTGTCAGTAAATCAACGAACTCTTGTTTAGACTTAAGGTTCTGAGTTAGTCCCCACATTGGCAACATAAGTTTGTGTCCGAGTTTGTTTAGCTCGTACAACTTATCAATCGCGAGCGACAAATCTTGCTTTGCCAAGCTCGAGAAAATTGGCATCAAACTACCAGTGAGGTGCATGTTGCTAGCCCTCGCTATGTTCTGTTGTGCGTCTGTTAGCCTGATAAAGTGGTCATAAGAAGCTAAGGGGTCCTGCTGGGCTAGACTGATTAAGCTTATGTTCAGCATGGCACTTTGAAGCCGTTCATCGCCTATTTCCGTTTTGGCAAAGTCGATGGCCGCGGCTGCGTTAATTTCGGTATACCGACTAAACAACATCATAAGTGCTGATTGGTTCTCTTTAACACCTGTATTTGATAACTCTTGAATAACCGCCAACAATTGCACTTCAGATAATTCCCCTACAAAACTGTAAAAGTTAGCCATTTCAGAAAAGGTAAGCGCCATAGGGTTGCTACCGATGAGTGCCTTAAGCTGTTGGGCAATTTCGTCGGTAGTAGGCGCTCGAGCGTCGTTTTCGCTTTCTACAGTATTTGTCGATGGTGCAAGTGCGGTTGTATTGGAAGTAACAAAGCTATTGTTGTCAGTAGCATCTTTTGGGGCTGAAATAGGTGCTTGAGGCTGAGCATCCAAAGAAAGCGTTTCAGAAGAAAAATGATTAACAAAATAGCCTGCAGTAAACGCAAGTAAGACACACACAATCCAAATAAGGTTTTTCATATAAGATTACTTACCAAGTCCTTTTAGTCAGCTCAGACTATCACCTTCAATTACCAAGAACAATGCAGGCTAACCATGCCGCTATTCATGCATTTTTGCGTTTTGGGCCGCAAACCATGCGCGCTGTCGTACTTCTATCATGCGCATTTCTTTTGAAAGCATGTTGCGATTAGTTTGCATGAATATCCAAAGCTTAGTGGCTACCTGTGCGTTAAAGCTCAGTATCAGCAGTACCCCCCAAAATACTTGATTTGCCTCTGGAGCAGTGAAGAACTGATACCCACAATAAAACAGCGCAACAGTAAGTGCTATTGCAATGGCATAGCCTAGTTTCATTATGCCAGAGAAGTTACTGGCAAATCCCAGCTTTAAGTAATCGGTTAAGCCATCGCCTAACATATTGTCTAACTCTTGCGACTGTTGTTTTAGGTAGTGCTTAATGTCATCGTCTGATTTAGTCGTCATAACCGTACTCCGTATTTGAAATGCGTTGCTTTAGTAAAGCCCGAGCGCGGTGTAAGCGCGACTTTACTGTGCCTAATGGAATGCCCGTTACTAGGCTTATTTCTTTTGTGTTTAAATCGTTTAGGTAATACAGCTCAGCCACATCACGTTCGTTAGCTGGCAGCGTAAACAGTTGCTTTAACGGTGATAAAGGCTCGTTGTATACCAGTTCAATGGCTTTTTCTGGTATATCGCTGTCCATTACCACTTCTTTGCTCGATGCCCTGTACCAGTCGATAATTTCCCAACGCAGCGCTTTGTAAAGCCAGCTTTTAAAAAGCGATACATCGTTTAGCTTGGTTACGCGCTTGGCTACTTTACACCACACATTTTGCACAAGGTCGTCAGCAACCATGGCATCTTTTACCCGCAATAATGCGTACTTGCGCATGGCGATGTGAAAGTGTTGATAAAGCGTGCCAAGGGCTGTTCGATTGCCAAATTGAAGCTCGATAACCAGTAGCTCTATGTCTGCATTTGTCATTGGTTTATAACAATCTCAAGTACACCAATTAGAAAGGTCAGTATCAGTAATAGTAGAGGTATTAACATTGAATGCCCTTATCTTTTTACATAAAGACGGAGTAAGGGGAGGTTGGGTTCGCTGTTTTTTTAAATTAAGCGCTACGAATGTAGCGCTTCTTTTTGGAAAAATTCTCTGTACTGTTCACGTAGTTCGACTTTGCGTACTTTCCCTGTGCTAGTCATCGGCAACGATTCGCAAATAAAAATCTGTTTTGGTACTTCAAATTTGCCTAGCTTGGTTTTGCAAAATGCGACTATAGCAGGCAACGCTTCTTCGTCTAAGTTGGCTCCAACAACACAAGCGCATACTGCTTCTCCCCAGTGCGGGTGGGGCACGCCAATGGCTGCAGCAGCATCGACTTCAGGTAGCAAGCACAGTGTCTGCTCTACTTTTTGTGATGATACATTCTCACCGCCCGATTTTATGGTGTCTTTTACTCTGTCGATAAACATAAGTTGGCCTTCGGCATCGATAAAGCCCAGATCGCCCGTATGATGCCAACCATACTTGTACGCCGACTCGCTTGCTGTCGGGTTTTTGAAATAACCGTTCATCACTTGCGGGCCGCGCCATACAATTTCACCCACTTCACCTTGCGCCACTTCATTTCCGTTCTCATCTATAACGGCTTGCTCGGTGAAGCAAAGTGGCACACCCCAATAGTTCCCTTCTTCAAATTCAGTGCTGCTGCCGTCTTTGAACAGGCACGACACTGGGCTAAATTCTGTTTGACCGCTGCCTAAGTGGATTTTACAGCCAAACGCATCACGAATTTGCTGTCTATTCTGTTGGCTCATTGGAGCCATACCGTATATGGCCAGCTCAAAATGGCTAAAGTCACGTTTATCGAAGTCTGGTGTTGCCATCAGCGCGTTCCACATCATAGGTAGCAACACTGATGTCTCAACCTTTTCTTTTTCAAGGCTATCTACTATCAACATTGGATCGAAAGCGGCGTGCAATACACAGCAACCGCTGCGCATTATTGTGGGGTATAGAATAGAAAGCGCTGTGCAATGAAACATGGGTAATACCAGCAACATTTTGCACTGCACATTTAGTGATAGCTCAAGTGCGCC
Source organism: Alteromonas sp. McT4-15 (assembly GCF_020515205.1). Lineage (NCBI taxonomy): Bacteria > Pseudomonadati > Pseudomonadota > Gammaproteobacteria > Alteromonadales > Alteromonadaceae > Alteromonas > Alteromonas sp. McT4-15. The sequence continues at coordinate 117,343 of NZ_JAJALG010000004.1, forward strand.
AGTTAACGCCGCGATAGTCAGCGATAGGTGAGAGGTTTCCACCGCTTTTGGCTTTGAAGTGGTGCCCGATGTGTAAATCATATGGGCGGTATCTCTGTCGGCGATGATTCTGTCTTCAACTTCAGCAGTGTCACGCTGTGCAATAAAGGATTTAAACGCGAAGGTTGCGCGGCCTTTGTCTTCGCCTAACGCGATGGTAAAAGCAAGGTTGTTATTGTTCTGTGTGCTCGCGTGCACCAGATCAGCAAGCATAGGGTCATAAACAATAACGCGAGTTTCGCTGTGTTCCAAATTAAAGCGCACATCGTCAACGCTTTGCATAAAGTTGATAGGAACTGCAATAACGCCAAGTTTGTAACAGGCAAAATAAGTAACCACTACATCTATCTGATTAATGGCTAATATGGCCAGTTTATCGCCTTGTTTTACTCCCTCTTGTATAAGCGCGTGTGCCAATTGATTTACTCTATTGTTTAACTCGCCATAGCTTACTTCACGGCGTGCGTCGCCATAGTAGTCGACCAACGCGGGTAGGGTGGCACTGTCTCTAGCTCGTCGTCGCAGAAGATCGCCCATTGCCACGCGTTCCACTAAATTTTTTTCGAGTTCTTGTTGGTTCATGCTGATGTCCTTGCGGTTATTGCAATACGCGTGGGATTGCGCTGCGATGAAAGCCATTCCATGTTTCACTGGTGGGCTTGTCAGAGTGCTTTAACGGATACAGTGCAGGGGCTGAGCCCATACTCGCACCACCATCCACAAAAAGTGTTTGTCCGGTTATAAAGTTTGCGCCTCGACTAAGTAAAAAACACACCGTGGCTGAAATTTCTGCTTCACTGGCAATCCTGCCAAGCGGAACGGCGTGTTTTAGATTACGCAATGCCTGCTTCATGTCGTCTGGGTAGGTATCTAAACCTGATGAGGCCACCCAACCTGGCGCAACGGTATTGACGCGAACGCCGTGCGGTCCCCATTCCCATGCGGCAGTTTTGGTAAGATTTTCTACTCCTGCGCGTGCAGCGCCGGAATGGCCCATACCAGGCATACCGTTCTTGTTGTCTGCCGTAATATTCACTATGTTGCCGCCGTGCGCCTCAAAGTGTTTATTGAATAGGTTCTTTGCCATTAAAAAACCACCTAATAAGTTGGTTTGCACTACTCGCTCAAAGCCCTTCTGCGATATGGCGCTAAGTGGTGCTCTAAATTGGCCGCCGGCCATATTCACGAGTCCATGCACTCTAGGGTGCTCTATTAACATCGCGTCTAAGGTTGCGCTTACAGCCTCTTCGTCACGAATATCTAAGCAGTAGTAGCTTGCAGAGCCACCGTCTTCCTTTATTTCTTCAACAGTTGAAATGAGTTTGTCTTCGCTTCTTCCTAAAAGTACAACAGTAGCGCCCAACGACGCCAATTCGTGTGCTGTGCATCGACCAATACCACTACCGCCGCCTGTAATGACAATGGTTGTATTGATAAAGCTGTCAGCGGCTAAACTTGATTGATAAGGCATTTAACGACCTCCGCTTTTGGTGTAAGGCATAAGCGATGTGGGAACCTCTAGCATCATAGTTAGCAGAGTTTGAGCCGCTGACTTTCCTTGACTATCCGTTCGAAGCGAGGCTGTGCCGCCACCACCAAGCGCTTGGGTTATGAAAAAATTGAACCCGTTTATTCCAGGAAGGCTGTAGCGTTTAACGTCTCCCTTTACGGCATAAGCAAAAAACGCCTGAACAACCGATTCACTTAATGCGTGATATAAAAAACGCACTAGGTAAGGGTGGCGCGCAATAACACCAATATTCAAGTTGTCTCCCTTGTCACCGCTTCTCGCATAAGCCAGTTCAATAAGTGGCACCGAAGTAGTGTCAGTGCTCTTATCAATAGGCCCGTAGCGGCTGTCAGATAAAGCATAAGTGGTACCCTCGGCAGGCTCACTGAACTGTGCAGCGTCGTATATTTTGCTACTGATTACGGTGTCGTTTTTTTGAATTTGCACATCCACTGTACTTTTATCGATAAGAAATGAATGAATACGAATAAGTGGCTGAGGTTTGGGCCGGCCAGTGCCAAATGCTGCCATTCCTGGCGCTGCCGACGTCGCCAAATACGCCATCTCGCTAGCAGCAAAATAAAGCGCTTTAATGTTGTTGTGGTGAAGTGTAAATCTGGCCACTACTTCTTTGGCATGTTGCGCCGTGGCATGAGGGCCAAAAGTCGCTTCGGTGCCTAATATCTCAATGCAAGTATCGATGTAGGGGGGCATTCCTTTTTGTTGTAAGGCATGCTCCGTGCGCGAGACTAGGGCATTGATATTAGCGAGCGCTTTATTTTTAACGTTTAACCCGGCAATAAAAAAAGTGCCCGTAAGTTTGAAGCCATCAACGTAGGTCGCGCACACCTTGTAGTTATTCCCCGGCGCTCGCCCCTTAGCGCCTGATACCATAACGTTGTCTTGGCTAATTTGAGTAAGATGTACGTCTGTGAAGTCGCAGGCCACGTCGGGCAGCAAATAGTTGGCAGGATCACCAATTTCATAAACAAGTTGCTCAGCAACGCTCGCCGTAGTTGCAATGCCACCAGTATTAGGGGCAATGGAAACGGTAAATTCTCCAGAGGCATTCACTTCTGCAATGGGGTAGCTCATGTTGGCAAAGTTGGGTACAGTTTCCCAATCAGTAAAATTTCCCCCAGTGCATTGCGCACCACATTCAATAATGTGCCCTGCAAGTGCACCTTGCGCCAATAGGTCATAATCATCTGTTTGCCAGTTAAACTCGTGAATTAGGGGCCCTAGTACTAAGGCGCTATCAACTACACGCCCTGTGATAACAATGTCGGCGCCCGCCGCTAAAGCATCGGCGATTGGAGTGGCACCAAGATAGGCATTCATCGACGAAAGGTGTTCAGGAAGCGCGCGACCTGAATCCAGATCACTAGTATCTGTGCTAACGGTATTAAAACGTTGTTGTTTGCCATCTATGTCGTGATGCAGTGGCAGTAAGTTGTCGCCATATACGCCTACAATATTTAGGTTTATATCTTTTTCAGCGCACAGCGCTTTTAGTGCGGCTATGCAACCTGGTACATTCACGCCACCCGCATTCGCAATAATTTTAATACCTTTTTCTGCGCAATCTTTTAGTACGTCGTTCATCGCCACGGTGACAAAATCAATGGCGTAACCTAGGCGAGGATCTTTTTTGTGAGCTTGAGACAAAATAGCCATCGTTACTTCAGCCAAGTAATCAAAAACGAGGTAATCAATGTTTCCCTTGTCCACCAGTTGTCGTGCAGATAACTGGCTATCTCCGTAGAAGGCGGATGCCCCGCCAATACGCACAGTATTACTACGCATCAGATGGCTCCTTATTCGGCAAAATGGTTGCTATTACCTGCTTAGATTTAACCTGATCGCCAGCGCGTAAAGTACTTAGGCTTACTAATCCACTAGTCTTGGCTTTTAGCGGATGTTCCATTTTCATCGCTTCCATAATGGCAACCGTATCGCCTGCCTTAACGTCGGCGCCATTTTCCAGCATAAGCGCAACAATAACGCCATCCATCACAGCGCAAATATCGGTGCACTGCTGTGGATCATCGCCTAATAAAGGTTGTGTGGGCTGGTGAGTTACTTGCTCAATATGAAAATGTCCACTTCCATCATCAATAAACAGGCTGTTTTGTTTTATTGCGTAGCTAATCAAGTGTCGTCGGTTATCAAACTCTATAACAGCGGTGTTTGGGGTTTGGCTAACCAAATAAATGGTCACTTGTTGTTTAGTTAGCTTACAGCGCACAACAAACTGCCCTAATTGATGTGTAACAGTGAGTAACGTGGTTTCGCCGTCACACAGCAGCTTTATTGGGTAATCTAGTGGAGTGGTGTTCTCCCATTTTTCAGCGCGAATTTCATGTTGCGTACTAAAGAGTACTGTTGCGATGGCTAACAGTGCAAAAGAGGGCGAGGAGGCACCACGCATTTCATCGGTATCAGCATATTTACTGATAAAATTAGTGGTCACGTCGTTACTAAGAAATGCCGTACTGGTAAGTATATTCTGCAAGAAGTGTTTGTTGGTGTTTACCCCAAGCAGTTGCGTTTGATACAGGGCGCGGCTGAGTTTGCGCGCAGCTGTGTTTCTGTTTTCCGCCCACACTATAACTTTGGCGAGCATTGGATCATAGTGAGTGCTTACTTTTTGATTTGTGTAGATGCCGTGGTCAGTTCTGGTGTTGTCTGCCTCGCGCCAGCAATAAACGTTTCCAGTTTGAGGCATAAAATCTTGCCTAGGATCTTCGGCATACAAGCGTGCCTCGATGGCATGACCTGTTATAGTTATGTCGTTTTGTGATAGCGGTAGTGGTTCACCACAGGCCACGCTGAGTTGCCACGCTACTAGGTCAATGCCAGTGACCATTTCAGTAACCGGATGTTCGACTTGCAGGCGTGTGTTCATTTCTAAAAAGTAGAACTGCCTGTCTTCATCTACTAAAAATTCAACTGTACCCGCTCCCCGATAGCCGCACGCTTTCGCTGCGTTAACAGCGGCGTCGCCCATGCGCTTGCGAAGTTCAGCATCAATGAAGGGGGAGGGCGCTTCTTCAATAACTTTTTGATGCCTGCGTTGTATAGAACAGTCACGCTCACCTAGGTATATAGTGTTACCCTTGTTGTCGGCAAACACTTGAATTTCAATATGCCGTGGCGATATCAACGCTCGCTCTAAAATAAGCTCATCACTGCCAAAAGCATTCAGAGCCTCCGAGCGTGCCATAGTAATTTGCGATGCTAGGTCTGTGGCATCGTGTACCAAGCGCATTCCTTTTCCGCCGCCCCCAGCACTGGCCTTTACCATAATAGGGAAACCTATTTCGTTGGCTTTTTGAAGTAGTGTGGCATTACTTTGCTCAGCGCCTTGATACCCCGGAACGCAGGGTACACCCGCCTTAATCATCGCTAATTTCGATAGTCGTTTGCTGCCCATCAACTCAATAGCATTAGCACTTGGACCTATAAATATTAGGTTCGCCGCTTCGCATGCGTTTGCGAAATCGGCATTTTCCGACAAAAAGCCATAGCCCGGATGAACAGCATCTGCATTAGTCAATTTCGCTGCACGAATAATACTGTCAATGTTCAAATACGAAGAAACGGCATCAGCGGCACCTATGCGCACGGCCTCATCTGCCTGCTTTACGTGGAGTGCGTTAGCATCAGCGTCGCTGTAAAGAGCAACGGTAAAAAAACCTTGCTCATGGGCGGTACGAATAATGCGGCAGGCTATTTCTCCGCGGTTAGCCACTACAATCTTTCTAATTAACGTTGTCATAATTGATTTACTCGTACCATGAGGGGGCGCGTTTGTGCATAAACGCTTGGGTTCCTTCCACGCCCTCTGAAGAAGAAAGGGACTGAACAAATTGCGAGGCAGCGTGATCAAGCAAAGGTTCTAATGGTTGATCATTCACTTCCAGCAAGAGCTTTTTGGTGATGGCGTTCGCTTTAGGCGCGCAACGCTTTATTTTGCTGAGCAAGTCATCAAGGGTTGCGCCTAATGTTGTCGTTGAACTTACTTGATGCACTAAACCTAATTGCAGAGCTTGCTGAGCATTTAGCTTTTCTCCGGTTAGTGCTAAGCGCTTAGCCTGATCTACGCCAAGGCGCATCGCGACAAATGGCGCAATTTGGGCGGGAATTACACCTAATCCTGTTTCAGGTAATGCGAAAAAAGCGGTGTCACTGGCAAGCGTAATATCCGCAACACAGGCAAGACCGAATCCGCCCCCTAGAACAGCACCTTCTACCACCGCCACCACCACAGTGGGAGCATGTTTTACTTTCGTTATCATGTGGCCAAAACTGCGATTAAATTGCCATATTGTATGGTCGCGCTCCTGCTCGCCAAGGGCGGATAAATGCATGTCAGAGATGTCGCCACCCGCACAAAAATTGCCATCGCTACCCTCAATCACTACGGCGCGTATTCCACTAGATTCAAGCATGTCAAAGCACGTAATCACGTCGTTGACTAGCGCTAAGTTCATCGCGTTTTTCTTGTGAGGCCGGTTGAAACTAATATGCAGTATGTTGTTGGTGACTGCGGTGGTGATTTCGTCAAACGAATGCGTGTCAAACTGTGTCATATAGCGTATTCCGTTATCAGGCTTAGTGTTTAAAGCCGACCAATACCAAAACTTGTTGGGTTAAGGTGTTTGTTTTTCGCTGCTCGGCAAATCGACAGCACAAACGCGAGTACTGCGCGTGTGTCTTGAGGGTCGATAATACCGTCGTCCCACAATCTGGCTGAATTTGCCAGTGCTCGGGATTTGGCTTCCATTACGCTGACAGTATGTTGCTCAAGCGCTGTTAGCTTTGCGTTGTCAACCTCGCCACTGCGCGCCATTTTGGCGTGGGCAACTGTGCGCAGCACACTACCAGCTTGTGCGGGCCCCATTACCGCCACCACTGTTCTTGGCCAAGCAAACATGAAGTCAGGCTCTATACCTCGCCCCGCCATAGCATAGTTGCCAGCACCAAACGAACCACCAAGCACAATACTAACCTTGGGTACTGTGCAATTAGTTACGGCTTGAATAAGCTTTGCGCCATGTTTGATGATGCCCGCGCGCTCCGACTCTGTACCAACTAAAAAGCCAGTGGTGTTATGCAAAAATGTGATGGGGGTGCCCGCTTGCTCACATAGTTGAATAAACTGAGCTGCTTTGGCAGCACCATTGGCGGTAATGGGGGCGTTGTTGCCAACCACACCACAGCGTTGTCCCTCGATGGTGATGAAGCCACAAACTGTGCCCATATCAAATTCGGGTTTAAAATCGACAAAATCTGAGCTGTCTGCCACGCGAGCAATGACTTCGCGCACATCGTAAGGGGTTTTAGCGTCTTTAGGCACCACGCCAAGTAACTCTGACGAGGCGTAGATAGGTGGGTTGTTATGTAGGTTTTGCGATTGGCTTGCGCTGTGACCCCACTGAAGTGATGCTGCTATCTCGCGTGCAATACGGATACTGTCGGCATCATCTTGAGCAATAAAATCGGCTACGCCAGACACTTCACCGTGCATTTGTGCCCCACCAATTTCTTCGTCGGTAGCAATTTCGCCGGTGGCTGCTTTGAGCAAAGGCGGACCCGCAAGATAAACGGTAGACTGCTCTTTAATCATTACCACGTAGTCTGATAGACCAGGTTGATAAGCGCCGCCTGCAGTAGCGCTTCCATGGACAACCGTAATTTGTGGAACACCTGCCGCAGACAAACGCGCCTGCATAGCAAAGCCGGCAGCGGAAAAACCAAACCAGTCACCAAGAGATGTCAAATCACCGCCACCGCTTTGTGAAAGTGCAATAACCGGTAGCTTTTGCTGAAGCGCTATGTGGTACATGCGAAGACGCTTTTTACTACCAAGTTCAGTAATACTGCCACCCCTAGTGAGATAGTCATCCACCATAACGATGCAGCGCGTGTTCGCTACATAGCCAATACCCGCTATTACACCACCGCCCGCGGCGCTGCCATCCTTATCGCCCTCTTGCATATAGCCGCACAGACTTGCCAATGGCATGAAGGGTTTATCTGCATCCAGAAGCAGTGACAACCTGTCTCTTGGCGACAAAAGCCCTTTTTGTTCGTAACGCGGTGCTTTTTCTTGAGCTTTTACAACAACGCGCCTTTCTATCTCTTTAAATTCGTTTACTGCATCTAGCATTACCGCGAAGTTGGCTTGAAACTCATGACTTTGTGTATCGATTGTTGAAGAGATAACAGCCATAATTTATGCGCTCTTGATATGATGATTTGAACGAGTGTGGGGAAACGGTTCAGTTCCCACCGCGCGCTGGTATTCTTCGTGCAACTGAGTGACAAGCTGCTTTACTGAAATCACGCTGTGAATGCCACTCACACCGTGGCCTGCGCTCCACATGTCTTTCCATGCATTGCTGCCACCAAGGTCTAAATCGACACTGTCTTTGCCTTCAATATCCCCTAAATCAACGCCGGCGCGAGCAATAGAAGGCTTTAGAAAGTGGCACTTTACGCCAGTGAACGTGTCGGTAAATACCAAGTCATCTACGCTCGATGTAACTAACATGGCCTTGTAGTCAGGGTCCACTTCCGCTTCTTCGGTTGCGATAAAGCGGGTACCCATATAGCTGTAATTTGCGCCTAACACTTCAGCCGCTCGTATGCCAAACCCATCATTTATTGAACCCGCTAACACAATGGGGCCGTGCCAAAACTCGCGCACTTCACGCACTAAAGCAAACGGGTTCACCTCTCCTGCATGCCCCCCTGCGCCAGAAGCCACTAGAATAAGACCATCTACGCCTGCCTTTATCGCTTTTTTGGCATGGGCAACATTAATGACATCGTGAAATACAATACCGCCCCACTCATGCACGGCTTGGGTAATGGCACTTGGGTTGCCCTGGCTTGTGATCACGAAAGGAACTTTGTGTTTTCTTACCACATCGAAATCTGCATCTAACCGCTTATTAGAGGGGTGAACCACCAGATTAACGGCAAAAGGAGCGACACATGCACCGGGGTTTGCAACTTGCTCTGCTTCAAGGGCTGTCGCAATAGTCGTTAACCATTCATCCAGTGCCGCTTGCGTACGCGTGTTAAATGCCGGAAAGCTCCCGACCACGCCATTTTTGCAGGCGCTAATCACCAGCTTTGGTGTAGACACCAAAAACATAGGCGCACAAATAACGGGGAGTTTAAGATTATCGTTTAAAAGCGTGTTTACCGCATTCATAGTGCACCAGAGCGTTATCTACGTTTAGGGAATATGTCCATGTACTTAGCAATAATGCCAAGCATCATTTCGTCACTGCCGCCCGCTATCGACAGTATGCGGGTGTCGCGATACGCGCGTGCTACGGGGTTATCCCACATAAAGCCCATACCCCCCCAATACTGCAGGCATCCATCAGTAACTTGTCGCCACAATCGGCCGCTTTTCAATTTCGCGATAGACGCTAAGTATGTGGCGTCTTTACCATCTATGTGCTCTTGGCAGGCTTGCCACGTTAACGCGCGAAGTGCTTCTACTTCGCTTTGTAATTCGGCTAGTTTAAAGTGAACAGTTTGATTGTTAATTACCGGCTGCCCAAAGGTATGACGCTCTTTAGTCCATTCAATGGTGTCGGTAATGATGCGTTCCATACCTTTAAGCGCACTCGCCGCCGCGTACATTCGCTCTTCCTGAAATTGCATCATTTGCATGGTGAAACCTTTGTTCTCTTCACCAATAAGAAAACGTTTTGGCACTCTCACGTCGTCAAAGAAAATTTGCCCAGTGTCACTGGCGCGCATTCCAAGTTTATTGAGTGGTTTACTGATAGTGATGCCAGGGGTGTTGAGCGGTACTACAATTAGCGATTTATTGGCGTGAACTTGTCCATTACTGGTGTTGGCGAGAAGACAAATCCAATCGGCTTGTGTAGCATTCGTTATCCACATTTTTGTACCGTTGATGACATAGTCGTCGCCCTCGGTTCTGGCGGTGGTTTTAAGTCCTGCAACATCAGAGCCTGCTCCGGGCTCACTGACACCTATACAGGCCACCATATCGCCTGCAATCGCCGGCGCTAAAAAATCTCGCTTGAGTTCATCGCTACCAAAACGCGCCAGCGCGGGTGTTGCCATATCGGTTTGTACGCCAATCGCCATGGGTACAGAGCCACCATAAGCTCGGCCAATTTCTTCAGCAAATACAAGGTTGTAGCTGTAATCTAAACCTGACCCACCGTATGCTTCAGGCTTTTGAATACCTAATAGCCCCAAGTTACCCATTTTCTTAAAGAGGGCATGAAGTGGTGCTATTCCTTCGTGCTCCCACTCCTCGATGAAGGGGTCCATTTCTTGGTTAACAAACTCATGAACGGTTTTTCTTAAGGCATCGTGCTCTTCAGTAAATTGCATCCCTTGTCTCCACAAAATTGAGCCTGTATTCATAGTAATTTTGTGAAAATAATGTTAACAGTGTGACTTGGGACAATTAATTGGCCATTCGGGCCACTAATGTGATTTTGGCAATAGTGTGATATCGCGCAGGCTAACACCACTTAGATGCGCAGATACTATTACGGCCATTCATAAAAGGGTTATGCAAAAAAGGACAAGCATGCTAAATCACGTAACGCTATTTGCCAGCGAGAACACCATGGGCCTTAGTATGGGTCTGACTCACGATGTACTAAAGTTCGCTTCAGATTTACAAGAAAGACTATTTGGAATGCCTATCGCGATTAAGCTAGTAACCATTGACGGAAAACCCACGAAAACCTTTAGCGGCCTAGCAATCATTCCCGATTGCGCACTTGCTGATATTACAGAAACTGACTTGGTGCTGCTGCACAGCGTATGGGGAGACGTTGATACTTTATTGGATCAGCAAGAAGAATTGTATCCAAAGCTTCGATTGTGGCATGAACAGGGTATACCTATTATGGCTGCTGCCACGGGCGCATACTTTCTCGCAAAAGCTGGCTTACTCGATGACAGGATGAGTACAACGCACTGGCACAAGCAAGCGCATTTTGCAAAATCGTTCCCCAAAGTTGACGTAAGAACTGATCGCTTTATAACCGCAACGGGAGAGCTATATTGCTCAGCTGGCTTAAATGCAGCCATAGAAATTATTGTCTACTTGGTGTCTCGAATGTCGAGCAAAAAAGTAGGCGAAGCGATAGAACAAACATTCTTGGTGGACTTCCGCCGAGGCGTTACTAGCGATATGGCATCAATCAATCACCAAACTTATCACCAAGATGACGATATTCTTACTGTGCAGCAATGGTTAGAAATCCATTTCACTGAGCAGATCAGTGTTGCGGATATGGCTGCGAAAGTGAATATGACAGAGCGAACTTTCAAGCGTCGTTTTAAAGACGCAACGGGCGAAACGCCACTTGGTTACTTGCAGCAACTGCGAATTGAACAGGGCAAAGAATACCTAAAGCATAGTGACAAAAGTGCTGAAGAAATAGCTTGGGCTGTGGGGTATCAAGACCCTGGTCACTTTAACCGGTTGTTCAAGCGAACATTCGGTGTGAATGTGTCTACATGGCGTAAGCAGTATCGTAACAAGTCACGTTCTACCCAATATCAAAGCAAAGCGATAAATTAAAACACCAAACTAAAACACGCGCCGCCACTTTCAAGGTTTCTTATGTTAACTTGACCGCCATGCGCCACCATAATTTGCTGAGTTAGCGCAAGCCCAACGCCTGTGCCTTCACGCTTGGTAGTGAAAAACGGTACAAACACTTTACTGATGATGTCATCGGCTACACCAGGGCCGTTATCGGCTATTTCAATCACACATCTACTGCGCTTGGTTAGGTGAACACTAATGGTTACCTTGGGGTTGTTACTTTGACTAAGAGCATGCTCCGCGTTATGCATAATGTTCACTATGATTTGCTCAATCATGCTTCTGTCGGCGTCTATCACAATAGGCGCTGAGCCCAGCTGCGTATCAATAGTTATGCCTTTTTGCTGCCAAGATTGAGCAAACACAGCAATAGTTTGCTCTAGCAACTCGTTAACCTTCACAGGTTGCAAATCGGGGGCGGGTAAACGCGTGAGTTTTTTATAACTACCTACAAACTGCATTAACCCGTTACTGCGGCGAGATAGGGTATCAGCAGCATGTTCTACATCATCCAAGTCGGCCAACAGCATGTCGCTGTGCTGGTAGTTTTGCTTAATATCTTTCACTAAGTGCGATGTGGTATCAGCTAGCGACGCCACGGGCGTAATACTATTCATGATTTCGTGGGTAAGCACGCGAACCAGTGCTTGCCATGCCTGTAACTGCGCCAAGCCCAACTCGCTATTGATATCTTGTAAGCTGATAAGCTTTTCTTGTTTACCGGCAATAATTATATGCGATACAGACACGGTTAGTTTATGAGTGCTGCCATCGGCTTCAAATTCAACGAGCTCTTTTTCGCCGGGCCTAATATTGACCAAGGTGGTGGCTAAGTGCGGGGAAAATTGTGCTAAGTCATGCTTGTCTTTTACCAGAACGGTGCCAAATAACTTACGAGCATTGTGATTCCACAGCACTATTTCGCCATTTTCATATAGGCTTAACAGCGGTACAGGCACTTGTTCAACGAGTGCTTTTAAGTGCCGAAGTGTTTGCTCTTGTTCGGTACGTTTTTGCTGAAGGTCGCTTAAAATACCAGTAAAGGTCTCGCCCAGTTTTTCAAAACCGCTTCCAAACTCAGGGTACGCAAAGCGTTGAGTCAGTTCGCCATGGCGTACCGATTCCAAAAAGCGGGTAAGTTCAGCATTGGTTTTGCTAACAAACTTTCTGGTTTCAAAGCCAAGGCCTACAGCCACTATTACGGTAAGTACAAATGTTGCTGTGTAGCCTGGGGTGAACCACAAAAATGCTGCTAAGGCTACCGATGCCATTAAGCAGCACACGCGTATGCTTAGTAGTAGCGAAAATCGATTAAAGCCCATGTTTTTCCATCCGTCTATAAAGGGCAGCCCGTGTAAGCCCAAGTGCTTTTGCGGCATGACTAATGTTATAACGGTAGGCTTTGAGTGCTTTGGCAATGGTCTGCTTTTCAATTTCTTCTAAGTTAAATTGTTCGCCCGCTGCGCTGGTGGGTTGTGTTAATTCTGGAGGTGCCGTTGAGTGAGTACATGCTATGTCTTGTACTGCATGCTCGCTTTGCAAGGCAGGCATTTGTGATGCTACTGATGTTACAGCATGGCTAAGCTGGAAGTCCTCTAACCGCAATTCATCGCCATTACATAAAATGACAGCGCGCTCTATGGCGTGTTTAAGCTCGCGTATATTGCCGGGCCACGAGTAAGCAAGAAACGCATCTTGTAACGCAGCGCTTAAACGAATACCGTCTTTGGCATATTTTCGTGCGTAATCTGCCAGGTACATAGTGGCAATGGGGATAATGTCCTCTTGTCGTTGACGCAAAGCGGGTAATGTAAGTTCAACGGTGTTGAGTCTAAATAATAAGTCTTGGCGAAAACGGCGTTCGTCGCGTAATTGGTCTATGGGCATATTGGTGGCAGCCAATATCCGTACGTTAAAGGGCGTTGCTTTATTTGCGCCCACGGGTGTAACTTCGCGCTGGGCAAGTACTGCAAGCAGTTTGGCTTGCAAATGCATTGGTAAATTACCAATTTCATCTAAAAACAACGTACCGCCATTGGCAGCTAAAATTCGCCCTACGCGATCGTCCATCGCGCCTGTGAATGCCCCTTTTTTGTGGCCGAATAATTCACTTTCAAATAACGACTCTGGCACCGCACCTAAGTCCACCGTAATAAAAACGTTGTCGCTACGCGTGCTTCTATCGTGAATAGCCCGTGCTATAACCTCTTTACCCGTGCCGTTTTCACCCAGTATCAACACATTGGCATCGGTAGGGGCGCAGCGCTCTACAATATTCATTACGGGTTGCATTGCACTTGCGCTGGCAATGAAAGGCTGACTGTTTTTGCTTGTTAGCTTGGTGAGCGTTTGGTTCGTTTGGCGCAGCGCGCTTGCTTCACCGCGTGACTGTCCTAATTTTACCGCAGAAGAAACTGTCGCTATTACCTTTTCGTTCTGCCATGGCTTGGCAATAAAATCGGTTGCGCCGCGTTTCATAACTTCAACAGCGGTATCAATACCGCCATGTGCCGTAATCATAATTACTACCGCTTGTGGATCGATAGCAATGATTTTATCTAACCAATTATACCCTTGCTCGCCAGTACTCTCGCCGGGCCCAAAATTCATATCAAGCAATATGGCATCAAATTGATGCTCGCTCAGTAATACAGGGATGTGTTCGGGTTGGTTACAAATTCTAACGTCTGAAAAAAAGCGCTTGAGCAGCAGTTTTCCTGCCACCAAGATATCTTCATCGTCATCTACCAGTAACACGCTTCCTTGTTGCTTCATGTTATCCCCATGGCTGTTCTAGTGTTCATTAACGTACACCAACTGTTCATAAACGTACACTTAATGTAATTCAAATTTTCGTGCTTAATCATTAAATTTATTAAAAATCAGTGTCTTGTGATTATGGAATGCTTCTTGTGTTAGTCATCGCAAGATAACGTCCATCACTGTAGGTTGATATAGCAAAGGCTGTACCTAGCTGAACGTGTTGTGACCATTGCACATAACCGTCAACCAATAAAAAAAGAGTAACCATGACTCAACTTAGCAGCATAGACGCGAAAGCCAAGTCAGCACATTCAGGTGCAACTATGGACAGAAAGGTGAAGAAAGCAAAGCCGTGGTACACCACGCCATACGCACTAATTGCCGTAGCCTTGTTTGTATTGTTTGGTTTTTATAAGGCGTTCACTTTCGAAAGTAAAAGCTTGTCTGTCGACGGGCAGCGTTTATCTGTGGCAAGCGTGACACGCGGCACATTTGAAGACTTTATTCCCGTTAGAGGGCGAGTAGTGCCAAGTCGTACGCTTTATCTAGATGCCATTGAAGGCGGTAGGGTTGAGCGTATTTTAGTTGAAGACGGTGCACAGCTAGCGGCGGGCGATCTCATTGTAGAACTGTCAAATGCCAGCCTGCAGCTGAATGTACTAGGCAATGAGGCGCGGGTTGCCGAGCAGCTTAACAATATTCGCAGTATTGAATTAAACCTTGAACAAAATCGCTTGCAGCATAAGCGTGATTTGGTCGATATCGAATACCAAATAAAGCTACTTACTCGCAAGCTAGAACGCGAAGCGTCACTGTTAGCGACTAACTCTATAAGTCAATCTCAATACGACGATACCGCAGACGAGTTGTATTGGTATAAACAGCGCTTAGCACTTACCAAAGAAAGCCAGGCATCTGATGCGCGAATGCAAGAGTCACAACTCGCCTTCTTAAAAAGTACAGGCGAACGCCTAGAGCACAATCTAGAAATATCACGCAAAAACCTTGAGAACATGAATGTACGCGCGCCAGTGGGCGGCAAATTGTCTGGTTTTAGTGTTGAAGTGGGCCAAAGCATTGGGCGCGGTGAACGCTTGGGTCAAATTGATACACCAGACGACTTTAAAGTGAGTGTGCTGGTGGACGAGTTTTATCTTCCGCGCATCGATTTAGGGCAGCAAGCGGTGTTTGACGATTATCAGCTCACTATCAGCAAAATTTATCCGCAGGTGCAAAACGGCCAGTTTGAAGTTGACCTTACCTTTAACCAACAACAGCCATCAGATATTCGCCGTGGCCAAACCTTACAAATGAAGCTCACTTTGGGGGATGCCAGTGAAGCCGTACTTATTCCCAACAGTGCGTTTTATCAAGACACGGGGGGGAACTGGGTATTTGTTGTGAGTAGCGATGGAACACAGGCCACTCGTCGCAGTGTACGACTGGGCAGACGCAACAACAACGCTATTGAAGTTATTGAAGGCTTATCGGTTGGCGAACAAGTGATAACGAGCTCATACGCCGACTATCTAGACATGCAAGTTTTATATATTGACCAGAAATGAGGGACGAACAATGTTGAAAATGAACGATCTTAAGCGAATTTACCAAACTGACGAAGTTGAAACACTTGCCCTCAACGGGGTCAATATCGAAATAGAAAAAGGCGAGTTTGTAGCCATTATGGGTCCCTCAGGCTGCGGAAAATCAACGCTGTTAAACATAATTGGTATGCTTGATAACCCAAGTACAGGTGAGTACTGGTTTAATGATGAAAACATTGCTGACTATAACGAATCTCAGCTTTCGAAAATCAGGAAGCACCACATTGGCTTTATTTTTCAAAACTTTAACCTGATTGATGAGCTTACCGTGCAAGAGAATATCGAGCTTGCGCTGCTCTATCACAACATCAGTGCAAGTGAGCGCAGGAAGCGCGTTGCTGAGGTGATGGACAAGGTTGGCATTGCCCATCGTGCCAAGCACATGCCAGGGCAACTTTCAGGCGGTCAGCAACAGCGAGTTGCAGTTGCACGCGCCGTGGTTGGTGGGCAGTCGATGATCCTTGCCGATGAACCAACGGGGAACCTAGACAGTGCCCATGGTCAAGAAGTAATGGAAATGCTGCAGGCACTCAACGACGAAGGCACCACTATTGTCATGGTGACACACAGTCCGTCACACGCTGACTACGCACGACGCACAATCCACTTATTCGATGGCCACGTGGTTACCGAAAATGTGAAAGCGGCATAACGGCAGGGTAGCACTATGTTTAGTAATTATATTCTTATTGCCTGGCGCAATATCATCAAAAAGCCACTGTTTTCTGCGATTAATATCATAGGCCTTGCGATTGGTTTAATGAGCTGCATTCTGATCATGTTATTTGTGCGTTCAGAGTCGGGTTATGATGCATGGATGACTGACAGTAGCCGTGTTGTGCGCATGCATACAGCGTACATTAACCCCGGTAGGTCTTCGTTTCTTACCGTACGCAGTGCCGGCATGGTAATGCCTGCTGTACGCGATTTTATGCCAAATGAAATTGAAGTGGGCGCACGCATCTTCTCGATGAATACCACTATCAGAAAAGACGGTGAAGGTTTTGAAGACAGTGTGCTGGTGGGTGAAGAGTACTTCTTCGACATCTTCGATTTACCCCTTGTTCACGGCTCAATTGAGCAGAGCTTTGCCAAGCCGAACGATCTATTAGTTACTGAAGAAACTGCCATTCGTTACTTCGGACGCACCGACGTAATTGGCGAAACCCTTACATTATGCTGCGTAGCGGGTAGGCCAATTGAGCTGGCGATTTCAGGTGTTCTGAAAGACTTACCAGAGAATACGCACCTTGATATTAGCATGCTGGTTTACATGGACGTGCAACTGTTTAGTACCTTTGATGGACTCCTTAATACATGGAATAGTGTAAATGTGTATTCTTACTTCAAACTACGCGAAGGCGTGCAGCTTGAACAAGTACAAGCGCGTTTAAATTACTGGTTAAACAATGAAAGCCCCTACGCGCAAAACGCCAAGGACATGGGCGGCGTGATGGGCGATAGAAAAGTCACGGATTCTGTGCAGCTGCGCTTTATGCCGCTAGAAGACTTACATCTTCACGCCTATAAGCATGCGGGTAACATGGGCGATTTTACTGAGTTAGGTAACGACCGTATGGTCTTTACATTCTCGCTGGTGGCAATGTTAATACTGCTAATTGCTTGTGTTAACTTTATGAACCTGTCTACCGCTCGAGCAGGTCTGCGTGCCCGCGAAGTCGCGATGCGTAAAGTCCTTGGGGCAAGCCGTGGTCAAGTTGCGGTGCAATTTTTAGTAGAAGCCGTGTGCCTAGTGTTTATTTCGCTATTGCTGGCACTTGTGGGTGTGGAAGTTGCTCTGCCGTTCTATAACCAAGTGCTTGATAAAAGTATTACGTTCGATTTGTTTTCGTCACCAGATTTATTGCTTTTATTAGCGGGTATTGTGCTTGTAGTAGGCCTAGGAGCAGGTAGCTACCCAGCATTAGTGCTAAGTCGGTATATGCCAGGTCGTGTGTTAAAGGCGAGCAAAAGCAGTGATGCAGGTGGTTCATCTAAATTACGTTCGGCCTTAGTGGTAGGACAGTTTGCAATTTCGATTGCCTTGCTGATTAGTACATCGGTGGTATACCTGCAAACACAGCACGCCAACAACATGGACTTGGGCTATACATCAGATAACAAACTAGTGCTGAATATAAGCGCTGCGCGCGACAACAGAGACGCCCTTAAAAGTCAGCTAGAGGCAATTCCTGAAGTGAAAGGCGTGAGTTTTTCATCTGAAGTACCGTCTCAAGACAATGAAAACAATACAAACTTTACGCGCCCTGGTTATGATGACAATGAACCTGTAACTGCATTGCTCAACTACTATTCAATGGGTTATGGCTTTTTTGACGACTATAACGTTACCCCTATCGCTGGCCGATTGTTTAACGAGGCCAACAGTGGCGATGTTTTCATAGGGGAAGAGGGCGATACAATGGGCAAAGGTAGTATTGTGCTTAATCGCTCTGCGGTAACTAAATTGGGTTTTGATTCGCCAGAAAGTGCCATTGGCGCTGCAATTCAAAGCTCGTATGCCGGCAGTATGTCTGAATTAACGGTGGTGGGCGTAATCCCTGATATTTATTTCCGCTCTGTAAAGTTTGATATTCGCCCGTCAATCTATTTGCTAGATCCCAACCGCTTTAGAGTCGCGACTATTACCTATGCGTCAAACAACGACAAAGCAGTACGTGAAGCAGTAGAGAAAGTGTGGCGCGGCGTTGTACCGCTAGAGCCAGTGAACATTCGCTACTTGAATGACATGTTAGAGCGCCAATACCAGCAAGAAAATGCGCAAATGAAACTGTTTAGTGCCTTTGCTGTGTTAGCGATTGTTGTTGCATGTTTAGGTTTATACGGATTAGCCGCATTTAGCGCAGAGCGACGAACTAAAGAAATTGGTATTCGCAAAGTAATGGGGGCTGAAGTGAGTGATATTGTGAAGT
Source organism: Alteromonas sp. McT4-15 (assembly GCF_020515205.1). NCBI lineage: Bacteria > Pseudomonadati > Pseudomonadota > Gammaproteobacteria > Alteromonadales > Alteromonadaceae > Alteromonas > Alteromonas sp. McT4-15. Next base: position 135,823 of record NZ_JAJALG010000004.1, read on the forward strand.
TGTTAGTGTGGCAGTTCACTCAGCCAGTTGCACTTGCCAACGTAATTGCTTGGCCAGTTGCAGTATGGCTGATGCTAAGTTGGCTTCAGCAATTTCCATATCGTATCGATATCTTCTTGCTTATACCTATCTGTATTGGGGCGGGTTTAATGTCGGTACTGATTGCTTGGCTGACGGTAGGTGGAAATGCTGCTCGTGTTGCGCGGTGTGCCCCTATTAGTGCACTGAGACACGAATAACTATACCAGCGTCTTATAGTGTGATTACGTTCAAAAGCCCGATGAAATTGTTCATCGGGTTTTTTACATTCAGAAGTGTTCAAAAGTAATACTAAAAATAGCCCGTAAGGGCAGCCTTTTTCTTGACTTAGAAATGGCAAAAGCATATACCCAACTATGGGGCGTTTATAAAAGCGAGATCGCTTCTGTTCCGTCAATGCTTTGATAATAACAATAATTTTTTCTGGTGATATGGTAGCGAACAATTTAACGATTATACGACTTGTGATGCTAATGCTGTTGCTCGTGGCATCGGTTAAGGCAGTTGCAAACGAAGCGCGTATTACCACGTTAAAGGCACAGTTAACCGCCTTAGCTCCAAGCGATAAGGCGCAGTTACCATTATTGCTAGAACTCGCAGATACCTACTTGTATCAAGACCCAGCGTTGTCAGAGCAATATGCTAAGCAGGCGTTGCCTTTTAGCGTTCAAGAAGAAGACGACTTAAGTCGGGCAAGAGCGTTTCGCCTTTTAGGTATGTCGAGTATGTATCAAGGCAAAAACAACGAAGCCTTTACGTATTTAACGCAGGCGCTTAGCACCGCACAAGTAACGGACGACGCACACTTGCTGTCTATTTGTCATCGCTCTATCGGCGTGTACTACGAGCTTGTGGTCGATTTTGATAATGCCGTTAAATACTACATTGAAGCCATTAAATACGCGCGCTTAAGTGACAACGCTGCCGACCTTGCCATGGTGTATAACAACTTGGGGAACGTGCTGAATTCCCAAGGAGACTACGATGATTCGGCGGATTATTTTAAGCAAGCGGCAAGTATTCACCAAGGCCTTGGCAATACTGATATGGCAATGAATGCCACGGTCGGACTAGGCACAACCTTCTTAAACTCACAGCAATACGAGCAGGCGCTCAATATCTTTAAAGCTGTGCTAGAAAATGACGAATTTATTTACGATTTTACTTACAGCGAAGCCAGCGTGAATTTAGCGCACGCATACCAAGCGTTAGGTAAACACGAACTTGCAGTAAAGATGTATCGCCATGTGATAGAAGATGAACGCGGTGGCTCTTATCCACAGGCGTTGGCATCGGCGTACCTTGGTTTAGCCAAGCTCTATACCTCGCTTGAACGATTCGACGAAGCATTGGATTTATATCGTAGCGGCATTGTTAAGGTGAAAAACAAAACCTCGGTAGAAAGTGAAATTGCACTTTATGAAAGCTTAGCGCTGCTTGAGCTTAAACTGGGAAACTATGAAGATGCCGCGAACACGCAGGCTGAGTACATAGCGCGCAGAAATGCCATTCAGCCAGTAACGCAAGCCGGCATTATTAAAAAGCTAGAAACCCAGTTAAAGACCGAGCGAGAACTAATACAACTGCAAGAAGACTTGCTGCAACGCGAGCGAGAAGCCAAGCACTCAACTTTCTTCTTGTTTACGTCAATTGTCATATCACTCTTCTGCTTGGTGCTTTTCTTAGCGCTCAGACTAAGGCAGCAGAAGTTACTCAGGCTTGAGCAAACCAATGAGACCTTGCTGGTGGCTTCTGAAACTGATCCTCTTACTCAAGTGGGCAACCGACGTTTTCTCGATAGAAAGTTAGCCGTACTGCGTCAAACCTCTATGGAAATGGCGTTTTTATTATTGGATATTGACCACTTCAAAACCCTCAACGATAACTACGGTCACGATGTGGGCGACGACGTATTAGTGCGGCTGGCGATTATGCTAAAAGCGTTGTGCCGCAAAGACGATGTTCTAGCACGCATTGGAGGCGAAGAGTTTGTTATCTTGCTACCTAATACCGCCCAACACGCGGCAATGACAATTGCTGAGAGGATTAGACACGAAGCAGAAGAAAGTGTGTTCAAAGCGAAGGCTCGTGTGACGGTGAGCATCGGCGTTGCGGTAGGTAATACGCAAAGCGCCTGTTATGACGAGCTTTACAAGCAAGCCGATATTGCGCTGTATCAAGCCAAAGCGGATGGTCGAAATAGCGTGCGTGCATTTCCGTAACGTGTAGCGCTAAGTGCCGATAATTCACTGTTTGTTCACTCTGCTTGGTACATAATCAAACCAGTTTGATTAATCGCGATAACGTAATGGGAGGAAGGGATGTCTGAGAAGTCATTATCAATATTGCTCATTGAAGATAATTTGGCGTTAGCAAAACAAGTTTGCCGTTTTCTTGAAGGACTTAACTGGCATATCGACTTTGCAGACAAAGGAAAGTTGGGCGTATCCCTTGCAACCGAAAACAGCTACGACGTGATTGTGCTAGATCTTAATTTACCCGACTGCGATGGACTTACGGTTTGCCAGCAAATAAAGGCTGCACAGCGGCGTATCACCCCCATTTTAATGCTTACCGCACGAGATGCATTTGAAGATAAAGCCAAGGGGTTTATGTCTGGGACAGACGATTATCTGACAAAACCCTGCGATCTTCGTGAGTTGGCTTTCCGTTGCCAAGCGCTGGCTCGCCGACCTGCATTACACACCAATACGGTACTTGAAAAAGGCCCCTTACGACTTGATACCAAAGCGTACACCGCCACCTTCAACGACAATGTCATCAAACTGACTAAAGTTGGCTTTCAACTGCTTTACGAATTGGCAAAAGCTTATCCCAATCCTGTGGCACGCAGTGATTTGATAAGCACTTTATACAATGACGAATTACCGGAGAGTAATCCATTGAAGTCCCACATTTACAATTTGCGCAAGGCACTTGCGCAATCAAGCTCAGCGTTGACTCTCGCCACTATAGGCAATATTGGTTATAAGCTAGAGGGGCTTGGCAATGCTTAAAGGCATTCGCGCCCAGCTATTTTTTGGTTTTGGTGCACTGGTGGTTGTCATTAACTTATTCTATTTCAGAATGACAAGTTTGTTTGTTGAAGTAACGGAAAGTTGGGTGTCGAACTACATCCTTGAACGAGAAAAAGAGCGCTTTAACGATCAAACTATTGCGCCTGCATCACCAGCGGACTTTCTGAGTAATGACATTGTTTTATTGAGTGAGGCGACACTTACGTCTATGGGTGAGCTCAATCGAAGCCTTTTTGATAGCGCTTTATTTCAATTTGAGTTTCAGGGTGTAAGGGGCTTCGCGTACGTGATCTCAACAGATAGGTACATAGCATTAAATACGCAAAACACGCTCGCGCTGGCAAATTTTTCATCGGTGTTTGGTGTGTTTTTGTTTAGTGCTGCGGTCGGCGTTATTTTGCTTACAATACTGAGCACATGGTTTGTTGCAAGTAAGCTTTCAGCCCCTATTATCTCGTTAACCGAGAAAGTTGCGTCACAAGAAGTACAAAGCCCCTGCGATATTGATGAGTCTTCACGACAAGATGAAATTGGTAAGCTTGCTAGAACGTTTGAACAGACCTATCGCGCCTTGCAACAAGCGTGGCGACGAGAGCACGATTTTGCCAGTGACGTAAGCCATGAACTGAGAACCCCAATAGCCCTTATTCAAAATACATTGGTGCTAAACCAAGATGAAAAAGGCAATCAAACCCCTATGTCTGACGACGACAAACAATTACTTGTGATGTCAGCGCATACCCTGCAAAACACGGTTGAAGTATTGTTAGCGCTGGCGCGCAAAGAAAACCTTGTTTTCGAATCACAACCCCTGTTGCCGTTTATTGAGCGAACATTGTTGTCGCTTTACGGCGCAAACCCAGATAATCAGTTTGAAGTTGATGTGGAAGTCAGTGCCAAAATTAGTGGCGTGGGAAATGGCCACCTTATCACATTATTGTTTCAAAACCTGATTAATAACGGCTTTTACCATGGCGGCAAAAGCGCAGCTAACGTCGCAATGCGCATATACTCAATCACGCCAAAAGTTTCGATGAGTGATCGCGTTGACGAAACAGAGCAAGATACCCTTGAGCACTTTTCTCAGGCAATTGTGTTTGAAAATGCTATCGACAACTCGCCGTCGTCCAATTATCAAGGTTTAGGGCATGGTCAGTATTTAGTGCACCGCATTGCACAGGTAATGGAGTGGCGTGTTGACATCAAAAGCACTGCTACGACGTACGCGGTAACGGTGTACCCAAAGTGTTAAGGCTATGGCGAGCCCTGTAAAAAAGTGCGCCTGCCCATACAAACCAGATAATGCTTGCTATGCCAAAGGCAGCGCCAATAGTAGATAGAGCGGGTATCAGTGTTAGGCAGCCCAATAGACCAACAAATACCCCAAATCGATGTAGTGATTGGGTTGGTAGGTTGTGCTTAATGCCGTGCAAGCTTAATGTGAGCAACCACAATCCGCCGACCCACTCAACACCGTCACCCAGTCCCATTTGTATACTATACAAAGCAAACCAGATTGACGTTTGCTGTTCGCTCGGTAGCGAAAGCAAATATTCAATTGAGAAGATAGCAATGCAGCCACAGGCAATGGTGTAACACGCCCAAATAAAACCGAACATCATACTCAGGTAATAGGTTAAGGTTTGGTAGCGAGCAATTATTTTATTAATGCCATTTACCAATACGAGTAAGCTGGTACCAAATGCCACAAAAATAACTAAATACCAGGCTTGGAAAAAACGGCCGTTCGATAAAATAAATGCCAACCGTTGATGGGGATTAAGGTGAATGCCGGGCTCGATATAGAAAATCATAATAAAGCCCACAATAAAGCAAGCCGCACAAAGAAACGCAGCAAATGAGGGAGACGATGACTTACGGTTTTGGTTATTCACTTATTGTTCACTTCGAACATGATATTGTAAGGTTTTCATATACTTCTGTTGGTTTTAACATGCCAACAGCTTTAAGGACTACGCAATGAAAATAGCCACCTACCTGTCAAGCCTATGGCTGCTCTTTATGGCTGGGCATGCTGTTGCTGATAATCAGAACGCACTGCTAAACAACATCAAAAACACAATTCAAGAATACTACGTGCTATCTGAAAACATTCCAGCGATTAACACAAGTTTAGACAACGTTACTTTGCAACAAACTATTTCTCAAGCAGCATCTAAAAAGCAAGTAGCAGAGTTACTCACTCAACACTTAGCGCAATTCGATAAACACTTTACCGTGCAGTATGTGCCATTATCCGAGCAACAAAATCAATCTCAGTCAGAGCAAGTGACACAAAAAGAACCCTGGTTTCAGCGTTTAGCACGTAACAATGCGGGCTTTAGGGAGGTGGTTGTCAAAAAGGGCAACGTTGGCGTGCTAGAGTTTTGGGGCTTTGCTGAGCTTAATACTCACACTAAGCAAAAGATTGCGAGCGCAATGGGTATGCTGAGTGACGTTGATGCGCTAATTATCGATTTACGCGAAAATGGCGGAGGCAGCGGTGAAACTGTTAGCTGGCTGACAAGTTATTTTGTAGAAGGAAAAGTACATTTAAATTCGTTTTATACTCGCTACACCGACGCACTAAATCCATTTTATACAGAGCCTACAATTACGAACGCGCAATTAGCATCAGCACCGCTTTATATTCTTATTGGTCCTAATACGTTTTCAGCCGCAGAGGAATTTGCCTACAACTTAAAGCACTTAGGCAGAGCAACTATTGTAGGTATGCCGAGCAAAGGCGGCGCTAATCCATGGAGATGGTTTGCGTTAGAGGGGGATTTTCGAATAGGGGTGCCGACTACGCAGGCCATCAACCCTATCACTAAAAGCAATTGGGAAGGCCGTGGTGTTCAGCCAGATATTTTGATAAGTGAAGACAATGCTTTGGAAAAAGCCTATATCTTGGCCCTTGAATCACTTGCTTCGTCGGTGACCAACCGTTACCAAAAAGACGAAATTAATACACTGCTTTTAGACAGTAACGCAATAACGAGGAAGTAGCGGGGCATAAATACCGCATTATTGGCCTACAAACTAAAAAGCCGCTTTCACTGAGTGAATGCGGCTTTGTTTTTATTATAACTCGTCGACGAAAGTGATTACGCTTTAGAAGTTATAACGTGCATTGATACCAAAAGTACTTAGGTCGTCAGACGTTTCATAGCTTAGACCTACAGCAAAGATTGGGCTTAGGAAGTAGTCTGCGCCAACAAGTACAGACGTGTCATCGTCTTCATCTAGGTCGATATATTTAACCGCACCACGTACTTCAATGTTGTCAGTAACCATTGAGCGCACACCCGCTGTTAAACCAAAACCATCTTCATCAGCAGATTGACCAGAGCCAGAAAGCTCTACATCTTCGTAGCTAACAATACCGAATAGGTCAGTTTTTTCAGACCATGCATAGCGATAGCCAAGGCCAACCGTTAGCATATCTAGGTCAACGTCGATGCCAAGAATGTCGTCTTCTTGCATTGAGTACTCAGCCGTTACAAATACGTCGTCTGTAACGAGCTTTGATCCTGAGAACGCGAAGCCATCTGGCTCGTAAGAAAAGTCAGACTCGTCAAAGTCAGTAATAACGTAACTACCTTGAACGAAATCCCAAGCAGGTGCAGCGGCAAACGCGCCTGCAGATGCAACACTCAGTGCTACAGCGAGTGCAAGTTTTTTCATTTATATTTCCTTATTGTAAAAGCTATTGGTTGGGAGACCAATAATAGGCAACGCCAAGAATGTAAGAGGAAATGAGATAGAAATCATCAATTTTCATTAGCTTAGTGTTACAGAATGTAACGAGAGCAATAGTCTGGGCTAGGCGACTACTAAAAATAACGTTAATCACGTGGTGATCGTACTTGAATTACAAACTGTTTTTAGTAAAGCTAATGATAATAATTATCATTTGTATAATTGTGTTGTATCGGTATAATCCTCAGCCACACAAAATCATTACAACGCTGAGAACACCATGAAACGACTTTCTTTATTTGCTTTATCGCCCTTAGCTCTGGCCTTTTCAGTGCATGCTCAAGACGTATCAAACGATACTCAAGCAGCACAAGATATTGATGTAGAAGAGATCCGCATTGTCGGTGTACGTCAAAATCGGGTAAGTCGCGGTGCAACAGGTTTGTCGATGGAAATTAGCGAAACGCCGCAATCAATTAGTATTTTGTCAGAAGATCTTATGCAGTCTTTTGGCGCATTTAACATTAACGACGCACTTAAACTTGCTCCGGGAATAAATGTTGAGGAGTGGGAGACTAATCGCACAAACTACACCGCTCGCGGCTTTGAGATAAAAAACACGCAAATTGACGGCGTCGGCTTGCCTAACGATTGGGGCATTGTAACGGGCGCTGTTGATGCCTACGGCTATGAAAAAATTGAAATCATTCGTGGTGCAAACGGCTTACTTACTGGTGTAGGTAATGCATCAGGTACAATTAACTACGTAAGAAAGCGTCCAACTAATGAAACTGGCGGAGAAGTGGGTGCTAGCTTTGGCTCGTTCGACTTTAAGCGCGCGCAGGCTGACTATTCAGTTCTACTCACTGAAGATGGCCGCTGGGCGGCACGCGTTGTGGGAAGTATAGAAGACAAAGAAGGCCACATCGACGGGCTAAAGAACGACCGTACATTTCTTTACGGTGTAGTTGATGGGCAGCTAACCGATAACGCCACGGTCACATTTGGGTTATCCCATCAAGATGCCAATACAGATGGCAATACGTGGGGCGGTTTAGTGTTTAACTATACTGACGGTACGCAAGCCGAGTGGGATGTAAGTGACACCACAACGCAAGAATGGACGAAGTGGGATACCCAAACCACAAACGCCTTTGCCGAGCTTGATTACGTTTTCGATAATGACTGGCAATTACTACTTAGCTATAACTACCGCGGCTTTGAAGATCAAAGTAAGCTATTTTATGCCTATGGCGCCATTGATAAAGAGACTGGTCTAGGCTTAACGGGCTGGCCGGGGCGTTACGACTCTGAGCGTGATTCGCATTTGGTAGAAGGACGCTTATTTGGTGAGTATGCGTTATTTGGTCGTGAACACGAGTTTAATGTCGGCGTGAGCCATGCTACCAGTGATGATGTGTCGTTTGTACATTCCTTTGACTACGCGACAACACCTGCATTTGGCCCAACTCCAGCTTTTCCTTACGGTCTTGATGCCATTGCAGAGCCAGAATGGTTGGCGCAGTCAGAATATTCCAATATAGAGCAAACGCTTACGCGTTACTTCGGCTCAACAAAGATAGCCATAAATGACGCCTTGTTTGTTATTGCAGGGTTTAACGCGATAGATTTTGAGCGCAGCGGGGAAAATGCGGGCGCTGTTATCGACAACGAAGAAAGTGAGATAAGTCCTTATGTTGGCGCCACTTACGCCGTTACTGACCGAGTAAATGCCTATGTGAGTTATTCTGATGTGTATCAACCACAAGAACAGTACGACATTAACGGTCAATACCTGGCGCCGACCAAAGGCAAAAACTTTGAAACGGGCTTTAAAGCACAATGGTTTGACGACAGGTTATTAACTACGTTTGCGTATTTTACTGCTAAGCAAAATAACCTAGCGGCTTATGCAGGCACTAACCCAGATACCCTAATGTTTTACTACAAAGGTGTGTCGGTAGAATCGACAGGTTTTGAATTTGAAGTGGCAGGGCAACTTACCGAGGCACTGCGCGCGAATGCGTCTTATACCAATATTGATGTTGAAGACGAACAGGGTAACGATGCTAACTTATGGGCGCCAAGAGATGTTGTTACTTTTCAGCTGGGTTATACCGTGCCTCAAGCGCCAGAAATTGAGCTAGGTGTAGGGGGGCGCTGGCAGTCTGAGATCAGCAATGTTGATTATAATGTCAAGCAAGGCGCCTATTTCTTAGGTAACGTGTATGCATCACAAGCATTTACTGACAACCTTACTGTCCGTATGAATATCAATAATATCTTTGACAAAAAGTACATCAATAGTTTACATACTATCGGTTTTTACGGTGCGGGAATTAATGCGCAGTTAAGTGCTGTTTATACCTTTTAACCAATTGTATTTAACATACTTTGGTAATATAAGTTTATAAATAAAGGGGCCTGCAATGGCTCCTTTTTGCTTTTAACTTGGCTAACAAGCTCCCTATATACATAATAGAGTTTACAAAAACTGTCATTATTGGTTCACAGTCTGACCAGTTGCGTTGTACGAAAAAGTAGCAATGCTAGGCGCCTTGCTATAAAGTGCCGCCGATTTTTTAGACGTGAGGGAGAGGTCTTTGTTGACAAGTGTTGCCATGCGCTACTGCGTCTTTTCATTGGGCGCAATACTCACTTTGTATCCATCGTTAACCTTGGCGACTTCTGCGTTATGGTTATCACAATGGCACGCGTCTGATAACAAGGTTCTCACTATGGATGAACAAACGCGTGATCTAATCCTTGATGGCATCCAAGATATGACCTTTACCCTTGAGCAAACTACATCGAAGCGCGCACTTGTTCGTCTTCAAGAAAGTCGTAATGTGTGCGTAAGCGACCGCATCTATAACAAAGAGCGAGCACAATACAGTTTGGCGAGCACCCAGCCTCAGGTTGTTGTGCCAGGCCTTAAGCTTTATGTACTCGACGCGTTTATTAAAAAATACAATATTGCACCTGTAGACCTAGCGCAGCTTACACTTTCAGATCTTTTAACGCGGTATCCTCACTTTCGATTAGGTACAGTCGCAGGGCGTTCCTACGGCAAGGCGATTGATGATGAGCTTGCAAAAGATGCGCATAAACTGCGTTTATGGCAACGAAGTGGCAGTGATATGGGGGAAGGCGTTATCGACATGCTAGGCTCTAAACGCATTGATGCGCTACTTGAGTATCCGCCGGTATTTGAAAAAGTACGCGAGAAAAACGCTATCGATACTGCTATTCACGCCGTTTCTTTAAAAGATATTCCCGAATATGGCGTTGGCTATGTGTTGTGTTCTAAAAGCGATGAAGGCGAGAAGGCAATAAGGGCTATTTCAAAGCAACTCAGAAAAGTAACAAAACAACGAGCCTATTTAGACGTGCATTTGTCTGCTATGCCTGTATCGTTTAAACAAGAAATGCTGCGTTACTATAACGAAGTCTACGGCACAGACTTTACGCTCGACCCCAATGAATCAAGCCCTGCTAATAACCATTAGCGCGCTCAAAGTACTACTCAAAGTGCTGTAAAGTAGATATGGGAAAAATAAAACGCGACATTCGTCGCGTTTTATCTGCTTGATTAACTATTGGTACTTCTTAAGTTCCAGTCTCGATACCATACCTTTATGTACTTCATCTGGACCATCAGCAAGACGAAGTGCTCGAGCGCCTGCGGCAAATCGCGCAAGTGGGAAGTCGCTACACATGCCTGCACCACCATGAATTTGTAGCGCCATATCTACTACACTTTGCAGCATATTTGGTACCACGACCTTGATAGCGGAAATTTCTGTCATGGCGTGTTTTACGCCCAAGTTGTCAATTTTCCACGCAGCGTGAAGAGTTAGTAAGCGCGCTTGTTCTATTGCCATTCGTGCATCGGCAACGCGTTCAAGGTTGCCACCCAAGCGAATAATAGGCTTACCAAAGGCAACGCGTTCATGACCGCGCTTAAGAGCAAGTTCTAGGGCTTTTTCAGCCATGCCGATGGCGCGCATACAGTGATGAATACGCCCTGGCCCTAAGCGACCTTGTGCAATGGCAAACCCTTTGCCTAGGCCCATAATAAGGTTGTCTTTACTTACTCGTACGTTGTCAAAGTGCATTTCACCGTGACCGTAAGGGGCGTCATAATCGCCATAGGCGTCAAGCATACGCTTAATGGTGATCCCTGGTGTATCAAGTGGTACAACGACCATACTATGACGGCTATGTTTATCGTTTTCAGGGTTAGATAGCCCCATAAAAATAGTAATTGCTGCGTTAGGGTGCCCTAAGCCCGTAGACCACCATTTCTTGCCATTAATCACAACATCGTCACCATCTTCAATAATGGTGGCTGCCATGTTCGTTGCGTCTGACGATGCCACATCAGGTTCGGTCATACCAAATACAGAGCGAATCTCACCTGCCAATAAAGGCGTTAGCCATTTGTCTTTTTGCGCGTCGTTACCAAAATGATAAAGCACTTCCATATTGCCTGTATCTGGGGCATTACAGTTAAATATTTCTGGCGCAAAAAGGTATTTACCCATGCGCTCCGCCATGGGCGCATACTCTAATGTTGTAAGCCTTTGCCCAAGCTTGGCGTCGGGCAAAAACAAGTTCGCTAACCCCGCTTCTCGCGCTTTCGCTTTTAGTGCTTCAGTGCCAGGGTGAAGTTTCCAGTTTTTCCAGTCGCCGTGGTTGTTTTCTTTGTGGTGAAAGTCGTATACCTCATTCTCAATAGGCTCAATATGCTCTGCGATGAAAGCGTCGAGTTTCTCAAGTAAGGCTTTGGTTTTATCGTTATGCGAAAAGTCCATAGGGCACCTAATCAAATTGGTTGCGTTTTGACCTATAGTAGTGAAAGTTATTAAGTGAATGAAATGAAATATAATCCTCTATTGTTGTGAATTTTGTTCATGGTGTTAGGCTGGTGGCTTATAGCAAGACGCCAAGCAGATAATGCAAACAACTAAGTAGTGGACAGGGGCAAGAATGAGTGAGCAGCGGCAGTTTGAAAAACTCGATCTCAATTTACTCAAGGTGTTCGAAGCCTTATGGCAGCACAAAAACATGACGCGAGTAGCCGAAGCGCTGCATATTACACCTTCTGCTGTTAGCCACGCTATGCGACGGTTTCGCGATATACTAGGCGACCCTTTATTCGTTAAAGAAAAGCAAAGTATGCTGCCAACCGCTGCCTGCGAGCGTCTTGCGCCGACCATCTTGCAAGCGCTTAGCAACATTCGAAAAGCATTGGGTGAGTTTTCAAACTTTAACCCAGCCCATAGCCATCAGCGTTTTGTGATTGCGATGCAAGAGTCACTCGAACTGGGTGTGCTACCTACGCTATTGGCAAGGTTAGAAAAAGAAGCGCCAAACGTTGAAGTGGTCAGTACTCGTCTTCACCGCGACACTATGCTCAGTGACTTAAGCAATCGCAGTTTGCACTTAGTGATTGATATCGGACGGGCTGTTGCCTCTCCCATCTCGCATTCTTTGCTGCGTCGCGATACCTACAGAGTGTTGATGAATAAAAACAACCCTCTAGTGACCACACTGGATAAACGCCGATATCTTGCAGCGCGTCATATTACGGTGTCGAACCGTGCAAAGGGGGCCTCGGTTGAAGAAATTGCGCTACAACAATTGGGTGTGAGTAGACCCTCATTATGGCGCTGCCAAAACTACCGTGCTGCTGCTGATGTGGTTTCAAGTACTCACGCGCTGCTCACGCTTCCCGGCTCGGTAGCTGATGCAGTGGCTGACGACAACGTGATAAGTACAAAACTACCTTACGGGCTTCCTGCACTTGAAACGCACTTATACTGGCATAGTCAGCATGAGGGGGAGCCAGGCTTAATGTGGTTGAAAGATTTAATGTTACATCTTTTCGTCGAATCTGGTCATGGTAAGTAATGTTTGATAGCATGCGCGCATTATTTGATTGAGTATATCTATGAAGATCCACACGTTACCTGGCTATATACAGCACATTTATCTTGTTGAAGAGGATAATAAGCTACTATTGCTAGATGGCTGTAGTCGTGCAGATGTGGATAAGGTATGTGCTTATATTACTCAAACCCTTGGGCGGCCGCTGAGCGACTTAGTGTTAGTGGTGGTCACGCACATGCACCCTGATCACGCCGGGGGCGCGATACGTCTTCGCGAGCGCACAGGGGCGCAAGTAGCCGCACATCCTAAAGCGCCTCACTGGTATAGTGGGGTTACCGGGCGTGTGGCCCATAGTATCGATTTGTTGCTTACCTTGTGGGTGGCAAGCCGCATTGGAAAACCCAAAATGCCAGTGTGGTATAACCCTGTTCTAACGCCAGATCTATTATTACAAGACGGACAGCGGCTACCTGGCTTCGCTAATTGGCAGATAATGTACACACCAGGTCACACCAACCATGATTTATCTGTTGTTCACGTACCAAGCCAGCAGGCTTATATTGCTGACGTGTTAGTGAAAGTAAAAGGCGAATTAGTACCACCATATCCTCTTTGCCATCCTAATCAATACAGAGACAGCTTAACCAAGCTAGCTCAGTCACAAATTGATACATTCTTTTGTGCGCACGTTGAGCCAACAAAGAAAGACGATATCGACTTTGAACACGTTATAGAAAATGCACCGCGAAAGCCCAAGAATCACTGGCATTCCAGCAAAAATAGAATCAAGAAAAAGTTGTTTGGCCTTACTCGAGAACACTAAATCAAACTTGCCGTAAACGCATTACCGAAGGGTTTTACGTGGCATTACCCTTGCTTTTACCCGCTTTACAACCACATTTAAACTATGCACAGTGTTATGTAGGGGCAACTGCGAAATACGCAGCAGGTGCCGCTCAGTAGAGGGCACAGCAAGGTAATTAAAAGGAGTAATGCGGGCTGTATGCAAAAAAATATCGCTACGCTGTTTGATAAAACACGGGCTGTGGCGTCGTTAACTGGCGACAAACTGGCTGATGTGTTTAGCAAAGAAACGCACCGATTTACCATTACAGGGCTTAGTCGCAGTGGCAAGTCGATGCTGTTTACCAGTCTTATCACTATGCTGAAAAGTCGAAGTGAAGAGGGCTATGCCTGCTTGCCATTACTGCGTTATCTCCCGCCCTCACAAGTGTTAGACATGCAAATAGCGCCCATCGAGGGCTATAAACCCTTTCCTCATTTAGACAACATAAAAGCACTAGAGCAAGGTATTTGGCCTGATGCCACTGAAGAAGCTTATGGTTTTAAGTTAATTGTTCGGCTCAAGCAAACCGCGTCGCTTAAGCGCCACGTATTGCCGCACACAGACGTGGTGTTTGAATTTATTGATTATCCCGGAGAGTGGATAACCGATATTCCCATGCTAAGTAAAACCTACGCACAGTGGTCAGACTCGGCGTGGGCTCAACTTAGCAGTGGTCCTCAACAATATTACGCGAATACGTGGAAGGCCGTTGTTAATCAGTTCGATTTTGAGCAAGCACCTACCCCTGAGCGCATAACACAACTACTTAATGCCTATCGAAGTTATTTGGTAGAGGCAAAAGCCAATGGCATATCGCTGTTGCAGCCGGGAAGTTTTTTGCTGGAGTCCAGTGACTTTAATTGGCGTGAATTTGGTTTTACGCCACTGCCTTCAAGTATAACAAGCGACGTGTCACACCCTTGGTTTATTGCGTTTAACAAGCACTTTTCAACGTTTCAAACGAAATGGCTCACGCCACTGAAGCAGTCCATTTTCAAAGAAACTGACAAACAAATCATTCTTATCGATTTGTTTGAAGGGCTAAATCACAGTAGACAGCACCTATATCAGCTTAAAGAAACGCTAAGTCATTTAGCCGATACCTTCGTCTATGGGCAAAGCGGGTGGTTCTCGCGCACTATTTTGAAAAAAGAACAAATTGGCCGAGTCGCATTTGTTGCCACTAAAGCTGATCTTATTCCTCATAGTCAACGAGACAACTTGTTGAGTTTACTCACTCAGATAACAGAAGGGGCACGGGCTCGATTTACCGATAAGCCTATTCAATTTGAACACTTTTTGGTATCAGCTATGCAGGTTACTGACGAAGGGGGAAGCGATAACGCTATACGCTACAAAAATAGCGAAGGGCAGTATGTAGAATCCACATTTGAGCCGGTGCCACGTAAATTAAAAGAGATGGAAGAAGGGAGTCATTTTCCCGTGCCACACGTAACCGTGCCTTCCGACTTTAAGGCGCGCATTCTGGCAGGAAAAGGCATAGACAGATTACTGCAATTTTTACTCGGGAAAGAAGAGATTTAGAGCGTGTTGGGCTTAAACACAAAAGCGCCAAGCGTAAACAGGCCGACGTGCTGCTAGGCAATAACGTACACGGGCTTATGAAGGTATTAGCATGAACGAAAAACCACAATATAAAACGAAAGTAACTACACAGACTTTAGATATTGCTCAGCCCGAAACAAAACTGCCGCAGCAGGTGGCACAAGATGTATGGGAAGTAGACGCCAAAGATAAAGGCGTGTCGTTGGGTACGGCAACATTGGGCTTTGGTGTAGTGTCATTGTTAGGCTTTTTTGTTTTTGAAGCCTACACCACATTAATGGCAAATATGGCCGAACACCCCATCGGGGCAAGTGTATTAGGCGTTATATTAGCGGGCTTTGTCAGTTGCTTTAGTTTTTTAAGTTTTCGAGAGTGGCGAGGCTATAAGCAAGTGAATACCGCAATGGATGATGCGGGTGCTATTCGCACGTTGCTTGCGAGCAAAGGCAGTGAATCCTCACCGCAGAAAGTGCAAAGTGTGTTACTAAATCACGGTAAGCGATTTAGTAAAGGGTCTTACGCTGCACACTGCTTTGAGCGCTATCAGCAGCAATTGCAAAGCGACATGACATCGGCCGAGTATTTAGGGTTATATGAAGATACCGTACTAACACAAGTGCAAGCCAAAGCGCACAAAGTGTTAAACAAAGAATCTGTGACCGCGGGAAGTCTGGCATTTATTAGCCCCAATAATCTCATTCAAACGTTTGCGGTAATTTGGATAAGCTTTAGAACCATTCGGCGTTTGGCAAGAGTTTACGGGCTTCGCCCCAGTACAGTAGGTAACTGGAAGTTACTTAAAGTGCTTGCTCAAAATATTGCAGCGCAAGGCGTGTTTGACTTAGCCACAGATGAAGTGGCCAATCAAATTGGCGGCAGTTTGTCGGCTAGATTTATGGAAAATTCAGCCGAAGCCATTGCAGCAGGCGCGCTAAACGCAAGGTTAGGACGAGCGCTTATAAAACTGCTTAAGTAGCCAATCTGCGGGCAGTTAAAGCGCTTTTTTAGTTGGCATAACAACGTTGGCAAAAATAAGTCCAGCCACTAATGACATGAAGATCAAAAACACTTCTTGGCCAAGGTGGTCGGCTTTAACAAAGTCTTGCCCTGTCATAAATGAGTTCAAACCAATGTATGTCTTAGAGCCAGGCACCAACACAATTAATCCGTGCATAGCCACAATAGTGGCCGGTTGATTGGCAATTCGGGTAAACGCATTAGCAAAGATACCCAAGGCAAAAGCACCCACGAAAGCCCCTAATCCCGGACTCATATAATCTGAACTAAATGCGGTAGCACTGTACGCGATAAATGCTGCGGCAAGCGCCCACGGAATATGTTTCAAGCGTGTACGGAAAATCGCAACAAGTGCAAAACACAATAAAAATACCGCCAACCACGTCGCCCAGTAAGGCAGTGATTCTGCAGGCGTATAAATGTTTTCGCCAAATGCACTAAACCCAACTGATACGCCAAGAAACGCACCAAAATACAGCTTAAACAGTTGCATGATGGCATCCATGGTACGGGCTGTACCTGATACCATATTGCGCGACGACAATTCGGCAAGCCCCATGGTGAGTGCAAGACCAGGTACAAATACAATGACTGACGACAGTACCACTAACGGAATGTTAATACCTGGGTCAATATAGCTGCCCACAGCACAGGCTAAAATGCCGCCAACAAAGGCCGTGACGGGTTCAAGCATCAGGTTAACCCGCTTCGACTTTTGTGCCCAAAGTGTCCAAAGGTAGGCCACAATACCTAGCGCGCCAGACCAGCCAATTTCGCTCCAGCTTGCTCCCATTAGCATGGCGAACGCACCTGTCGCCATGGCAAACGCAACACCCGTTACGAATTTGCCATAGGGGCTGCCCATCGCGTCAATTTCATTTAAGCGTTTATCAGCTTCGCTAAGTGATAATTTTCCCGCCAATAATTCACTGGCCAGTTCATCGGTTAACGACAGCGCGTTCATATCAAGGTCGCCAGGTAAAAGGCGCGCGGCGTGATTATATTCGTCTTCGTGGCGATCGCTCCAAATCACAAACGTGAGCGACGTCGGTGTAGAAATAAACGAAGCGTTTACACCCAAGTACTTTGCTACCTCGCCTAAATAGGCTTCTAAACGAAACGCAGGCGTACCGTACTTGTGCAGCATTTTTCCAAGCTTCACGATAAATCTACGAATTTGAATAAATTCAACGGTATCCAACGCACTGTCCTTCAAACATAAAACGGCTATGACAACCCCAATATGGGTTAAATATAATAAAAAAGCCAGACGAACACACTGGTATGTCTGGCTAAAATTTGCGCGGATTGTACGGAGGGTTTGCGCGGAAATCAAAACATATTTTTTCTTATTTTGCGTAAGAAAAACTAATGCTTTTTCAGTTGGTGTTTTTTCCGCGCTAAAGGTGTAGTTATATGTTTTTACGACCTTTTATTTGTTTCTATGGACATGGTCCTTGCATAGTAAATGTAGGTTCGCCTTGAGGGTTGTAAAAGCGCCACGTACAGGTTTCACTTCCACCACCACCGCCATTACTTGGTTGAGGAACAAAGTTAAAGCCTCTACCGTAATCTGTTAAGCCGCCATCCCCAAAATGACCGCCCGAAGCGCTTGATTGTACGCTCGCCTCCCAATACTTATTGAGGTGTTCGAGCATGCACGCATCGGTGTTCGTCACGGTTCCTGTTTTCAATGTACTGATTGCAATTCCATCTATTCTAGAAGCACTTTCGTTAACAGCTATATCGATAACATTGTCTTGCATGTGAACATTGTATGAAATCTTATTTGTCGGCAGGCCTGGAACGTCGCTTGTAAAGTCAGCTACTAATAATCTATTGTTGGTGACAAATTCCCAACTACCTCCAATGCCTACGCTCCCTGCTCCTGCGGAAAAATTAACGCCAGTGAATCGACTGTAAGTAAACTGAGATGCTGGGTTGGAATACCTACGCCTGAAGTCGGCTTGCACAGAGTCCAGTACGCTGGTGATAGTTCGAGGATCAAATCCGGCTCTAACTGCCTTCGCAGTACTAGAGTTTTCATCGCAGTTACTCGAGGTATAAGTACCTAAGATACTCTTTGATGAAGAGGAAGCAAAACTTGTATTTGCTGTAGAGTTAAATATAGCTGATGGGCTTTCAAAGTCTTTGTTAACAGAAGCAATAACAGCATCTAATTTTGCGTATTCTGTAATGATATCGTTCATCAAACTCCTTGCTTGACTACTGACATTAAAACTCTGAGCTTTTAACTCTAATTCGTACTCTGCACTGCCCTGATTATTGTGAAATACTCTGTATCCCCAGATCTGTCTTGTTGAAGCGTTTGCTACGAGTACTTCATTGGGTTGGGAGTAACAAGATTGTGTGTAATCAGGACTAAAGATGTCGTCGCTATAGCACGTCAATTCTGGCTCAAACTCGCGCGAGAGTACTATGCTTTTTGCTTCCGTTTCGTTGCAGTTATAACAAATTTTTGCCTGATAATTTTCTGCAGTTGCAGAAAAGGCGATTGGCAATATTGATACTAAGCACAATTTGCTAACTATCGATTTCCATTTTCCATTTTCCATTTTCCATTTTTAAAAGTTTAAAAAATTGCTATACATCCGTCTTGATAGCTTAGTAACACTCCTCCATTATTAACATACTGTCAACATAATTGTGTATTTTTTGAACCGAGCTTGGCTTGCGAGAACGGCATCCAGTCTTTCCATACAGGCTCTAAACCATTTGCGGCGAGGGAATTGACTACCTTATCGACAGGTCTATTATCGTCTATATCAAATTGATTTAGTGCTGTGGTTGGTGTGCTGTAGCCACCTGGTTGCGTTTGCGATGCCGCGCTCATCGACGTAATTCCCAAAGGGGCAGCGCCATCTCTAAAAGCTGCTGACTCGCGGGTTGATAAAGAAAGTTCTGCATACGGATTAAACAACCGGTGTGCGCATATTAGTTGAAGTAATTGCTTTTCATCTGGCAAGTGTTGAGAGTGCTGTGCATTGTCTCGGTTTCCTTCGCATGCGCGCAATCGGGGAAACGAAATAGAGACTCGACTTTGCCAATAATGTTTTTGTATTAGTCGGCCATGCAAGGCGGTCATTACGCTGTCTACACGCCAGTCGCCAAGGCCGAGTAGGGCACCTATACCAATTTTGTCTATACCCGCTTGGCCAATGCGATCACTGGCTTCTAGTCGCCACAAAAAATCCTGCTTTTTACCACGCGTGTGTACCCTGGCGTAATACTGGGGTGAATAGGTCTCCTGATAAACCAACACCGCGTCTAACCCTTTTTCTTTTAATGTTTTGTAGTGATTTAGCGTAAGCGGCTGAACCTCCATCATTAGATAACTTACTTTGTCGCGAATAGCGTCAATGGTGCGCTCGAAATATTCCATGCCTACTTTGGTTTCGTGTTCACCCGTGACAAGCAGTAATTGCGAAAACCCCATTGCGTTAATTGCAGCAACCTCGGATAGCGTATCGCTAATTGACAATATGGTGCGCTTAATCTTGTTGCTCATGGTGAACCCGCAATAGGTGCATTCATTGGCACATAGGTTCGAGAGGTATAACGGCACAAATAACTGCATTGTGTTACCAAAGCGATGGCGGGTAAGGTGGTAAGCACGGCTTGCCATTGCTTCTAAGTAGTTTGCGCCAGCAGGTGAGATAAGCGCCATAAAGTCATCAAGCTCGAGTTTCTCTTTGCTAAGGGCGTGTTCCACATCATTGCGCGTTTTACTGTGAAGCGTTAGGGCAATATGAGACAAATCTTGTTGTAGCAAAGCGTCGGCTACTTTCATACTGTGCACTCCCACATTACGTTAGCGCGCGGTCTAAAAAAGCCGTTAGCGGGCTAGATGCTTGCGCTGTACGGTGTGTTGTACCAAGCCCGGCTTCAAACGCTTGCCGGCCGGTTTCTACCGCACTGGCAAAGGCATTGGCCATGGCAACGGGATTGCGCGCTGTGGCAATGGCAGTGTTGACCAACACGGCATCTACACCCATTTCCATGGCCGCCATGGCATCGCTGGGTTTTCCTATGCCTGCGTCTACAATGACAGGCACCGTCGCCTGCTCAACAATAATGTGTAAGAAGGGTTTAGTTTGAAGGCCCTGATTACTACCAATTGGCGCACCCAATGGCATTACGGCAGCGCAGCCAACTCCCTCTAATCGTTTACAAAGTACAGGGTCGGCCCCGCAATATGGCAAAACATGAAAACCTTTTTTAACCAGTACTTCAGCGGCTTTAAGGGTTTCAATGGGGTCGGGAAGCAAATATCGTTGGTCAGGGTGTATTTCTAACTTTATCCACTGACTGCCAATTGCTTCATAGGCGAGTTCAGCAGCAAATATCGCTTCTTGTGCAGTTTTAGCTCCAGAGGTATTTGGTAATAGGGTGACTCCAAGATTGCGTAAAACACTCAGTGTCATGTCTGTACACGTATTGCTGGCTACGCGTTTCATCGCCAGTGTCACAATAGCGCTTTGTGAGGCCCCAAGGGCATCTTGCATTGTATCGGGATCACTGAATTTTCCTGTACCAGTAAGTAATCGAGAGGAAAAAGAATGGTTGGCAAGCGTTAACATTATCTCAGCCTCCGGCTACAAGTGTGAATATATCGATGGTGTCACCACAATTTAAGTGGGTTGTTGACCACTCTCGTTTACTGACAATGGTGCTGTTCACCGCAACGGCTGTACCTACGCTGTCGAGTGATTTCAATGCGATAAGCTCGCTTAGAGATATAGGCGCAATAACATTCATGGCCTGACTGTTAACGTTGATATGTATTTGAGTCACTGGCAAACCTCGCAATGTGATGAAGGTAAAAGCGAAAACGACTGCATGCTGCCTTGTGCAACATGACAGTTGAGGTAGCGTCCCCATTGGATATCCGCACTGTAGCGTTTAGACAGAAAAAGTAACGCTTGCGCAGCTTGATGGCAGGCGGCCATACCAACCGCAGGTCCAAGCACCCCTTGGCTGATGCAATCCTCTTGAAGAGTAATATGCTCGACTAAGCAGGCATAACAGCCTGTGTTTTTAACCTGTGATGAGATGTTTATTGCCTGCCACGTTACACCGCTAGCACTTGCCATAAATAACGGGATTGAAGACGCTATACAGGCATGATTTATTTGCTGGCGCGTGGCAACTGAGTCGGTGCAATCAAGTACGCAAGTCGCATTGCTTAGTAAGGTTGGTAAGTTGTTACTATCAACAAATAAGTTTTTATAAATGCAGGTTGTGTGTGGGTTAACTTTTTTGAGTTCATTACAAAGCGCTTTGGCTTTAAGCTCGCCCAAGTGCATTTCGTTGTAGGCAATTTGTCGTTGTAGGTTGCTCATGTCGACAACATCACCATCAATTAATGTAATTTTACCTACGCCAGCGCCTACCAAATAGCGTGAGGCAAGCGTACCTAATCCACCAAGACCAATGACCACCACGTGAGACTGCATAATGTTTTGCTGCCCCTGCTCTTCAATTTCGCTAAGCCCGAGTTGTCTGCTGTAGCGCTTTATGTTCTGTTTAGTAAGCAAAGCCTGCCTCCCGCGCCAATGCGTGAAATGCGTCTTTAGGATTGTCGGCTTGCGTAATTGCCGTGACGACAGCAATGCCGTTTACGTGAGTTTGAGCAACAGCGTTAATGCGGGCGCGTGTAATACCCCCTATTGCCACGGTTGGAATGTCTTCGCAAAGCGAAACGTAATTCGCAAGTCGAGACACACCCTGAGGGCTTGAGGGCATATCCTTAGTGGTGGTAGGGAATATATGACCTAATGCAATGTAAGAGGGGGTTAAGCGTTTGACGCGTTGAATTTCTTCATAGCCATGGGTAGAAATGCCTAAGCGCAACCCTGCTTGTTGAATGGCATGCAGATTGGCATTTTCTAAATCTTCTTGGCCCAAATGTACGCCATAAGCACCCAACGCTATGGCCCATTCCCAATGGTCGTTGATGAATAGCTGACATGACGTATTACTGGTCATATCAATGGCTTGCTTGATTTGGTCGCGAATGGCATCCGGCGGGCCGTGCTTTACTCGCAGCTGTATTATTTTAACACCTGTAGGCAATAGCTCTTTTAGCCATTCGACACTATCAACCACAGGGTAAATACCCATTTCGCGTTCTATAAGTGGCGCAAAGGGTAAAAGGGAAGACGACTTACTAATCTGTGAAAGCGCACTGGCCGTGTGATTAGTACCAGCGTACACATCGGGAAAAGCACTTGGACATTGAGGAAACCCAATAGTGCGCGCGTTGAAGGTAAGCCCAGGAATTTGTGCACAATACTGACGTACATGATTTACGTACGCAATGGCGAGGGTAAGTGCATCAAGCAAATCATAATGACGCACAACAAACCCGCACAGTGCACTGGCAAGCATGCACCCTGTACCACGCAACTCGCCATTGCTATTGCGCTTGAGCGCAAATGTTCGCGTGTAATTGGCGGTGACAAAAATATCGAACACCTGAGTGTTATTTGAAGTAGCACCTAGTGGCTTGGTTAGGTGCCCACCTTTTACAAGAACTGCATGAGCGCCGAAGTTGATGAGCTGCTTAGCGCACGTCAGTGCCTCTTCCACACAGGTAATGTCGTCATTATGTTGTGCAAGCACGCCAAGTTCTTGAATATTGGGGGTAACGACATCGACAGTTTGCAGCAACTGCGTTATTGCATGGGTACTTAGCTCACTTAATTGACCGCCCGACGAACTGCTAAATACCGGATCCCAAACGACAAAAGGGCGAGTTGCGCCAAGGGCTTGTATACGAGTACACAATAGTTGTGCTTGCTCGTCATTGGCAATAGCCCCAATTTTTATTGCACTGGGCAAGGCATCCTGTGCCAACACTTGCCACTGTGCATTCAAAGCAGATACTTTTGTTATATCGCGACTTAGCATCACTGTATTTGACTGTACGGTAAGCTGAGTTGTCAGTAAGCAGGCGTGTACATCAAGGTCTGCCAGTGTAATAGCGTCGCGAGAGAGACCCGCCCCGCCACTAGAATCAATCCCACCAACACACCACACAACCCGCTTTTTCATTACCGACTGTGTCATGGCAAGTTCACCTTAGTATCTGCCGCATGGTAAAGCGCTGCGCCCGATTGATTAAAGGCCTTTGCCATATCCTGCATACCTTGCTGTTTCTCCTCAGCTTGTTTTGCTACATCACGCACTTCTTGCGAAATTTTCATGCTGCAAAACTTGGGGCCGCACATCGAGCAAAAATGCGCAACTTTGCCAGATGCCTGAGGAAGCGTTTCATCGTGATAAGCGCGGGCCGTGTGAGGGTCTAGAGACAAGTTAAATTGGTCTTCCCAGCGAAACTCGAAGCGCGCTTTTGACATGGCGTTGTCCCGTATTTGCGCGCCGGGATGGCCTTTTGCTAAGTCTGCCGCGTGCGCCGCAATTTTGTAGGTAATTAAGCCTTGCTTGACGTCTTCTTTGTTTGGCAACCCCAAGTGCTCTTTTGGCGTGACGTAGCACAGCATGGCGCAGCCATACCATCCAATCATGGCAGCACCAATGCCTGACGTGAAATGATCGTAACCCGGCGCTATGTCTGTGGTAAGTGGGCCAAGGGTATAAAACGGTGCCTCGTGGCAGTGCGTTAACTGCTCTTCCATGTTCGCTTTAATCATGTGCATTGGCACATGCCCTGGGCCTTCAATCATTACTTGAACATCGTATTCCCATGCAATTTTGGTTAGCTCGCCTAACGTGCGCAGTTCTGAAAACTGTGCATCATCGTTTGCATCCGCCACGCTGCCAGGGCGAAGGCCATCGCCAAGAGATAGCGACACGTCGTACTGCGCACAAATCTCACAAATTTCGCGAAAATGTTCATACAAAAAGCTTTGTTTGTGATGGCTCAAGCACCACTTAGCCATAATAGAACCGCCACGCGACACAATGCCCGTTACGCGTTTGGCGGTAAGGTGCACATACTCAAGCAGTACACCTGCGTGAATGGTGAAATAGTCAACCCCTTGCTCTGCCTGTTCAATAAGTGTGTCTTTAAACATTTCCCAGGTTAAGTCTTCTGCTACGCCATTAACTTTCTCTAGCGCTTGATAGATAGGGACTGTACCAAGTGGCACTGGACTGTTACGCAATAGCCATTCTCGGGTTTCGTGAATATTGCGGCCGGTAGACAAATCCATAATGGTGTCTGCACCCCAGCGAGTTGACCACACCAGCTTTTCCACTTCTTCTTCAATCGATGAGGTCACCGCGGAGTTGCCAATGTTGGCGTTAATTTTCACCAAAAAATTGCGCCCGATGATCATTGGCTCAAGTTCAGGGTGATTAATGTTGCATGGAATAATGGCACGGCCCGCGGCGACTTCATCTCGCACAAATTCAGGGGTAATAGTCTCTGGTAAGTTGGCGCCAAAGTGTTCGCCTTTGTGCTGTTGCGTTAGCTCTGCTTCTTTAATGGCCTGTCGGCTCATATTCTCTCGAATGGCAATGTATTCCATTTCGGGGGTCACAATACCTTGGCGAGCATAATGCAACTGCGTAACATTCTTGCCTTGCTTGGCTTTCAGTGGTTTACGCTCACGAATAAAGCGGAAATCTTCGGTGAAGATGTCATTTTCTCGTTCTTTAGCGAATGATGATGACACGCCATCCAGTGCAAATGTGTCGTCTCGCTCTGCAATCCATGCTTGGCGAAGTGGTGACAAGCCCTTGTGAACATCAATGGTTTGCGCTGGGTCGCCATACGGCCCTGATGTGTCATAAACAGGAATGGCTGGGTTAGGTTCAAAAAGCGGGTTTTCTTCTGTGCCACCTACCAAACTGTCGTGCTGGTGGATAAGCCGCATAGCCACTTTAACATCATCGCGGCTGCCGGTTTCGTAATGGCGTGTGGAGTTAGGGTACGCTTCGCCCGCTAGTTCATTGATAAATTGTTGCGCTTGTTTGCGCTGTTCGCGTCGTGTCGACATAGCATTTTGGCCTTAAAGGTTTAGGTTTAAAAATGCTTGTCAGGAGTGAAGGAGAATATAACGCAGGATTGAAGCAAGAAAGTTATCGCAGTACGTGGCTTTTTGCGCTGTGCAACACTAACACATCAAGATGCTAAGGCATCTAAACCATAGTAACAACGTGTGCTACTACAACAGCACAACAAAAATTCTACTTAAGCATTATATTTTCTTGTTCCCTTCGCAGGTATTAGCCTGATCAGGTTCAACGGATCCCGCTTTCGCGGTCTCAGCTTACTGGGTATCCAGTGAAGCACTCCGACAAGTAACTTGTATTTGAATATACTTAAAGTGAAATAGATTTCAAGGGGAGAAATTTATTTCTTGTCATTGCTTCTTGGCGTTTCTTCTAGTTATCGAGAGTAAAACAACGCTCACAAAGAAAAGTGCAAGATGCTCTGGTTCGCTTACCTCACTGACCTGAAGGTTGCCAGAAAACGCGCCTTCGAAATTGAGTTGGGCGCCAGTGTAAGATGAAAAGGAATCAACATACACTCCTCCCGTTATTAAACCTTTTTCAAAAGTGAAGTCTGCATATGGGGCTAAAATATGCCCGTGAATATTACCTTGTTCAAATGTGATAACTTCAGCGTTAATGAAGTTGTAGAGTATATTTGAACGCTCGGGCAGCCCCCAGAGCACGTCGAATGAATTAAGGGTAACAACGTTGTCGCTGGCTATATTAAGAACTAAAAAATCGTCAGTTTCAAACAAGCTACCCTTAAGGCCAGTATAAGTATTTAATTCGTCCAGTGTTATATCCGCAACGAACATGTTATCGCTATACGCATTATGCATATCTGCTTGTAACTCAAGTATTGAATACTGTGCATTAGCGCTCACGTTAGAATCAAGTTCTGCTAACGCTTTAGAAAATAGCGCAAGTTCTGCAAATGCATCTGCAATGTTTAAATCGCTTGTTTTGTATAGCTTACTTCCCCAAGAGAGCGGATCATGCCATTGGCTTGATGAGTCGTTCGTATAATTTCCTTTTACAACAGTATCACCCTTAATATTTCCACTGCCCTTCGCACTTAGGTCTCCCTCTACATGTAGGACTGTACCACCATTCGATGTCACTCCTACATCGTAATGATCGACTATAGCGTTGCCCCCCACGGCGATTGCGCCTTGAGAGTCTGCGTCATACAGGTTCGCATTCTGACGAGTTACAAGATTGAAGTTCGCTGACTCACCCAAACTAAGATCTATATGACTTGCTTGTGCTTGCGCAGATAGTGCAGCGATAAAGCAAATGCTAATAAGAGAAAAGGTAAGACGCATAGATACTCCACAGATACGTTCACAGATAGACAGCTAACTTCAGTAATTACATAAAACTTCGCAATGACAGCGTTGTCATTAACATTTGTCGGGGAGTATAAACGTGTGTTTGAATTTTGTACAGTGGTTTCTGCGAGTCTAACTCTCGTTAGACTCTTTGGGAGTGCAGTGCAAGCCCTTCTTTATAAAGCTGAAGGGCAGTTGCAGTGTCTTGATTACGTTCGCTTATGGCTGACAACAGCAATAAATCTTCTTTTCGCGCTTTCATTTTGGTCGCTTTTAACAACGCTTTTTCTGCAAGTACGTCGTCACCGGAGTTAAATGCTACTTGGCCAAGTGTTGAATATAACGCCACGTTGTCTTCGTCTTGCTTTATCCAGCTTTCCAGTAAGCGCAGTGACGGTGACGAGTCCGGAATGTTCAGTTGCGTGAAAAGTGGAAACAACGCACTATTGAGGCCGCGTTTTTGCCAATCAACCAGCAATTGCTGGGCGTCAGCGTGCATACCTTGATCGAGCAATTGCTGAATGTACGCTGCACGATAAGCGTCGTCGTGACGAAGTTTACGGGGTAAATTTTCCCAATAGCTCTTAAGCTCAACAGCGCCTTGTTTGCTGGCAATCTCTGCAAACTTCCCTTTTGCGATGCGCTGACTCCACGCAGTGTAATCTTCTTTTGATAGCGCTTTTCGCCAGCTACCTAAGTTATTTTGTAATGTTTGCCACTGTCCTAGTGCTGCAAGTAACTGCGCCTTTAGTTGCACAACTTGTCTGTTCTCACGAGACTTGTCATCAAGCTCATCTAATTTCGCAAGCGCAGCTTCGTGTTTGCCATCAACCATGTCGATACGTGCGTGCATCACGGTAGCGGCAAGGGTTGCATTCGCAAACTCGCTAGCTTGTTCTAGGAAATAACGCGCTTTGTCGAAGTCGTTGTTGGCGAAAGCAATTTGAGCAGAGGCTAAATAATTTACGCCTTCAAAGTCACCGTTGGTGGTTTTACTCAATGCTTTTTTAGCAGTTTCAAAGTCACCGGCTGCCATGGCATGCAAGCCATCGTAAAACGCACGCTTTCGCTTGCGTTCTCCCAGTGCACCAAACCATTTATGTGAACCTGTAAATAAGCTTAATGCCCACATGACTAGACGCAACAAGGCATAAGCACCTACTACACCAATAATAAGAAACAGGCTAAAGCTTATCACCGTCATTTCAATTCCCTTATTGCCAAGGGAAATGAGTACATAGCCTTTATCGCCCAATATCATTGGCCCGACAATGAGCGTAATTATAAATGCGGCAAGGACCGCTAACACAATCGTTAACCATCTCATAGTGCGCTAGCTCCTTGTCCAAACACTTGCTTTACACGGTTATCAAGTAACCCTTCAAGCGGCTTTTGTGCTTTTAACTCTGAAGGAGTAGGGCGAGACACGTCGGTATTAAGCAAATTCTGAATTGCGTTAACAAAACCAGTGACTTGGCTAGTCTCTATATCGAATTTTTCGATCAGCAGGGTTTGAGCGTATTGTAGCGATTGATTGTAAAGGCCTGCGTCACCCTTCAATGCCGCCGACTGTGCATGCATTAACTGTAAGCGCAGTTGCTCTTTGAGTAAAAACTGTGCTTCCAGCGACAATACTGGCTCAACCGGGCCCTCAATCGTTTTAATGGTAAATAGGTCGCCTACCAACTTATCCCATACTTTAGCTAAATTGGCTTTCCAATCATCGGTAGATTCAGACAAGGTATTGTCTTGGGCATTCACATCTTTCGGTTTTTCGAAAGTATCTAATGGCAGTTTATCAATTTGTGCAACCATGCCTGTTAGCGCGAGCGCTACCGAGCTAGGTGACACTGGATTTAGCTGTTGAAGCGTTTGAATATCTTCAGCAAGGGCAGCGCGAACGGGTAACACAGACGGGTCGGCCAAAGATTTTAAGCGTTTGTCAGCATTTACTAACAACAAAATGGCAGTGCGAACGTCATTTTCCAACCATAGCTTACGACCGGCCATACGAACGAGGTAATCTGCTTCGGCAATAAGCCAATCTGCAGGTCGTCGACCTTCCACATTCTTAATCTGCTCAAGGGCAGATTCTGCTTGCAGAGCAAGGGTTTCATTTTTCGATTGTAATGCTTTAAGTGCATTGTTGAGCGCATTATTACTCTTGGTAATTTCATCCAGTTTCGCATTCAACTGGTTACGCTCTTGTACTATTGCGTTAAGGTCGCTGGCATTCTTTTGCTGGGTGTCTAGTGTTTGCTGTTGTGCAGTTTGTTGCTGCATATAGTACCAATAACCGGCACCGGCCATTGAAAGTACTATCAAAAACAGAATGACAACGACAAACCAAAGTAGCCCGTTACCTGATGATTTGGCTTGCTTGGGCGAAGAAGGCGTATCCGTTTTTGAGTCGATAACCTCTTTTTCGGCGCTAACCGTTACCAACTCATCGCCTTGAGGACGACTCTCATTATTATTGGCCATTTAATACTCCCAGTTATCCTTTACCCAAGCCGTTAAGGCCTGATCGGTAGCGCGTGAACAAACAAACACGCAGTCCACCCCAATGTTCTTCAATGAATTGGCAATGCGCTCACTTACGGTTAACCATGGCAGGGTCAAAAGTGTATTGCCATAGTGCGTAATTAATTGGTTCGCCATTGCTTCGCTTGTAGCGATAATGCCGCTAACGTCGCTAATTTTCCACCGTTTTGTGTAAACTGGACGGGTAAGTTGCTCGCGCTTGTAAACACAAAAGCTGCTCACTTCGATGCCGCGTTGCACCAGTCCTTGCGCAATGGCATCTCGTCCACCTTCACCTTTAATAATACCTACATGTTGGCAATTTGGCTCATTGAGTTGCTGCATTGCCAATATACCTTCTGATGTATGGTCGCAAGGCGTGAGTATTGTCACATTTGGCGTGTGACTAAAAGCCTTGTGTAATTTCTTGGCGGTGGCGTCGCCCACCGCAATCAAGGTTGTCAAATGAGTATCAGTGCTACTTTTTTGCTTTATGCCTTCTACGGTAGCCTCTACGGCATACACGCTGGTTACCACTATGGCATCTAACGCTGTAGTTGAAATAAAATCGCGCGCTGCACGGCTTTCTGAGGGAATGTAAACGATATCTGATGTGGCGACGCCTACCGCATCAATACCTGCGTCCTCAAAAGCACGGGCACTTGTTTTTAATTTTGGCAACGGGCGAGTGAAAAGTAGCATCAAAGGTTCGCTAGTTATACAACGCTTTTAAAATCTCACCAGCACCTTGGGCAAGTAACGCCTCTGCGACTTCAATACCAATGTCATTAGCGCGTTCTCTTGATGCCGTAGCAGAGGCAAATAAAAGTGTTGAACCATCGGGTTTGCCCACCATCCCTGTTAAGGTAAGCGTGTCGCCATCTAGCGTTGCAAAACTACCAATAGGAACCTGACATCCCCCTTCCAGACGTTCGTTCATGGCGCGCTCAGCGGTTACACGTGTATGGGTGTCGTCGTGGTTTAAGGCTTGAAGTAGTGCGATAAGTTCATCATCGTCGTTGCGGCACTCAATGCCCACTGCGCCTTGTCCTACGGCTGGCAACGAAATATCGGCAGGCAGTGGCATGCGAATACGCGTTTCCATTTCAAGACGAATTAGGCCCGCAGAAGCGAGAATAATGGCATCGTACTCACCCGCATCTAACTTGGCGAGTCGTGTATTCACGTTGCCGCGCAAGTCCTTAATCACTAAATCAGGGCGGTATTTTCTAATTTGACACTGACGGCGCAAGCTTGATGTGCCCACAACGGCCCCTTGCGGAAGTGCATCTATGCTATCGAAATTATTCGAGACAAAAGCGTCAAATGGGTTTTCGCGCTCACAAATAGCATGCAACCCAAACCCATCAGGAAATGCCACTGGAACATCTTTCATAGAGTGCACGGCAATATCGGCTCGCCCTTCAAGCATGGCAATTTCAAGCTCTTTAATAAATAGCCCTTTGCCGCCAATTTTGGCCAATGGCGTATCTAAAATTTTATCGCCCTGAGTACTCATTGGCACCAACTCTACCGTTAGCGAAGGGTAATGCTCTATAAGCTTCGCTTTCACATATTCAGCTTGCCAAAGTGCCAGTGCACTTTTTCTTGTTGCAATGCGAATGGTACGGGTAGTGTTAAGGTGACTCATGGTGATTCCAAACAAATTAAATTTAACAGTTGTGTGTATGCTAGAGCGTGTTGCTTTGGGTTGCAAAAACGTTATGCACTAACTTCGCACTAGTATACCCATTCTAAGGCTTAATGTTTGAAAATACCCATAGTTTTCTGTTTGGAGATATGTCGCAAATCAGTCTATGCTGTGGTGGCAAATTAGTGAATGACTAAGGCTCGGTTTATTCTGAACAAAGACAATGTGTTAAGCAGGCGTGATATTGGGGAGCAGGTGTTGTAATGGAACACTCATCGGTAAGGCAGTTGTTACGGGGTACACAGCAAAATGAGGCGGAAGCGAAACGCAGACGTTTAACGCTGTATTTCATATCGTATGTTGGCGGCACCATAATGGCAATTATGGCGTGGATTAACATCAATGGCGGCGATATGTTGCTCGTGGGCTCGCTCGCAGGTTCTGCTGCTGTTATTTATGCCAACGTAGTACTGTCTCATGTTTTTCCCCGACATGATCTTTTCTACTATGTAGCAGGCATTATCGTTTGCTTTACCATAAATGCATTGGTGTATACCGGCGGATTAAACAATACGGGGTTGTACTTTATTTTCCCACTTTTGTTTATTCAAATTATTGTTGTGAGGTATAAACCCGCCATCTTGTACGTGGCCATTACGCTCGGGCTGGCAATTTTAATGCTGTACAACCAAGATAAAATCGCAGCAGAGTATGCACCAGAGCATGTATCGCGTTTTCTAATAGCGACCTTTTGTTTTGTATGTGTGGCTTTTATCGGAGAATACTTCTGGCATCAAAGTCGTCGTGAAATGCTCAAAGAAAACCTTGAGCGCATGCGTCAGGCGAATACCGATCCTCTTACAAAGCTTCCCAATAGACGCTTTCTTGAAGCCGTGTTTTTCGAACGGGCCATGCAAGACCCCGGCAGCTATTTTCCACTCAGTACGGTTGCGGTAGATATTGATCACTTTAAGCGCATAAACGATAAATACGGCCATGATATCGGCGATGAAGTGCTCATACATTTCTGCGCCTTAATGAAACAAGCTGTACGCAATACGGATGTGGTAGCCCGAACGGGTGGCGAAGAGTTTTTAGTGCTATTTCCTAAAGCCAGTTTAAGCCAAGCCGTGAAGTTAGCCGAAAAGATGCGAGAAACTATAGAAGAGAACCCCTTTGAAAAAGGGGATATTCATCACGCCATTACAGCTAGTTTTGGTGTTGCCACTGCCCTAACAGATAACAACATTCATGCGACATTAAAGCAGGCAGATGACAACCTTTATGCCGCTAAAAATAGCGGCAGAAACAAAGTTGTGGAATAACAGACACTAACTTGCGAGTACTTTCTGTAACCAGGTGCTAATGTCGTTTAACTCTTGCATACACACGTTATGCTGCATGGTGTAGGTTTGCCATGTAGCATTAAATCCATTATCTGACAGCGTTTTAAATGCAGCGTTACCCATAAATACTGGTACCACTTCATCTTGATCGCCGTGTGCCATCATAATAGGCGTGGCACGGTTAGTGTCAGTTGCTTCGCTCGCAAGCAATGCCGGTTCACACATGTATGTTGACAGTGCCAGTACGCCAGCGAACTGTTGTGAAAAGCGCGGTGCAAGATGCAACGCAATTACGCCGCCTTGAGAGAAGCCAGCGAGTACAATTCGGTTTGCAGGAATGCCACTGTCAATTTGCGCTTGAATTAATTGCTCTACTTGATCTGCTGATTCTTTCACGCCCGTTAAATCGGCACGACTGTTAAAGTCGAGTGACTTAATGTCATACCACGCTCGCATGCGCATACCATTATTAATGGTGATAGGTCGCTCGGGGGCATGGGGGAAAATAAATTTAACCGCCATACTATCAGGTAAGCGAAGTTCAGGGACGATAGGGGCAAATCCGTGACCAGAGTCACCAAGTCCATGTAGCCAGATAACGCAGGCATCAGGCGTAGTCGCGGGGTTTATTTCTACGCACGGCAGAAGTTGCTGGGTCATTCTAGTATATCCTGTTTGGTCTTGTTGCTTGTTGGCTAGAGCGCATAAGCGCAAAAGCGCTGTAAGGTTTATTATTATCTTTATTGCCACATTACAGTGAACGTGTATTTGTAACTAAACACTATTACGCAATCTAATGTCGCGTTTGAGCGCTTATGTCGCTTAATACAATCGTTATTACTGCAGTGCGCTTACCTATGCTATCATTGCGGTTTGAAATCACCATACTTTGACAGAATTTTAATACCCTATGGCTTCACTACTTGGTAATTTGTTCATTCTTGCTGCACCTTCCGGTGCTGGCAAATCTAGTCTTATTAAAGCGTTAATGGAAAAGTACGAGGGCAGTACTACCTCGCCAATGCAGGTGTCTGTGTCTCATACTACACGTCAACCTCGCCCAGGTGAGGAAGATGGCGTTCACTATCACTTTGTGAGTCGCGAACAGTTTGAAGCCCTTATCGAACAGGGTGTTTTCTTCGAGTATGCTGAAGTATTTGGCAATTACTACGGTACGTCGCGCGTTACAATTGAACAAACGCTACACCGTGGTATTGATGTATTTTTAGACATTGATTGGCAAGGCGCGCGCCAAGTGAAAGAGCTGATGCCTGATACATGTGGTATTTTTATTTTGCCCCCCTCGCTAGATGTTCTAGAGCAGCGTTTAAATAATCGCGGCCAAGATAGCGATGAGGTGATTGCGGGCAGAATGTCACAAGCGGTAGCGGAAATGTCACACTTCAACGAGTTTGACCATGTAATTGTTAATGATGACTTTGCAACTGCGCTTAGCGATCTTGAGGCCATCGTAACAGCTCAGCGACTAAGAACCGTTAAACAACAAATGCGTCATCAGCCTTTGTTGGACGAATTGCTCGGTAACGCGTAAGCTTGCATTAATAATTACGTGTTTTGACCCAAAAGCGTGTGATCACAGCGATCGCGCTGTGTTAATTTCACACAAAACGCTAGGATCGCGAGGTACAACCATGTATACTACGCGGCCGTTTTTTGAATAACTTGCTCAACCTAATTTTCGGAGAAATACATGGCTCGCGTAACTGTAGAAGATGCCGTAGATAAAATTGGTAACCGCTTTGACCTAGTGCTTGTTGCTGCACGCCGTGCACGTCAAATTGCCACTGAAGGCAAAGATCCTATGGTTGATGTTCAAAACGATAAGCCAACTGTAACTGCTCTTCGTGAAATCGAAGAAGGCTTAGTGACTGCTGCTACACTTGAGCAAGCAGAGCTTCAAGCACAAGAACAGCAAGAACATGCTGAATTTGCGTCAGTAGCAAATATTCTATCTGATCAGTAAAACATGCCCTTTAGGGCTGTTTACGAGTAATTTAGCGCCAGTGCTTTGAAAAAAGCACTGGCGCTTTACTTTTGGCGTATTGGCTTATAGCACAATAAAACGTATTCTTAGGGTTGTAACGTTATATAAGGGTCACGCTGCACTGTGTATTTGTTTGAAGGTTTGAAGCAGAAAGTTGTTGAGTATTTACCAGCTGAACGGGTTCAGCTGGTACAAGATGCTTTTATTTTGGCGCAAGAAGCCCATGACGGCCAAATGCGATCAAGCGGCGACCCCTATATTACACACCCTGTTGCGGTGGCGGGTATTCTCGCCGATATGCATTTAGACCATGAAACTATCATGGCTGCGTTACTTCACGATGTTATTGAAGATACCCACTACGACAAAGACGACTTAGCTGAGGCGTTTGGCGATACCGTTGCCGAGCTTGTGGAAGGGGTAAGTAAGCTCGATAAGTTAGCGTTTAGCACTAAGCAAGAGGCGCAGGCTGAAAACTTCCGTAAAATGATGATGGCCATGGTGCAAGATATTCGCGTTATCTTGATCAAGCTGGCCGACCGTACGCACAATATGCGCACGTTGGGTTCGCTTCGCCCCGATAAACGCCGTCGTATTGCCCTTGAAACGCTGGAAATATACGCGCCCATTGCACATCGTTTGGGTATTCACGATATTAAAAACGAGCTGGAAGACCTAGGTTTTCAAGCCATGTACCCTATGCGTCACCGTGCACTCAAATCAGCTGTGCGCCAGGCTCGCGGTAATCGTAAAGAGATTATCGAAAACATTAGGCAAGAACTGAATACACGCCTTGAAGCCTACGAAATTGAATCAAACGTGCTTGGCCGCGAAAAGCACCTGTATTCCATTTACCGTAAAATGAAAAACAAAGAACTGATGTTCAATGAGGTAATGGATATATACGCGTTCCGTATTGTGGTGTCATCAGTTGATAACTGCTACCGCGCATTGGGCGCAATGCACGGCCTTTACAAGCCTATCGAAAACCGTTTTAAAGACTATATTGCCATTCCACGTACCAACGGCTATCAGTCGCTTCACACTTCATTGATTGGTCCACACGGTATCCCTGTTGAAATTCAAATTCGTACGCAGGAAATGGATCAAATGGCGGACAAAGGCGTTGCGGCGCATTGGTTATACAAAGAGCCCGGTGACAATGGCACTACTGCGCAATTACGTGCGCGTAAGTGGATGCAAAGCTTATTGGAACTGCAACAGTCAGCCAGTTCATCGTTTGAGTTTATCGAATCGGTTAAAACCGACCTGTTCCCTGACGAAATTTATGTGTTTACGCCAGATGGCCGTATTATCGAACTGCCAATGGGTGCCACGGCGGTTGATTTCGCTTACGCTGTTCACTCTGATGTGGGTAATACCTGTGTGGGCGTGCGCGTAGAGCGCAGAAACTTTAGCTTAAGTAAGCCGCTAGAAAATGGTCAAACGGTAGAAATTATTACGTCACCGAAAGCCAAGCCAAATGCTAACTGGCTTAACTTTGTGGTGAGCGCACGGGCGCGAACGCGTATTCGCCAGTATCTGCGCAAACAGCATTCACAAGAAGCGGTGAACATGGGTAATCGCCTATTGCGCCATGCACTGGGTGCGGTGAAGTTAGACGATATACCTCAAGACGATATCGACCGCGTTGTAGCAGAAACTAAACATGACAGCTTTGATGATTTATTGGTAGATATTGGGCTTGGTAATGAGCTAAGCGCTATTGTTGCACGCCGCTTGTTGGGTGAAAGCACTTCTGACTTGTCTGACAAAAAAGGCAACGTGGCTATTCGTGGAACCGAAGGCTTGTTGGTGCATTATTCGCGCTGTTGTCACCCCATTCCTGACGATGAAATTGTCGCGGTACTCAGCCCTGGACGCGGTATGACTATTCACCAAACGGGGTGTAATAACATCCGTAAGCTCACCAGAGAAGAGCCTCAGCGAGTATTGCCGATGCAATGGGATGAAGAGCCACAAGGCGAATTTAAAGCGTCGCTTCGCATTGAGCTGATTAATCACCAAGGAACACTGGCAACATTAACGAACACTATTTCAGGGTGCGATTCCAATATCATTGGTCTGCAAACTGAAGAAAAAGAGAGTAATATCTACTTTATTGACCTAGAGCTGACCACGCATAACCGTGTGCACTTGGCCCGTGTAATGAAAAAAATTCGCACCATGCCAGAGGTTCAGAAAGTGTCTCGTCATAGTCAATCTCGACACTAAGTTTAACCATTTTTAGGAACTATTATGTCTAAGTCTATTATTCAGACCGATAAGGCACCTGCTGCTATTGGTACATACAGCCAAGCGGCTAAAGCGGGCACTACAGTATATCTTTCTGGCCAAATTCCTTTGGTGCCTGAAACCATGGAAATGGTTTCAGACGAATTCGAAGCGCAAGCTGTTCAGGTTTTTGAAAACATCAAAGCGGTATGTGCTGCTGCGGGCGGAACAACAAATGACTTGGTGAAAGTGAACATCTTTTTAACCGATTTAGGTCACTTTGCCACGGTAAATGAAATAATGAGTCGCTACTTCAACAAGCCTTATCCTGCACGTGCTGCTGTTCAGGTTTCTGCACTGCCAAAAGGCGCGCAAATTGAAATCGATGGTGTGATGGAGTTGCCGGAGTAAGTCATGTCACCTGAGCGTTACCAGCGAATTAGAGATGTGCTGGAAAGAAGGCAAACCGATTTAACGGTTTGTCTTGAAAATGTGCACAAGCCACATAATGTATCGGCCGTTGTGCGCACCTGCGACGCGGTGGGTATTCATCGCGTTCACACCGTGTGGGAACAGAAATATCAGTTTCGTCGCGGCACGGCCATGGGCAGTCAGCAATGGGTGCGTCAAACCAACCACGATAATATCAGCGATGCCATGTCTGCATTGAAAGGGCAGGGTATGCAAGTGCTTGTAACGCACTTGTCTGACAGCGCGGTAGATTTTCGCGATATTGATTACACTAAACCTACTGCCATTTTGTTTGGGCAAGAAAAGTACGGTGCCACTGATGAAGCTATTGCAATGGCTGATCAGGATATTGTTATTCCCATGATGGGCATGGTGCAATCGCTGAATGTGTCGGTAGCTGCTGCGCTTGTGTTGTACGAAGCACAACGTCAACGCACGATTGCGGGTATGTACAACACGCAACATTTGCCAGAAGAAGAGTGCCAGGCACTTGCTTTTGAAAATGGTTATCCGCGTTTATTTAAGCTTTGCCAGCGCAAAGGATTACCGCTTCCACCTATTAATGCATTAGGTGAAGTAGATGCCACCGATAGCTGGTGGAAAGAAATGCAAATCACACAAGCAGAAGCTGACGCATTAGAATCACAGTAGTGCGTCAGTGAATGAAAAGCCTGTACCCACCACAGGCTTTTGGTTTTTTAAAAACTGGCCTAAAGCGTACTCGCCAACCTAGTCGCAATCCTTTACACTTCGTTTAAATTTAGGCGCTTAGCGCCAGCATCAATGTTATAGAAGAAGGACTTCGACCAATGCAAGCACTGGCCACTACACCGATTACTGCGCTTAAAGGCGTAGGCGCAAAGGTGGCAGAAAAGCTCAACAAAATTGGCTTATTTACCCTTCAAGATATTTTGTTTCACCTGCCTCATCGTTATGAAGATAGAACACGCGTATACAGTGTGGCTGAATGCCGCCCCTTTACCCATGTAAGTGTGCAAGGCGAAGTGATGAGCGCAGATATTCAGTACGGTAAAAAACGTATGCTGGTGGTGAAGTTAAGCGACGGTACAGGCACCATTACACTGCGCTTTTTTCACTTTGGCGCAGTGCAGCGTTCAATGATGACACCAGGTAATACGGTACGCTGTTTTGGTGAGGTACGAACGGGAAAGTGGGGCATTGAAATGATGCATCCTGAGTTTAAATTGGTAGATGAAGATGCTCCGCCAACTGAAGAGTCACTTACACCTGTCTATCCCACCACGGATGGCGTGAAGCAACTAACTTTACGAAACTTAACTGAGCAAGCACTGGCATTGCTAGATAAAGGTGCGCTCGCTGACCTGTTGCCAGACGGCATTTACGATGAGCAAATTAGCTTAAACGAGGCATTGCATTTAGTGCATAGGCCACCACCAGATGTCGACGTTCACGAAATGGAAGAAGGTCTGCACCCTGCGCAGTACCGACTTATTTTAGAAGAGCTACTGTCACACCATTTAAGCGTGCTTAAAGTGCGTAAGCTCTCTGATGCACAGCCGGGTATTCCTATTGAAGTCAATCAGGTGCTTATCGATAAAATGCTCTCTCAGCTGCCATTTTCTCCGACAGGCGCACAGGCGCGAGTAGTAGCAGATATTCAAAAAGACATGCAGCATGCTCGCCCCATGATGCGCTTAGTGCAAGGTGATGTGGGCTCGGGTAAAACGCTGGTTGCTGCACTTGCGGCGCTATCAGCTATTGGTGCTGGCCACCAGGTTGCCTTAATGGCGCCCACAGAGCTGCTTGCTGAGCAACATGCTAATAACTTCAGAGATTGGCTAGCGC
The DNA here is from genome assembly GCF_020515205.1 of Alteromonas sp. McT4-15. Classification (NCBI taxonomy): domain Bacteria; kingdom Pseudomonadati; phylum Pseudomonadota; class Gammaproteobacteria; order Alteromonadales; family Alteromonadaceae; genus Alteromonas; species Alteromonas sp. McT4-15. The sequence continues at coordinate 174,301 of NZ_JAJALG010000004.1, forward strand.
CTCTAGGCATCGAAGTAGGTTGGCTTGCCGGCAAACTAAAAGGCAAAGCGCGTAATGAAGTACTCGCGCGATTAGAGGCGGGCGATATTCAAATGCTCGTGGGAACCCACGCTATTTTCCAAGAAAGTGTAAACTATCAGCAGCTGGCTCTCGTTATTGTAGACGAACAGCATCGTTTCGGTGTGCATCAGCGTTTGGCATTGCGTGATAAAGGTCAGCAGCAAGGGCGCTATCCTCATCAGTTGATAATGACAGCCACGCCTATTCCAAGAACGCTCGCGATGACCGCGTATGCCGATTTAGATACCTCGATTATTGATGAACTACCGCCGGGGCGTACACCGGTACAAACGGTAGTGTTGCCTGATACGCGCCGCGCCGATGTCATTGAGCGTGTGCGCCAAGCATGTAGAGAAAATGGCAGGCAGGCATACTGGGTTTGTACGTTAATTGATGAGTCTGAAGTACTTGAGTGTCAAGCGGCTGAAGACGCGGCGGTAACCTTGCGCACAGCGCTGCCGGACTTACAGGTTGGTTTGGTACACGGGCGTTTAAAACCAGCTGAAAAAGCGCAGGTAATGGCAGATTTTAAAGAGGGTAAACTAGACTTACTTGTTGCCACAACCGTAATTGAAGTCGGCGTAGATGTGCCTAATGCCAGCATTATGATTATTGAAAACCCCGAGCGACTTGGGTTGGCTCAGTTGCATCAGTTGCGCGGTCGCGTAGGGCGGGGGGCCGTAGAAAGTCAGTGTGTACTCATGTATCAAAGTCCACTGTCTAAAACAGCCACTCAACGCTTAGGTGTATTGCGTGAGTCTAACGATGGATTTTATATTGCTCAACGCGACTTAGAGATCCGCGGACCTGGAGAATTCATGGGCACAAAACAAACGGGGATGGCCGAGCTTAAAATTGCCGACTTGGTGCGCGACGCCGCGCTCATCCCTAAAGTCCAAGAAATTGCTTACACATTGTGGGACAAATACCCTTCTCACGCGCAAGCTATTATTAACCGCTGGATTGGGCATAAGGAGCAGTATGGCCATGCTTAACACACTGCCATTAGTAGTAACCAGCGCACCTGCAGATGCGTGTTTTGATACTGATACTCACCTTGCGAAAGTTATAGGTGACAAGTGGGGCTTTACGTATAGCGAATCTAATCAGCCGCCTGAGGACGGCTTTTATTTGCAAGTTAATAACAACGTGCTGGGATTAAGCGACGCGAGTGAAAAAAAGGTGCTACCGGTTGAGGTTGATTTTGCGTCGCCGGCGAGTTTGTACCGAAAACAACATGGTGGTGGCCGTAAAGAGCCCATCGTGAAAGCCATCGGCTTAAAAGGTAATGAACAATGGCATGTTGTAGACGCAACGCCCGGGCTAGGGCGCGATGCCTTTGTGCTGGTGAGTGTGGGATGCCATGTGACTATGATTGAGCGCTCACCGATTGTTGCTGCATTATTAGAAGACGGAATTAGACGCCTTAATTTGGACTACCCTGAGCTTGCGGCAAGAATGTCACTTCAGCATGGAAATAGTGCTGAGGTAATGCAATACTTCAATGGTGAGAGCGTGGACGCTATTTACTTAGACCCCATGTTTCCACATAAAAAGAAATCAGCCTTGGTGAAAAAGGAAATGCGGCTGTTTCAGCAATTGTTAGGACACGATCCTGACGCAGATGCGCTGTTACCGCCAGCACTAAAGCTAGCTACGCACCGAGTGGTAGTAAAACGCCCTAACAGTGCAGACGTGCTGGCCGGACAAAAGCCATCAATGGCAATAGAAAGTAAAAAACATCGATTTGACGTGTATTTGTGTCAGAACAACTAGGAGAACATCATGATACAAGTTGGTAGCACTCTACCTGAGGTGGACTTTAGCCTTTTAGAAAATGGTGAAGTAACTAACCCGGGTACGAATGAACTTTTTACAGAAAAACGTGTTGTTTTGTTTGCAGTTCCTGGTGCATTCACACCAACCTGTTCTCAAGCGCATTTGCCTGGCTATGTGGCCCTTGCCGACAAAATTAAAGCCAAAGGTATTGACCATATTATTTGTTTAAGCGTGAACGATGCTTTCGTAATGGATGCATGGGGAAAAGCAAATAACGCCGAAGAAATTATTATGCTTGCAGATGGTAATGGCTTTTTCACCAAGCAAATTGGTTTAGACATGAATACCGGTAATTTTGGCGGTATGCGTTCACTGCGTTATTCAATGCTTGTTGAAGACGGTGAAGTGAAAAAGCTTAACGTTGAAGACCCAGGTCGCTTCGACGTAAGCGATGCACAGAGTATGCTAGATAGCCTGTAGTTCTATGGCATAACAGGTTCATATCGCTAAAGCTCGTAGCCTCGGTTACGGGCTTTTTTATTTGGCAGCTAATAATACAGTCTCATATGGCCATCTCCTTTCTTTTTGTGTAGTTGTTATGATCTTGCGCACAACAAAACGCGTTATATATCAGTATGTTTATATAAGAGCGGCCAGTGACTAGGTATAATGCCCCTGCGCATATACGATGACCAATAAGTTAATCGGTAGATTGGCTGAGTTAGTTACCTTTACTTGCTTAATGATAATAAGTATCATTTTCGCGAAAAGACAACGTTTTAGGAATTATCATGACAACAACACTGAAGAAAATGGGTGCGTTGGTTTTAGCGTCTGCTGTGACATTAGCAATGGTGTCTGGCAAGGCAATGGCAAATGGTGAAATTGGCGATCACGTAAATAACTTGCACGCTCATATCGGTGAGTATACAGAGGAAGTACATTGGCTAGAGAGCAAGTTTGGCAGTGTTGTTGATGCGTATGAAGCGAAAGATAAAGCGCTTAAAACAGACGCCCTTATTGAATATTGGGAAGAAGTGGATTTTCACTCTGCAATCGAAACCCAATACGTGCCAATTTATGCCTCGATTTGGCAAGGCATTTATGGTGTAAAAATGGCCATTGATGGCAATAAGCCTATTCAAGTGGTTCGCGAAGAGCAAGAGAAGCTAAATCATGCCTTGTGGCAAGCGCTAGGCGCGGTTAAACTTGCGTCCCAATATCAGAAGAAAGGCCTAGTTGACGCAGTTAAAACAACTGAGAAAGAGCCAACTACGGGGCCTGAAGTTATTGACGATATCAAAACTCGTTTAGATCGCGTTGTTGCTAAGTATGCAGAGCAACTACACGAAGTAGCGACCACATTAGTGCACGACACGTATCTGCAACGTTTTGAAGGTGTAGAAGGCGATTTGATTGCACAAGATGCTGCACTGGTTGAAGACTTAGAAAAAGACTTCAATGTCACATTGCCTCAAGCTATTTCAAAAGATAAAGGCGTTGATAGCGTGCGAAAAGTGGTTGAAACCATGCAAACGAAGTTAGACCGTGCGCGTGTTTTGCTTGTTGAAGCAGAAAAAAGCCGCAAAGACGTATTTTAAGGAAGTTTTATGCAAAGAAGAACATTCTTACAAGGCTTAGTTGCAGCAGGTGCATTGGGCAGTTTGCCGCTGGGCACGGTTCAAGCACTTACTCAAACTTCCAGCGTGTCGGTTGAGTCGCTTCCCAAGTTAGAAGGCGATTTAACCTTATACCTAGGCCGCGGTGAAGGTGGTCTTTATGAGAATGTTCTTAAAGCAATTGAAAAGCGCAACCCAAAGCTAAACCTAAAAGTACGCCGTGGTGGGTCAGCCGCATTAGCCAATACCATTGTGGCTGAGACAAAAGCGGGTGTGAAACGCGCTGACTTGTTTTGGGCTGTAGATACTGGTTCTATTGGCGTAGTGACTGACGCTGGTGCAGCAAAACCGCTGCCAAACGATATTACTGCACAGCTTAAAGACGGATTTCAGTATCCAAGCTGGTCGCCGGTTACCGGGCGCGTGCGCACCTTGCCATACAATACGCAACGTGTTTCACCCGAGCAAATACCCGATAGCGTAATGGCATTAGCCGATAGCGACTTAAAGATTGGTTGGGCGCCAGCCTATTCTTCATTTCAGTCGTTTGTTACCGCTATGCGTATCTTAGAGGGTGAAAAAGCCACCAAAACATGGCTAAAAGGCATTAATCGCAACGCCAAAAAGTATGCGGGCGAGTTAGGCGTAGTCATGGGGGTTGAACGGGGTGAAGTTGATGTTGGCTTTGCTAACCACTATTACACATTGCGACTGAAGTCGGGTAAGCCTGACGCCAATGTGGCGTTGGCCTATACCAACAATGACGCAGGTTGTTTAGTGAATGCGTCGGGTATTGTGGCGTTAAGTGAAGGCAGTTTGCCAGTTAACTTTATTCGTTACCTGTTAAGCCAGGAAGTACAGTCTTACTTAGCGCGCGAAGCCTATGAAATTCCACTCGTACAAGGCGTTGAGCAGCCACAAGGATTAGCAAGTTTAAGTACGCTGTCGCCACCTGATATGGACTTACGCAAACTGGCCGACTTACGACCTACTCTTAATATGATGAGGGAAGTAGGCGTACTGTGACAAATTGGCCAAAGTCGTATCCACTGGCATTATTAATAGCGCTGATGGCTTTACTGCCCGTCGGCGTTTTGTTTTCTCTTGCCCAAGATAGCGCGCAACTGTTCGATACTCACAATTTACGCGTATTGGGCAATACCCTTTCTTTAGTTGTATTAACCATTATTGGGGCTGTGTTAATTGGCGTGCCTCTCGCGTTTTTTACCGCTTACGTCCACATGCCATTTAAACGGTTTTGGCTAATTTTGCTGGCAGCGCCACTCGCCTTACCAAGTTATATTGGTGCATTTGCGATGTATTTCTCTTTCGGGCGCGGCGGTGAAATAGAAAATGTTTTGGGTATAACCACACCCCCTATCAGTGGATTGTGGGGCTCTGCCTTGGTGATGAGTTTATACACCTACCCCTTCGTAATGATGACGACACGTGCAAGCTTACTGAGTCTTGATGCTAGTTTAGTGAACGCCGCGCGCACATTGGGATTGTCGCTAGCTGCGAGCCTATGGCGCGTGGTACTGCCGCGCGTAGTTAATAGTGTGGCCGCTGGGGCACTACTTGCAGCATTGTATGCACTTTCAGATTTTGGTACGCCAGCCATTATGGGCTTAGATACTTTTACCCGAGTTATCTTTGTTGAGTACAACGCATTTGGTCTTAGCCAAGCTGCCATGCTCAGTCTTCAGTTAATGGTGATCGTGGGTCTTATTTTATTTGTTGAAAGCCGTATTGGTGGCGCAAAAGAACGCCCCGGTAAGCATTTGATGCTATTTCCAGCCCGCTGGCAATACAGCACAATGCTACTTGCAGCTTTTCCCGTGGTTTTCATGGCCATTGTCTTGCCACTTGCCGTGTTCATTTTATGGCTAGTGCGCGAGGGGACAGGGGGCTTTGAGCTTAGTTATGCGTGGAATTCTGCGCATGCTTCATTTATTGCTGCGCTTGTGGCAGTGCTATTAGCAATACCTGTTGCCAATGCCGCGATTGCAGGCAAAGCTGGACGCTTTATGGAGCGTATTACCTACTTCGGTTTTGGTGTTCCAGGTATCGTGATGGGCACGGCTCTTGTGTACGTTGGCCTTCAATTGCCCGCGCTATACCAAACCTTGAGTTTGCTAGTAATGGCTTATGTACTGCGTTTTATCCCTCTTGCGGTGGGCAGTGTCAGAACCACATCTGAAAATATCGACTCGGGTTTAGTCAAAGCGGCGCGCGTGTTAGGTGCAAGCCCCCGCGAGGCGTTTATGCGTATTACGCTTCCTCTCACGCTTCGTGGTATGATTGCAGGTGCGGCATTGGTATTTTTAGAAGCCATGCGCGAGCTACCCGCCACACTGATGCTTGGACCAACGGGTTTTGAAACGCTGGCCACCTACATGTGGCGTGTTTATGAAGCCGGCTATTTTGGCCGTGCTGCCGTACCTGGGTTATTGCTTGTGTTGCTGTCAGGTGTAGGGCTTGTCCTTATGCTATCAGGCGAGCGCAAAGCGCAATTTACCGTTACTGAGGAAGAACGTTCGTAATGCTAAGTGTAAGTAATTTGTCAGTGAATTATGGGTCTACCCGCGTAGTCGACAAGTTAAATGTAGAACTTGGGCAAGACGAAATTCTGATGCTAGTGGGACCGACAGGATGTGGCAAAACTACCATTCTTCAAGCATTAGCAGGGCTTATTCCTATTTCAGAGGGCAGCATGCGCCTTGGGAATTGGGAAAGTACGGCAAACAAACACGTACCACCAGAAAAACGTAATGTGGGAATGGTGTTTCAAGACTTTGCACTGTTTCCACACTTAACGGTTCAACAAAACGTCTGCTTTCGTTTAAAAGACACAGCATTGGCCGACCACTGGCTGAACCTACTTGGATTAGACGCTTTTCGCGATGCCAAGCCTGCTCGTCTTTCTGGCGGTCAAAAACAACGGGTTGCATTGGCGCGAACGCTGGCGCATGAACCCGCTTTTGTATTATTAGACGAACCTCTTTCTAACCTAGATGCAGCGCTTAAAGACAGTCTGCGTTGGGAAATTCGCGATGCGCTTAAAAAAGCCGGTGTCCCCGCTATTTGGGTCACCCACGATCAGGACGAAGCGCTGAGCGTTGGCGACCGCGTGGGTATTTTGAATAAAGGGGTACTGGAGCAACTTGATACACCTGAAGCCTGCTATTCCATGCCTGCCAGTCGTTTTGTTGCACGCTTTATGGGGGAAGCCAGTTTTCTAAAGGCCACTTTCGATAACAGCGCAAATAATCCCGACAATGTGGTTATTACCGATATCGGCAATGTTCCCGGGACACCGCTTCAAGGTGCAAATGGCAATGTTGACTTGTTGGTACGCCCTGATGATCTAAGCTTAAGTGCAACACACCCACAACCGAACGGAATTGTTGATTGGGTGCGCTATGAAGGCGAAAGCCGTTTATATGCGGTAACGCTAGATAATGGTAGTCAGCTTAAGGTTCGAGTTAGCCACGAAAATGCGATTAAGCCCGGTACTCGTGCGCACATGGCACTTATTACTACACACCCACTGGCTGTATTTCCTCGAGACTAAATTGTGATAAAACGCGACGTTATAATTATTGGTGCAGGGGCTGCAGGGCTTTTTTGTGCCGCTCAAGCAGGGGCTCGCGGCCGCAGCGTTGAAGTGCTCGATCATGCCAAGAAGGTGGGGCGAAAAATTCTGATGTCTGGCGGGGGGCGCTGTAACTTCACCAATATGTACGCAAGCCCTGAAAACTTTCTGTCGCAAAACCCCCATTTTTGTAAGTCAGCCCTTAGCCGCTATACCCAGTGGGATTTTATCGGTCTCGTTGCCGAGCACGGGATCGCCTATCATGAAAAAACGCTGGGCCAATTATTTTGCGACGATAGCGCTAAAGACATTGTTGATTTATTACTGAATGAATGCAGTAAGGCAGAGGTGACAATTACCACTCGTTGCGAAATATTGTCGGTTGAAAAAAGTGAAAGTGGGTACTTACTTTTTACGTCAAACGGCGATTATCAGTGTGAATCATTAGTTATTGCCACGGGTGGTTTGAGCATGCCCAAACTCGGGGCAACGCCATTTGGTTATAAAATTGCCGAGCAATTTGGTTTGAATGTGCTGCCTACACGCGCTGCGCTAGTGCCCTTTACCTTGCACGATAAAGACAAAGATACATTGGCTGAGCTAAGTGGTATAGCGGTCGATGTGTACGCAAGTTGCAACGATACCACGTTCAAAGAGGCTATGTTATTTACTCATCGGGGCCTAAGCGGCCCAGCAATGCTTCAAATTTCTAGCTATTGGGAAGCGGGCGATACATTAAGTATAAATACTCTACCCAATGAGGACACTCACGCGTTGATTAATACCGCGCGGGAAACAACACCCGATGCACTGCTTGCCACGTGTTTAAGTAAAGTGTTTCCAAAGCGAATGGTACAGAGCTTTATTGAATACAACGAATGGCGCAACGTGCCTGTTAAGCAACTCACTCACGGTGAGTGTGACGCCATAGCAAATACACTTGAAAATTGGCAAATAAAACCTAACGGCACAGAAGGCTATCGCACCGCAGAGGTAACCATTGGCGGGGTTGATACCAATGAATTGTCATCAAAAACCATGATGGCGAAGAACGTAGACGGCCTTTATTTCATTGGTGAAGTTGTTGATGTTACAGGCTGGCTTGGAGGCTTTAACTTCCAGTGGGCATGGAGCAGTGGTTGGGCTGCAGGGCAGGTGGTGTAAACCTGCCATATAGTCTAATAATACTGCACCAGCATATACGCCCATACGCCACCTTCTGGCATCATGAAAATGGTTGGTGCGCTTGTACCACTTACACCAGGAACGCCGTTATTGGTAAGTGACATATGCAATCTAACAAGTGCAATTTGGTCTTGCGCAGCAAGGGTTATTTCACAACGTCCCTGCATACAAATAACGTCAAGAATAGTCATTTCTGGATCACTGCTATTCACTATCAAATAGTCTTCAATTGCTTGCTCTATGTCTTGGCGTGTTCCCAAATCCTCTTCAATAGAATGCTCGGCTATAGGATCATTTAAAAAGTCATTATTCTTTAAAATTTGTTCGAACATCATTTCTGCGCTTTGTTCTCCCATATGCTCAGTCATTGCGCGTTTTAGCTCGGCTTTATGGCGCTTGGCCCACTGCACTAGTTCTTGTTGCGCCAACGGGTATTTCACTTCGTTGCTCGCTACACCATCTAGTGAGATTTCTGGTGAAGCAATTTCTACCGCAATATTCGAAATCGACGCATCCTGCTCGTTGCGTTGATGTTGAGCATGATTTGAGGAAGGCATGACATCATCACAGTGGTGAGAGTCTGCAATGTTAGTGTCTTTTGACATGTCGCTAGCGATGTCGTTGTGCGCGTCATTTTGCGCAGATCTTTTATTTAATGCGGTGTCCTCTATTGTAAAAGACGCCTTGTATTCACCCGCAAAAAAGCCTGCAGTGAAAATACCGATAGCCAAAAGCGCAAATAGTACATACTTCATTAATACTTCCTTGTTAAAACGTATCTCAAAACAATATCAGTGCCTGTTACTTTGCTCAACATACAAGTGCTCTTTTGTTGCGTTGCTTTTTTATCGTTAGTTCATCTAAAGCGCGGGAAGCATACTAATACGCGTGTAAAAAGTGGCAGTCTTTGGGTATCGCGCTACGCTTTCATTAAACGAAAACAAGGACATGTGTTGTTAAACAGCTAGTTACTGGTTAAATACAGTGGCGAATTTTTTGCGATTATTAAAAAAGCCCATTAAAAAGCAAAGCCAATGGCGACGCCTGCCACAATCGCGTCGGCATGGTCTTTGTGGTAATCGTAATGAAGCTGTGGTGAAAGGGTGAGACCAGATATTTCAAACTCGTAGAGTAAGCCTAAACGTGCCACTTCTATTTTGTCGCCGCCGTGAAACTCTATACCTGGACCTATTTGGGCGATAAAGCTATTAGTAATGTGTAAATCGGCAACAAGTAGATACGTATAGGCGTCAATATCTTCAAACGCATATTCCGCCACTACGCCAAGTCCTAAGAAATCACTCACGCGGTATTCATAGTCAAAACCAACCGTAAATGCGCTGCCAGCTTCATCTACATCCGTCGATGCCAGTAACACTGAAAAATGGTGTGGTGAATCATGCCAATCATGGGGCGTTGCCTTAGAATGTGCATGGTATCCAAGTAGAAGACTAAAGGTCGCAAAAATAATTACACTTTTAAGCATAGCGAGTTAACACTGTTAATGTTGCGCGTGTTCAGTTTTGTTATGACTCTTATAATCGTAGGTGAAAATATTCGACTATGCTTACCTTTCAGTCATCAATGTTAAACCATAGTGCAAAGTGCTTGGTTGAACTGCCTCTTCAATTTGCCAGCTATTTTCCTTAGATAGTTGATAAAGAGCACAAAAGAGGGCGAGCCCCCTTTTGTGTAAAAAGGCTCTTAAAACTGATAGCGGGCATAAATGCCGAATACTTCTGAATCTGAATATTTGGTATATTGTGCACCAACTGCAAGGTTGCTCCATAAATACTGTGTACCAAGGTTATATGCCTTTTGGTCGCTTCCTTCGTCCCAGAATTGCCATTCAAGGCCGGCAAAAAGCTCCCAGTTTTTCATTACCATATGGCGAATATTGGTTTCTAACATATAGTAATTCGTACCTGTTGATGCAGACTCCTGTCCATTGCTTAAGCCCAGTTCAATATCACCATAACCAACTTGTGCATCAAGAGCTGTAGCGGCAGAAAAGCGGTGGATATAGCCTACAGAGACCTCCCACTTCTCTACATCAAAATCGAAATCAAACTCTGCGTTACTCGCTTCGTCACTAGCGTCAAAATACATAGCTTCTGCAAAAAAGTTGTAGCCCAACTCTTTGCTTGCCTTTAGCTGAAATCCTTTAGCATCAAATTCAGGAATGTCAGCAAAATCGGTTTGCACAGCACCAAGTTGCACGTAATCGTAGGAAAGCGGCGTGGTTTGGCCAAACGTGCTAGCGCTAAAGCACAAAGGAACGCTAAGTAGCGCTGGAAGAATAAATAACTTTTTCATAACAATGTCCGTATTAGGTTGAGAACAGCGCAAAGGTTAATAGACGGAAAGTGAATATAGGGTGAATGAAGCTTTGTAGAGTAAAAGAAGGGTGCGTAACCAAAGCAAAGCACAAAAAACACTGGTTGCAGAAGGTATTTAAGGAGATTTTTAGGTGTGTAGTGGCGCGTGAAACGCCACTACCTGATAAAGTGCTAAAGCGAGATACGTGCTCGACTGCCTAGGCCTGGCCCGTACACAATGGCATTAAGCAGCAATCGGTTAGTGCCATGGGCAGCACCTCTAAAATTAGGCTGACCTGAAAACAGAATGATCTGCCCTTTTCCGTGTTGTTCACGGGTGAGATACGCTGTGTTGGCCACGCGCTGTTGTGCTTCAGGCCACAGCAAACCACTCATTCTCACGTTAAGCGTCTTGCCTTCTGGCAAGCTGAACCAATGCGAGGCGGTTTTCTTATCGTCTTCTTTTGTCTTTGGCGCATCTGTGTATACTCCTGCGCGCACTATAGCTTGGCTGTCATCGCCTGACATAAGCAAAGGCTGGCTACTATATAGCAGCGGTAACACGTCAGGCGTACCTGCCGTTAACCAATGCTTTTGATCTGTGCGGCCAGCGACAAAAGCACCGCTTGGCATAAAGATTTTCAACCATTTGTCTCTGCGTTTAAGCGCGTCTTCACTTAACGGCTTAGGGGCGTTATCCCATGGGAAGCTAAATTCGGTATCCAATGTATGTGACATGGTTGCTTTGGTGGCCACCTCATTATCAAGGGCCATCATTTCGCGCATTAAAGATACATCGTAGTCAAAGGCTTTATCGAAACTGTTTTCAAGCGTTTTAACCTTTGCTATACCGTCTTTACCGGCCAAGGCAGCGGCACTTCGGCCGTGGGCAATTAAAGTACCGCCATCATTCACCCAGTCCTTGAGCGTAGCTTGTGCCTTTTTATCTAGAGGCCCGTAGCTGGTAGGTAGCACAAGTACATTGTAACGTCGCAAGTCGGTGCGGTTTAGCGCATTAATATCAAGTTGGCTATGGCGAATACCCAAGTGAGAATCAATGCTGTGCCACGTAGCACCCACGTCGTAGCTTGACACGTTTCCATGACTCAAAAGAGCGACTTGTGGTCTTGTAAGTAGCGCGAAATGCTCACCGCCCCATTCAGGTAAATCGCCTTCACCAAATCCGGTACCCGTTGAATAAACGGCGATATTTAACTCGGCAGCGGTTTGCGCGATAGCGCCGGCTAAATCATCAACCTTTGGGTTGTCGGTGACAGTAACGGCAATAGAGCCTCTATTAAATCGTCTTCCTTCATACTCTGACACTTCATCAACAAATCGCACATAAACGCCACGCTCCATCAGTCGCGCTGCGAAGGCGACAGAGCGGTCGTCTGCACCATCGACCAACCATGCAATAGCGTTGTCGTTTAACTGACTTTGTGGTGTTGACGTAGAGTATGGTGTTAGATTTCGCGTTAAGTGCTCTGGTACGGTAACGCTTTCTAAGCCGTACATCATAGTTAGGTTCCATGCTGTTGTGTCGTACATTAGCGATGAACCATCACGCAGCGTGCGTTGACGCTCTTCAAGTAGCACAGCATCATTTACTCCAGCGTCAAACTCTAATATAGCGGCAATTAAAGGCGCTTCGGGTTGACGGTTAGGCACGACAATACTGCCTTTAGGGATCACAAAATCCTTTTCGGTTGTGCCTTGTTGCGTAACGGCCTTACTTACCTTAATGGCTTTATCGGCAACATAAACTTGAATATCTTGTGCGAGTAGCTTGGCTACCAAATTATTAGTTCTACCCACATTATCGTTTGCAAGGATCACATAGGTACGGTTAGCAAACTTACCCTTTGCGGCAACATTATTCTTTCTGCCTTGCCAGTAGTCTTGATACATCGCTTTGCTGTGTTTATCGAGTGTCTTAAGGTTGGCGATAGTCGATACGAATTGGTGGTGTACTGACTCGATATACGTTTGAACCGTGCCTTCTGGACGTCTAACGCCATCTTCTGCCATGCGAGATTGTTCATACAAAATATGCATGGTGCCGCGATACTCGGCATAGTTGGAGTAACCGGGGTACCAGTTTTCAAACCATTCTCCGGTGTAGTAACGCCAGCCCTTTTCATCAAACGCTGAAGACTGGTCTTTTGCGAAGGTACGTGCCCATTTTTGTAAGTTAGGGTCGATGTTGTGGTTTAACGGTTGGCGTGGCGGACCCATCAAATAGGTATCTTGACTACCCATTTCATGGCCATCAATCATTAGCTGTGGTCGCCACTGATTAATCAGGCCAACGCGTCCTACCGTTTCGGGTTGTGTGAGATAGAAAAAGTCGCGATTTAAGTCAAAAAAGTAATGATTTGTTCTACCGTAAGGCCAGTCACCTCGGTGCAATAACGACTGATCATCAACATTGGGTGCAGTACCGCGATATTGCTCTAGCGACTTGGCAAAGCGCGCTCTGCCATCAGGGTTCATCATAGGGTCGATAACAACAATCATGTCATCAAGTAGCGCATCGACTTCGTCACTTTCACTGGCAATTAAGTGATAAATAGCGGTAAGCGCAGCGTCTGCCCCAGAGGTTTCATTGCCGTGAATTGAATAGGCCATCCACGCAACGGCAGGGAGTCTATCAATAATTGCCTTCGCCTGGGTTTCATTGGTTGAAAGTGGGTCGGCAAGCTTTTGAATATCAGCATGAACCTCATCAAGCGATGCTAAACGACTTGGTGTTGAAATAAAGACTGCAAGCAATGGGCGGCCTTCGTGTGTGCGTGCGTATTCTACAACGTGCAATTTATCTGACTGCGATGCCCATGTAACCACCGCGTTATGGATTTGCTCTGGTGTGGCAACTCTAGAACCTATTGGAAAGCCAAGTAACGTATCTGGATGGGTAATTTGGCTATTGTAGCTACCCGACAAGAGTTCGCCAGAATACGCTAAGTCTGGGTCGTCGATAGGTTTCATTAATACTGCTGAGTAGGCGGGTAAAACCGCGACGCTCAGCAGTAGTAAAAACCACTTTTTCATAGATTGCATGTGCGTTTCCTTGTTGTTTTTTTAATTTGATTTCGTTTTAACTACAACAATCTACATAGTGTAGTGTGTTTTTTGCTCGGTCAATTGGTCTGCGATGAAGCACTGCGTAATAGCGACCTCATGCATCATCTTTTCAAGGGTCAATCGTTGGCTTATTTCAGTTGTTGCTTGGCAACGTGTTTTACGGCTTTGGTGAGGTCGCCTAAAGCCGCAGAATCTAATGTTATCCAGTGCCAGAAAAGTGGTACGCCTAATTCTTTGTCTGGGAAGAGGGAAACGAGGCTGCCTTCATTCACTTCTTGGGTCACTTGTAGTGTAGGAAGTAGCGCCCAAACCACGCCATCTAGCGCCATTTTGACAAAGCCGTGTGATGACGGGTACCAATGGCAGGTGGTAAACGACGGCGCCATGTTTAAGCATTCTCGTTGATAGTCGGTCAGTAGGGTGACATCGTATTCGTCGTACAATAAGCCAGGGGTTTGCATTACCGCTTCAGCGTCAATGCCTTTTGAAAGGTAACGCTCAATAAAACGGGGGGAAGCATAAAGTTGATACTTCATTGTTCCCAAGCGAAGTGATTGACCGCCCGTAACAGGTGTTCCAGTTTGGCTTATGCACGCCATAACACGGCCTTGCTGTAGTATGTCGCGGGTTTGTGTTTGGTCGGCATTAACGATATGCACGGGGTTTGCCCGAGTGTCGCTAAACTTCGCCAGAACTTGCGAAAACCACGTAGCCAACACATCATTGTTCACAGCGACACTAAGCGGCGCTGCGCTCGCGGTTAAACCACTTTGTATATTTAATGCTTCTTCCAACACACTGACTTTCTGAATGTGAGCAAGTAGCTCGTTGCCCAGAGGTGTTGGGCGTAGTGGCTTGGTGCGCACTAATACTGGCCCGCCAACACTCTGCTCTAAGCGCTTAATTTTTTGAGAAACGGCAGACTGAGTAAGACTTAGCGCTTGCGCACCTTTTTCGAAACCGCCATAACGCAATACCTCGTGAAAGCAACGCAATGCATCGTAGTCCAGCATATTCAAGCCTCTGTGAAAAAACCGTTATAACTATTAATTTTGTTAATTAAAAACAAATATCATTAATTTAATTTAGTTTAAAAAGCTGTATAAAATCAAGTCAGTTGTAGAGAAAAGCGTGGTGTTAGCCGTTTGCATTTCAGAGAGCGGGCTAACATAAATTGTAAATATAGAGTGTGTGAGGCGTAGGTTATGTTGGCGGCGGCAACAAGCGGTTTTGTAATGGGCGGTACCCTAATTATTGCGGTAGGAGCGCAAAATAGCTTTCTAATAGAGCAATCGATGAAGCGACAATGGACAACCCTATTTGTATTGTTGTTTATTCTTAGCGATGCCATTTCAATAAGCCTAGGTGCAATGGGCTTTGGGTTGTTGCTGCAGGAGTACCCGACGCTAGTGACAATTACCAAGTGGGCAGGTGTCGCCTTTTTACTTTGGATTGCCTACAACAAAATTAAGTCTTCGATGGCAAACGATGCCTTGGTGTTAGAGATGGCAAAAAAGCAATTATCGTTTAAAAAAGCCTTTCTTATCGCTTTGGCTGTAACATGGCTCAACCCGCATTTTTACCTTGATACGCTGTTGTTAATGGGCAACTTGGCCAGTCAGTGGCAAGAAAACAAGTGGTGGTTCGTGGGCGGTGCCATTGGCGCCTCGGTTGTGTGGTTTGTCGGTTTGAGTACGCTTACGGCTCGTTTTGCGCATCACATGCAGCGTCCTAATTTCTGGCGTTGGTTCAATCGCCTGAATGCGGCGGTATTGGGGATGGTAAGTCTGCAATTAGCCAGCTTGTAATTACGCCCTAGCTAGCCTTGCGTTAAGTAAACAGCTCATTTGCTTAAAAAAGCCCGCGTAAAGCGGGCTTTTGCGTTTCTTGAACTAGGCGTTAGTTATAGCCCAATTGCTTGCGTAGCTCTGCCATAAAGGCGTTAATGCGTTCAGCGTTTTTACCCAAGTCGCTTTTACCGACGCGAGATTTGCTGCGCACATCGACTAAGGTGTCGTCGTTTTTAGCGGTTAAGCGAATAACTACGTCGTCTTTAAAGCCAAACCACGCCGTTGTATCAGTCGCTTCTAGTGTATTAGGAAGCGCGCCTTGCGTTACCCGCTCCCAACCCATAGCTTCAATGGCTTTTTCAGCTGCTGCAAACACTTCTTCGGGCTTCTGAGGGAGCAATTGGGTTTTAATTTCTGGGTACGCCTCTAATTGCTGCTTAGTGACTTCTCCGCCCTCGTAGCTCACAGGGTTTGGTGCACCCTCGCGAAGTGGTGCAATAGCCACAAACTCAGGTGGATTGGTTACATCGGTGGTAATGTCATGAATGGGCGGCACTGCGCTTGCTTTACTCATCATGCTTACTGGCATGCCAACCGCAACAAGCGCGAGAATGGCGTACACCAATGTGCTGCCCCAATTAACGTTTTTACGATTAATGAGTACTTGCAAGATAATAAGGATCAGCGCTGCGCCACCTACATACACACCAAAACGTAACGATGTGAAAGCAGTGCCAAGGCTAACACCTGCATATTGATAAAGTGGGCCGGGCAAAACGACCATAAAGAAGCCAAGAATACTGGCAAGGGCAATGAGTGCTTTCAAGAGAACTCCAAATTTATTGTTGTCGTTAGTAAAGGTGCTACTTTAACAGTCTAAAATGACTTTTGGTTTACTTTTGCATGATAAAAAACGCTATCGCCGCCTTGGCAATAAACATGAGCTACCATCTCAACTTACTATCCTACATTGATAGTGTTTGATTGCACCTTTAACATAGCGCATTGAATAGTTGAACGCGAATAACATGGAGTAATGTCTTTGAATAACAACAGTGAAGCCATAAAGGGGTATGAACTCAATGTCGAACTGTTAATAGATATACTCTCTACTATGCGTGAAACATTCGATGCTGGCACCAGTGAATTTTCACTTATTAGCCGTCTGAAACAACCCCCTTACTACTTTTTTGACGACGACGCACTGCGCGACCCACTCATGCTGTTTAAAACCCACTTTGTACTCTTTCATGCGCTTTATCGTTTAAAGGCGCATTGGCAGCAAACGGGAACAGGCAATCTAGATATACATACGCTTAATATACAACTGCACGAGATATCACACGCATCGCATGGCGCAGGTGAGCTTCAAGGTAAAGACAAACTTGCTGAGTATTACCTTAACTGGGATAACTTTCAGCAAACAAATCGCAATGAAGTAGAAAGCTTGCTTGATGATTTTTGGCAGAGTATGGCAAAAGGTAGTGCTTGTGTGTTCTCACCGCAGGATATAGAAGAGGCGCATACGCTGTTGCAGTTGCCTTCTGTTGAAAACGGCGATATGCCATTATCCACACTAAAAAAGCATTACAAGAAAGCATTGTTACAGGCTCATCCTGACAAGGGTGGGAGTCAATCTGAAGCACAATCCATTATTCGCGCATTTCAAATACTCAGGCAGCACTATACGTAAAAATAGGATAAGGGCGCATTAGGTACTCCTGTTTATTCGTATATTTTAAGCACCATTTTTACCGTTAACCGTTACTGACCGACAAGTTACGCAACTTCGGCTAGCTTCACTATCATTAGTGTAAAGATATGCGCACAATATGAGCTATATACGGTGTAAAGCGTATAAACAGTCGGCGTTTACTCAATCTTATCATTACCTATTTCGTTATCGGGTTTTACCGACAAAACGCATGTTAGGGCATTGGAAGCGCGTAGCTAAAAGCACATTATTCTTAGGTAGGCAGGAGGCAATGCTTCCTGCTGTCATTCGTTATTGGGAAATAGAAAGTCTATGAGTCGCATAGTTTATGTCACTGCAGCATTTGTTGCGCTGTTTGGTTTAGCCGCTTGTTCTAATGAAAGCGAGCAAGCGCAAGGGGCGCCGCAAGGCATGTCTGCACCTGCGGTGTCGGTTGTTACACTCACAAAGCAACCTGTAGTGCATGAGATGATATTGCCAGGTCGAGTAAGTCCATCTCGACAGTCTCAAGTTAGGCCGCAAGTAGATGGTGTTATCACAGAGCGCTTGTTTGAAGAAGGTGCCTATGTTGAAAAGGGTCAGCAGCTTTATCAGATTGACGAGGCGCGTTATTTAGCACAGCTCAATAGCACAAGAGCGGACTTAAAAAGTGCGCAAGCTAATTTGAAAACACTAGAGGCAAAGGCCCGTCGCTATGACGACCTTGTGGCACAAAATGCGGTGAGTAAGCAAGAATATGACGATGTAATAGCACAAAAAGACCAAGCGCAAGCCGCTATTAGTGTTGCTGAAGCAGCGGTTGATGTCGCAAAGGTTAATATGGGCTACACCAAGGTATATGCGCCTATTAGTGGGCGTATTAGTCGTTCATTTGTAACCGAGGGTACGCTTGTAACCACCAATCAAGCTCAACAGTTGGCAACCATAACGCAACTCGACCCTGTTTTCATTGATATGCAGGAGTCTGGCTCTGCTATTTTGACGTTACGTCAAGCAATGAGTAAACAAGGTGCCATGGACGTTGAGCTTACCGTCGATGAAGCCACTGGTGAGCGTTACGGGCAAACAGGTAGTGTTAAGTTTTCTGAAGTTACCGTCGATGAAACTACCGGCTCTGTGACGCTGCGCGCAGAAATGCCAAACCCAGATGATGTGCTATTACCAGGCTTGTTTGTAAAAGGGCATGTGATTACGGGGCGAGAAAACGCGCTGTTAGTTCCGCAGCGCGCTACAACCCGTCAGCCTGACGGTTCACTGTCGGTTTACGTGGTTAATCAAAACAATGAAGTGGAAGGTCGCACGCTAGATATCGGAAAAATTTACCGTGATAAATACGTGGTAAAAGGCGGCGTGAGTGAGGGCGAACGCGTAATTGTTACCGGCTATCAGAAAGTGAAACCGGGGGCAAAAGTGAATCCTTCAGATTGGCAACCTTCATCACGCGGTTCTCGCTAAGCAAACAAGGAATTACGTATTATGGCTCGTTTTTTTATAGACAGGCCCGTGTTTGCATGGGTACTGGCAATTATTACCATGATGGCAGGCGTGCTCGCCATCTCCACTTTGCCTATTGAGCAATATCCTAAGGTTGCACCGCCAACGGTGAGTATCAGCGCCACCTACCCAGGAGCATCCGCCGAGACAGTCGAAAATTCAGTAACACAAGTTATCGAGCAGAACCTGTCAGGTATTGACAACCTGCGCTACTTTTCAGCAAGTAGCTCCAACAGCAGTATGTCGATTAATTTGACCTTTGAACCTGGGACAGACCCGGACATTGCGCAGGTACAAACGCAAAATAAAGTACAAGGCGCATTACCTCTGTTACCTAATCAAGTTCAGCAGCAAGGTGTCACGGTAACTAAGTCAAACAGTGCGTTTGCGCTGGTAATTGGCTTTTATTCTGAAGATGACACTATGACTCAATACGATTTAAGCGACATGCTGATATCACAATTTAGGGATCCCATTTCCCGTGTGAACGGCGTTGGCAACGTAAGAGTATTCGGTGCTCAGCGTTCAATGCGTATTTGGTTAGACCCCGATAAATTGTATAGCTATAACCTGACACCTAACGACGTACAAGCTGCGGTTCAAGTGCAAAACACCGATGTGTCGGCGGGTCAGTTAGGTGGTATGCCGGCAATAGAAAACCAGCAAATAAACGCAACCATTCAGGCGCAAAGTAGGCTTCAGACCGTCGACGACTTTGAAAGCATTGTATTGCGGGTAAATACTGACGGTTCGCAGGTGCGTGTGCGCGACGTGGCGCGTGTAGAGCTTGGTGCTGAAAGTTACGATGTCATTGTTCGCTACGACAGAAACCCTGCTTCGGGTATGGCAGTTAGTTTGGCCTCAGGTGCAAATGCATTGGACACCATTGAGGCAGTTAAAGCGCGGGTGGAAGAGCTCCGAGCAAACTTGCCCGACAGTGTAAAAGTTGTCTATCCGCTAGATAGCTCCCCCTTTATTGAGCTGTCGATAGAGTCGGTTGTACATACGCTTGTTGAAGCGGTTGTATTGGTATTTTTAGTTATGCTGCTGTTCTTACAGAATTGGCGCGCAACACTTATTCCTACCATCGCTGTTCCTGTAGTACTGCTGGGTACATTCGCAGTACTGCTCGCCTTTGGTTTTAGTATTAACGTGTTAACCATGTTTGCCATGGTGCTTGCCATTGGCCTGTTAGTAGATGATGCGATTGTGGTGGTTGAAAACGTCGAACGCATCATGGAAGAAGAGGGGTTATCGCCTGCTGAAGCGACCAAAAAGTCGATGAGCCAAATAACCGGGGCATTAGTCGGTATTGCCGCTGTGCTGTCTACTGTGTTTATTCCGATGGCATTTTTTAGCGGCTCGGCAGGGGCTATTTATCGACAGTTTTCTATCACCATAGTGTCAGCAATGGGGTTTTCGGT
Source organism: Alteromonas sp. McT4-15 (assembly GCF_020515205.1). Taxonomy (NCBI): domain Bacteria; kingdom Pseudomonadati; phylum Pseudomonadota; class Gammaproteobacteria; order Alteromonadales; family Alteromonadaceae; genus Alteromonas; species Alteromonas sp. McT4-15. The sequence goes on from NZ_JAJALG010000004.1 coordinate 194,366, forward strand.
ATTGGTTGCTATTGTGCTTTCACCTTCACTTTGCGCAACACTGCTAAAGAAACATCCAGAAGATCACGACAAAAACAAAGGTTTCTTTGGATGGTTTAATCGCAATTTCAACAAAGGTCGAGATGCGTATCAGCGCACCACAACACATATGGCTGGCCGCCTGAAGCGTTACTTTGTGGTATACGGGTTACTTGTGGGCGGTATGGTTGTGATTTTTAATCAATTGCCCGGTGCCTTTTTACCTGATGAAGACCAAGGCCGTATGATGGTGCTAGTAAGCACGCCGCCAGGCGCGACAGCTGGGCGTACTCTTGAATCGGTCAAACAGGTTGAAGACTATATTTTGGATAACGAGCAAGAAGCCGTTAACGGTATGTTTGCAGTGGTTGGCTTTAGCTTTGCTGGGCAAGCGCAAAATGCGGGTATGGCGTTTTTGAACTTTAACGACTGGGACGAACGCGATGAAAGTAATTCTGCATTTGCAGTAGTCGGGCGAGCCTTTGGTGCATTTAGTCAAATTCAGGATGCTTCAGCCTTTCCAATTGTACCTCCGCCAATCATGGAGCTAGGCAATGCAACTGGCTTTGATATGCAGCTGGTTGACCGTGCAGGCAATGGTCATGAGGCGTTGATGAATGCCCGTAACCAGTTGTTGGGCATGGCGGCTCAAAACCCTAAGCTGGCTGGCGTACGCCCCAACGGTTTAAGCGATGTACCCCAATTTAAAATTAACATCGACAGTGAAAAAGCGTCGGCACTAGGGTTAAACCTAAGTGAAATTAACAGTGCGCTACAAATAGCGTGGGGTTCAAGTTACGTTAACGACTTTATTGATAAGGGCCGTATTAAGCGTGTTTATATGCAGGCAGACGCGCCACATCGCATGACGCCAGATGACTTAGAAAAATGGTTTGTGCGCAACAATGACGGCGAAATGGTAGCCTTTAGCACCTTTGCCACAACGGAGTGGGTGTATGGCTCACCGAAGCTTGAACGCTTCAACGGCGTATCATCAGTGAATATTCAAGGCAGTCCGGCCGAAAGCATTTCATCGGGTGAAGCTATGGCTGAAATGCAAAAGTTAGTCTCTCAGTTGCCTCCAGGCTTTGCTATTGAGTGGTCAGGACTATCGTTTGAAGAGCAACAGGCGGGTTCACAGGCGCCTATGCTTTATGCCATTTCTATTCTTGTTGTGTTCTTATGCCTAGCTGCACTTTACGAGAGCTGGTCTGTACCATTTGCGGTTATGTTAGTCGTGCCTTTAGGTATATTGGGCTCGGTAACTGCCGCCTACCTTTTCAACTTACCTAATGACGTTTACTTGCAGGTGGCGTTTCTGACAACAGTTGGATTGGCGGCGAAGAACGCTATCTTGATTGTCGAATTTGCCAAAGAGCAATATGAGAATGGTGAAGACCTTATGACCGCCGTAGCCAATGCCGCTACCCAGCGATTCCGTCCTATTTTGATGACATCCATGGCCTTTATTCTAGGCGTTACGCCACTCGCTTTAGCAAGTGGTGCGGGTGCGGCAAGTCAAAATGCTATAGGTATCGCGGTAATGGGAGGTATGTTTGCTGCGACATTCTTAGCTATTTTCTTTGTGCCTATGTTCTATGTCTTCGTTGAAAAATTGTTCCACAAAGAAGACAAACGATAAGAAGTTGCGCTACAGTGAGAAAAAACATTTTTATTTTTTCAAACAGGGATATTGGTGATGACCACCGTTGTTTTTTCTCACGGCAAAGAAAGTGGCCCATGGGGCAGTAAAATTACCACACTGTCAAATGTGGCAACTGACATGGGCTTTGCGGTAGAGAGTATTGATTATCGCGATCTCGACTGCCCCGAAGCCCGCCTTAAGCGTCTTAAAGAAACCATTGAAGAAAAGTGCAACGACGTCATCTTAGTCGGCTCTAGTATGGGTGGTTATGTATCGCTTGCTGCCGCTAGCCATATATCGGCTAGAGGTGTTTTTCTGATGGCCCCTGCGCTGTATATGCCTGGCTATGAAGTACAGCGATTTCCATACGATGGGTATGTAAGTGTTGTTCACGGCTGGAACGATGACATCATCCCGATAGAAAACAGCTTAAAATACGCACGTCATCAAAAAGCCCAGTTATTGTTGTTGAACGATGGCCACCGACTGGCTAACAGTAAATCTGTGATATCCCCATTTTTTAGAAACTGGCTAGAGAAGTTTAAGCTTTTACACGCGTATTAAGGCCGTAACAGCTCTGCTCTCTACGACTAATCGCTTATAGTCATCGAGCAAGTCACAGTCCCGCAGCTTGCCGTTTTTGTGGCATGATAAAACAATGACGACGACAAAGGCACAACGGATATGACAATCAGTTTACCGCAAGCCCCCCATTGGCCTTCGTTAATAAAATCTGGCTGTCGGGTTTTTGTGGGCGGCAATGCCGCCGTTCCTCACGCGCTCGTGCAGCACCTTATCGATAATAGCGACGGCTTTAGCGATATAGAACTCGTTCATATGCTAGCGCTTGGCGATACTCGGTGGGTAAGAGAAGAATATAAGAATTTATTCAAGGCCAATACGTTCTTTATTGGCGGTGAAAACATGCGGAAAGCCGTGGATGAAGGGCGAGCTGATTACACGCCAGTGTTTCTTTCAGAAATATCGAGTTTGTTCAGTGACGGCACCTTGGCACTAGATGCCGCCCTCGTGAACGTGAGCCCACCTGACGAATTTGGTTATTGTTCTCTAGGACCTGCTGTTGATATTGCCATGTCAGCGATTCGCCAGAGTAAGAAAGTGATTGCGCAAATCAACCCCCAGATACCGCGTACTGCGGGACATTCTTATATTCATATCAGTGAAATAGATGCCTGTATTGAAGCCGAGGAGCCATTGGTAGAAGTCAGTCCTCCTCCGATTGATTCGGTAGCTGAACGTATAGGGCAATATGTGTCTATGCTGGTGGATGACGGCGCAACGCTACAGTTTGGTATAGGTAAAATTCCAAGCGCAACACTGAAGTACCTGTGTAACCACAAAGATATAGGCATTCACAGTGAAATGCTCACAGACAGTATTATTGAGCTACTGGAATCGGGTGCCATTACCAATAAAAAGAAAACTTTTCACCCGGGTAAAATAGTGACAAGTTTTGCCATAGGCACACGCAAGCTTTATGACTTAATTGACAGTAACCCTCATATAGAGTTTTACCCTAGCAGCTATGTAAATAAGCCAACAAATATTGCCAAGAACGACAATATGGTGGCAATAAACAGCGCGCTTGAAGTGGACTTAACTGGTCAAGTCGTCGCAGATTCACTGGGATACGATTTTTATAGTGGCATAGGCGGGCAGGTCGATTTTGTTACAGGCGCGTCAATTAGCAAAGGAGGCAAAGCTATTATTGCGCTGCCATCTACTGCTAAAGGCGAAAGCGTTTCCCGTATTACTCCGCGTATTAGTGAAGGGGCAGGAGTGGTAACTTCTCGCGGTAACGTACAGTATGTGGTAACCGAATATGGTATTGCCTCGTTAAAAGGGAAAAGTATTCGCGAGCGCGCACTAGAACTTATTCGTGTGGCACATCCAAAGTTTCGTGCCGCATTACTTGAAGACGTTCGACAGCACTATTGGGTGCCGCACTACCAAGAGAAATACCCCACAGACATTCCCGAATTAGGCGCTATTCAGCTTAAGAAGTTACATATTCAGGGTGAAACATTTTATATGCGCCCATTAAACCCCGCTGATGAACGTCGGTTACAGGAGTTCTTCTACTCGCATACAAAAGAAACGCTGCGCCTGCGGTACAACTACGACCCAAAACAAATGTCGCGTGAAAAGTCGTGTAACTTGGTGTCAGTAGACCAAAGCACCGATGCTGCATTGTGTATTGTTAGGCAGGAAGGGTCGAGAATTACGATTCATGCCGTTGGGCGCTTTTACTACAACCCGTCGGACAATACCTGTGAGGCAGCATTTGTAACCCGCGAAACTCAACAAGGTAAAGGTATGGCCAGCCGGTTACTTAATGAACTGATTGGGGTGGCAAAAAAGCGCGGTATAAACAAAATGATGGCCTACGTACGTGGCGACAACAAACCCATGATTGCAATTTTTGAGCAAGCACACTTTAAACGACAATTTACCGGTGATCCCAGTGATGTGGAGCTGGTGTTAGATGTGGCATCACTTGAATGACAATAAGAATTTATCGCGCTAAGCATGGCACGAAACACGATTTGGGCAAAACGCATCCTGAATCCCCAGATAGACTATTTGCCATTGATGACCAGTTATTGGCTTCCGGTCTCGACATGATTTGCGAGCATGCCGATGCATCGGCTATCGCTGAACCTTACCTGCAACTTGCTCACGATCCCTATTACATTAAAAGCGTTTTCGAGCGCGCTGCGCAAGCTAACTTTAGTGACGAAGAGAAAACCGTGTATTCAAGTGATAAACGAACGGTTGCCTGGCTTGATGAAGATACCGGCTTGATGCGGCACAGTTTGAGCGCGGCGTTGGAGTCAGCAGGCGCGGGATGCAATGCGGTGGATTGGGTAATGGAGGGGGAAGATCGCCAAGCCTTTTGCGCTACGCGCCCGCCAGGCCATCATGCCACCTACGATAGTGCTATGGGCTTTTGTTTTTTCAATAATATAGTGATTGCGGCTCGCTATGCGCTGCAAAACTATGACCTAAAGCGCGTAGCCATTGTCGATTTTGATGTGCACCACGGCAATGGGACAGAGCACATTGTTGCAGGCGATCAGCGCATCATGCTGTTAAGCAGCTTTCAACATCCTTTTTATCCTCACTGCGGCTCCCCCGTTTCTGCAAGTAATATTCTCGCCGTACCCCTAGAAGCAGGTACAACGGGAGAGGTTTTCAGAGAAAAGGTAGGGCATTGGTTTAATGCGCTTAACAACTTTCAGCCAGAACTCATTTTGATATCCGCCGGCTTTGATGCTCACGCAGAAGACCCAATGGCCCACCTTCGTTTAGTGGAAGATGATTATTTCTGGATAAGTCAGCAATTACGTGAAGTTGCGGACAAAAGCTGTAAAGGCAGGATCGTCAGTATGCTTGAAGGCGGGTATAATTTAAGTGCACTGGGACGAAGTGTAGTGGCCCATTTAAAAGGAATGAGCCAGCCCAAAACGACTGAGTAATAACCTTGTTAACCAAACCAACGACCTAGCATGTATATGCCTGCGCCAAACATTGCGAGATTCTCAGTGAGTGAGATGAAACCAAGAGGGAGGTCAGAGTTTCCGCCAACACAGGCACATTTGAGTTCGCGCTTATCAATATAAACCGCCTTAATAACTGACACGGCGCCAATAGCACCGATAAAAATTGAGATAGGCGAAACGGCATAGGCGGGAAACCCTGCTAGCATTCCAAGCCCTGCGTAGGCCTCTGCAAAAGGGTAAATATAGGCATACCTAATGTGTTTCATTGCTAAAAGATCGTAAGTAATGAACTGATTAGAAAACGCGATGACATCTTGCAGTTTTTGTAACGCTAGCAATACCATTGCTACACCAATAAAGCTCATGACTGCTGTTTCAAGTGTTACGCTTAGCGCGCTTCTAACCATTAATGCAGCCACAACCAGTGCTGCCAGGGAGAATGTCACAATAATAGGCGTATAGCGCGAGCCTATTTCATCCTCCTGTTTTAAATTAAAATAATCGCGTAAGTCATCATAGCCACCTATGCGCTTATCGTTAATAAAGGTCTGAGGCGTTGTCTTCACATCGTGCTTGGCTTTGAAGCGGTCGGTTTCCTCGCGGTCCGAGAGATGATGGTCGTCAACGGTATACCCTTTGCGTTCTAGCAGGTCTTTTGACTTTAACCCAAACGGGCAAATGTGGTCTGGGGTTACCATGCGATACAATATTGCTGTTTTACTCACTGTTTTCTCCTGTAGATATTTCACACAACGAAATCGCCAGTGTGCAATTAATACGCAGAGCAGAACCAAGAGTTACTTATAACTACCTACATGCAGGACAATGCTCTTACTTCCCTTCTTTGATGTTTCATATTGCATGCCAATCCGAAAAAGCGAAGACTATGAGCAGAAGCAGCCCTCGGCATCGGCGTTAACGACAGCGCCTTGATAAGGAGAAGACTGGGTGTAGGTTACGATCCTTTCCACCAAGTTTTTACCGGTAAAACATCCGTAACCTGTGGCGTAGGGGCCCAAGTAGCGAAGTCTGAATTCGTTATCAACAATCATCAGTGCAGGCACGCGGCTGAATATGCGCTTGAGCGATGGTGTATTTTCGATATTAAAGGTCTTCAGGCTGAAATCTAGCAAATTAAAACGCTCAATCAATTGAGTTTGATGGGGAGCGGTTAGCGTTTCACAGTAGCAGTCCTGTGAAGTGCCAATATGCACGATAGTACCCGCTGAAACGCCGTTATCCTTTAAAAGTGCAATGACGTCCTCATCGAATGTGGGTGAGGTAGATTGATGTAACAAATTGCCGTTTGGGTCGAACTCACTTAACTGGCGCTGACCATAAACAAGTAGGGCAGTCAGAATACTCACTGCCCACAATACCAGTAATGTCCAACCGAGCGACTTGGGGATCACTTAAAGCTCGAAGCGTTCGATGGCGTTTTGCATTTTTTGCGAAATTTTCGCAAGTACTTCAACTTCTTTTGCAAGTGATTCTGCGGTTGCCAACTCTTCGGAAGTGTATTCGCTAAGGCGTGATGTACTTTTTGCGATCGAGGCTGAAGCCGATTCTTGTTCTTCAGCGGACGTTGCAATTTCTGTCATCCTTTCACTGGCATCGCGAATTTGCTGCATAATTTCTGTCATGGCACCAGTGGCATTCTCGCTTGAGGTTACTGCTTCATCTACTAGCTGGATACACGTTTGCATTTGCTCCACAGAGCTTGCGGTTTGTGTGACTAACTGCTCGGTGATACTGGTAATTTGATCTGCACTTTCCTTGGAGCGAATAGCAAGCGTGCGCACTTCATCGGCAACGACGGCAAAACCGCGACCGTGCTCTCCCGCCCTTGCTGACTCTATTGCGGCATTCAACGCCAACAAGTTGGTTTGTTCTGCCACAGCGGTAATCGAGCGCATGGCGTCAGAGATATTCGAACACTGCTCATTGAGCGCCAAGTTAGTTTTGGCCGCGTCGTTTAGTGTGTTGCGCAATGAGTCTATAGTTCTACTTGTGCTTGAAATCGAATCGCGCGTAAGCTGTGATGATTTTTGAGCCGCCGATGCGCTGTCGCTTGCCAAAGTGGTTTGCTCTGCCGACATTTGCATCGATTGTGCAATTTCTTCTGATGATGCAGAAACCATCGCAATTTCTTGGTCTGTGTTGCGGCTGATTTCGAACATACTTCCTGCCGCTTGTTCCATTTCACTACAACCTCGAACAACTTCGTTAGTGAGTGAAGACGCCAGCTCTATTAACTCTTTTACTTGGTCGATGAGGTCGCCAAATGGCTTTACAATCGCGTGGCTTCTATTGATATTGACACTTAGGTCTAATTTTCCGTCATCTTTAAGCATACTTTCAATTGTTAAACGAAGCTCTGCGGCACCAGCGCCCTCTTGGTGAGCTTGTTTAGCCATGTACATCAGTACACCCCCTTCTGCTACGGCAAATGCCGCATGCATTAGAAGGATAGAAAAAGTCACGTGACCTTCTTCGAAGATAAATAGCCCTGCGCCACCCGACTGCAAAAAGAAAAAACTTATATGATGAACTGCAACGACCAGCGTACCTGTGGCGACAACCTTCCAGTCGCGAAAGTAAGATAGAAATGCCAGCAAGACAAAAATCTCAAAGTGCATTTCAATAAGGCCAAAAGACTGGTGGATATGCAATGCGGTCAGTAGCTGTGCACCGATGGCCATTGCGTGCCGACTTATTGTTGAATAGGGGTCTTGAAAGCTTAGTGCCAATGGAACGGCGGCAATAGGAATACCGAAAAGAAAAGCAGGTAATAGCTCACCGGTTATAAGACCAATTATTACGGCTATTACGACTTGAGCGATAATGACAACGCGAAAGATCTTCTGACCTTCCAGCAACCAAGGATACTGCATGCCAATCTCCAAACGAATCTATAAGCTAAGTGTAGGTTATAAAATAAAGGTGTGCTATTTTCGGTGGATTGTACTTAGGTACTCGATTTTGAACCATTTAACTTTAGTATCGCTTTAGACTAATTGACTAATCTTAAGCACAGATGGCTTTAATAATACGTCCTTGTTGAGCTAACGAAACGGCAACAATATCTTGCTCACCAGCACGAATACAATTAAGTCGGTTGTTACCCGTTATCAATCGTAAAAGATCATTTTAATAGGGTGCTTTATGCCACATATCGCTTTTCTATCTACCGATAATCTTGAAGCGTTTTTTGTATACGACGAACTGCTAATTCCTTATTTTGAGAACAAGGGGTGGCAAGTGTCTACGGTATCTTGGCACAGCAAGACCGCTAATTGGAATGACTATGACTATGTCATCGTGCGAAGTACTTGGGACTATCAACAACATGCCAAGGCATTTCTGTCTTGCCTTAAAAAAATTGAACAGTCCACGGCTATTTTGCTTAATGGTTTAGCACTCATTAAATGGAATATAGAAAAGCACTACTTAAAAGATATAGAAAAACATCAGGTGCCTATCGTTGATACGCTATGGCATAGCAGTTTTGATAAGACCGTGATTGCCGAGGCCTTCGAAAGATTTGAAAGCGACACTGTTGTGATTAAGCCAGTACTAAGTGCCAATGCTGATGATACGTTTAAATTAAATCGCACTGAATGGCTGGCCCAAGCGGCGCATCTGGAAACTGTATTTAAGTCGCGAAACTTCATGATTCAGCCCTTTTTGAATAGTGTTGTTGATGAGGGTGAGTATTCACTTTTTTACTTCGGTGGTATTTATAGCCATGCAATTAAAAAAGTGCCTGAGAAGGGCGACTTTCGGGTACAGGAAGAGCACGGTGGGAGCTTGTACGCAATTGATGCTGACAGTGAGCAACGTGAAATAGCGACACAGGCGTTAGCGGCAATGCCAGAATCTGCGCTATATGCGCGTGTCGATCTTGTTCGCCAGCGCGATAAGTGGGCAATTATGGAACTAGAGTTAATAGAGCCATCATTGTATTTTAACTTGGATGCTGCGTCGCCCGAACGCTTTGTAGACGCCATGCTGGCATATCATGATTCACAACAGCAGTAAAAGAGCCCCGACAGCGCAGATCAACTGCCGGAGCCAAAAGGGTTAGTCTTTTGAGAACTTGCGTTGTGACGACTTATCACCATGCGATACGCGAGCGTGTGGTTTTGCGCTATAGGTCTGCCTTTCAATACGACGCGGTTTAGCACTTTGCTGTGGCCTAACAGTGCGTTGAGGTTTGACGCGCTGCTGTGCGACTTGCTGAACTTTTCGCTCAGGCTTTGCCTTCCTTAACTGACTGTCCTGCGATACACGTTGCATCGGTTGCGGTTTCGACGATTCTATTCTCTGTGGCTTGTGCGCTTTGGGTTGAGAATAGGCGCGCTCCACTCGCTGCGGCGCTTTTCGATCTGGCAATGATGTTACGCGTTTATCGCGTTTCAATTGGGCCATGGCAACGTCACGAGACGGTCTTTGCTGCTTTACCACGTCTTGATTGCGCTTTAACGCATGCTCAATATTCTGTTTGCGATCGGCACTTATATGCCTTTGCGCTTTATCAAGGCGTATATCTCGCTGTCTTAGGCCTGTCACTGCTTTTGGTGGTACCACATTACGCGCCGGGCTATGACTTGCCGAGCTATGACGTTCCGGAGTATGACTTCGTACTACCCCTTTGTGCTGATAACGCGCTGGCGCACTGTGAACAACCCGTGACGAGTAACGGGCACGTCGATGGTCTGTGCGGTGTTCCCAGCGTTGATAACCATTGCTGATAACGCGCTTTCTCGGGCTGCCGTGGTAGTAGCGACGTACTGGCGTGCGATGAATTACAACATGGCGGTTATGCCAATGAACGCCACCAAAGTAAAACGCTGTTGATAAGCGCACGCGAGGCGCCCAGTATACATTATGGTGATGATGGTAGCTTACCCTGTGACTCCAGAATATCGGTGCTGTCGCATGCCACCAATGGCCGTATACAACATGTGGGTTGTAGTAGGGTACATACACGACTTCCCGTTGGCGCGGCTCAATATAAATAATTTCACGGTCGCGCTGTCGCTCTGTCTCTACTTCAATATAGTCATTGGTAACCAAGTTACCGGTATTGTGAGCGTGCTGTCGCAATACCTGAACGCGATCGAGTACACGCGCTTGGCTTATCAGAACGTTATCGCCTAATTGCTGTAGCCATTCGAGGTCTTTTGCCATGGTATTGAGTAAATCAGCAAAAGGGGCCAATGCTTTAACACTGGGATCCCAGGTCACACCCTCTAGCACATTTTCAACTTGCTCAGGAGTAAGATGCTGATTGCTTTGACGCCAACGATCCGCAGCGACAACGTCGAGCGGGTATGTTGCCGCTATAAGGATATGCGTAAGCAGGCTATCTGGATACAACGCAATGGGTGCCAAAATACTATCGAGTTCAGCATCTGAATATTGCTGTTCGCTGGTGACAACTGAAAGTTCAGAGGTTGTTGGCGCAGTGCTCGATTGTGCTAACACAGGAAGGGCACTTGCGCTAGACAGCGCAATAAGAACAGATAAGGTTATATTTTTCATACATTCTCCTTACATTGCTTTGTCACCGATAATCAAATCATGTGAGCAATGTGGTAAGTCTGTATACGTTATAACCAGTACTTAATTAACGTAACCTGAATAGATAAAAAAAGCCCGCAAGGTTGCGGGCTTTTTTCGGTTTCGATTATTTGAAAACGTGAGGGTCGAAAGCGTGTCCAAGCTTTTCTGTTTTCGTCTTCAAGTAATGTTTATTGTCTTTTGTGATGCCATGATCAATGGGTTTGCGAGCGACTACATCAATGCCTAGTGCTTTAAGTGCCGCCAACTTCTTAGGATTATTGGTCATTAGCTCAACGTGCTTCACGTTTAAGGTGTCCAGCATCAACTTGCAGATATCGTAACTACGCAAGTCGGCATCAAAACCCAAATGTTCATTCGCTTCTACCGTATCCATGCCACTGTCTTGCAAGTTATAAGCACGAATCTTATTAAGCAGGCCAATACCACGGCCTTCTTGACGTAAATACAGAAGTACACCACTGCCATTATCCACGATGTTCTGCATGGCTTTCTCTAACTGAAAGCCACAGTCACAACGCGTACTAAACAGTGAATCGCCGGTTAGACATTCAGAATGGATACGAATTGGCACGACATCGTCTTCTTTCCAATCGCCATAGGAAAGCGCCACGTGTTCTTGGCCGCTGGCTTCTACAAAGCCATGAATTTTAAAATCACCAAGGCGAGTGGGTAATTTTGCTGTGCTGACATATTCGTATTTTGGCTGTTTGCTACTCATGTTACTTCTACACTTTGAACAGTATGCAATAAGTGGGGATAACTTCTGGTTTTGCAAGACGAGCACCCACACATTTATCGATTGCGTTTTTTAACGTCTTGATTCTTAAATCACCGGTTAACAAATGGGGATATTGTGCCAAGACATATCTCTATTATACGCGTTTTCGTCCAATTTAGGGGTGTTGTGATATCACTCTTTTTTATGCGTTATTACAGTGGCGTAAATTCTGATAGTGGAGCAGGCTTGGACACACCGTAGCCTTGGGCAAAATCAATTCCCATTTTGCCCAGTTGCGCCATTATTGCATCACTTTCTACAAATTCGCCTACGGTTTGCATTCCCATTGCTTTTGCCACATCGTTGATTGAGGCAACCATAGCGGTATCGACACTGTCGTTGAGCATATCTTTGATAAACATACCGTCAATTTTCACCAAGCTTACAGGCAAACTCTTCAAGTAACTGTATGAGGAAAAGCCGCTGCCAAAATCATCCAGGGCAAAAGAACAACCTAAACGATTAAAAGTTTGCATAAAGTTAAGCGTGTCCTCCATCTTGATAATGGCTACAGACTCGATAACTTCAAAGCAAATTTTATGGTAGGGAATACCATAAGTTTCAAACGCATTTAATATAAATAGGGTAAAGTCTCTGTCAGCTAGTGAGTGGCAATTGAGGTTGATACTACAGCGTTTAAGCTCAGCCAAATGTTGCGGATTATCAGCCAACCATTTAAATGTATTGGTAACGACCCATTTATCAACACTTACGTTCATTTCAAAACGTTCTGCTGTGGGTAAAAAATTAGCAGGCTCTACAATGCGTCCATCGGCTTCATGAAGTCGCAAGAGTACTTCGTAATAGTGACCATCGTTCGGTTTGTTAAGCGGTCTAAGCGATTGATAGTAAAGTGCAAAACGGCCTTCTTCTAAGGCTAGGTTAATTGATGAGACCCAGTCGAGCTCTCGCTGGTAGCGCTGCATACTTTCGTCATCTTTATTGTATTTGTGAACTTGGTTTCTGCCTTGTTCCTTGGCAAAGTAGCACGCTGCATCTGCCATACTGAGGTAATTGCCAGCGCTGACGGCAGGGTCATTACATACCACCATGCCTATACTAACGCCTAAATTGAAAATGCGGTTATCCCACATAAAGCGATAGGCCTGTACTGCGTTAAGGATCCTGATAGCACTTAAATACACTTCATCTTCGTCAGTATCGGTATAAATAATACCGAATTCATCACCGCCTAAACGCGCAAGTAAGGCGTTTGGATTTAGGCTATTTTCAATCAATCGGGCAATATCTTTAATAAGCACATCACCGGCCTTATGACCGCAAGTATCATTCACCACTTTGAAACGGTCTAAGTCGAGAAACAGTAAGCAGGTTGGCAGTGCGCCACACTTAGCCACCTTCGCTTTAAATTCGGTTTCAAATTGTCGGCGGTTATAGACACCTGTGAGCGAGTCGTGAGTGGCCAAATATTGAAGACTAAGGTCAGATTGTTTTTTCTCAGTAATATCTATTATTGAACCAAATAAAAAGTTGCCATCGTCGTTCTCTCTTATTTGGCAGGAAAGTGAGAACCAAAATTCGCTACCATCTTGTCGTTTGCCTCTAATTTCCTTTCCTGTCACGTGACCCTGATGAGATATTTCTCCAAGTAGAATATGTCGGTCTTCAGGGTTGGCATAAAATGCTTTTGTGCTTGCCGCTTCGCTGAGCATCTGTGCTTCATTTTGATAACCAAACACCTTACACATGGCTGGATTAACAGAAATAAGCTCGCCGTCCCAAGTGGACGTATAGTGACCTTCCGCTGAATTTCTAAAGAGGTCATAGAAGTGGTTTAAGTTCTCAATAGTTTCTGCTTGGTTTGAGAGCTTTTTTTGATTGAGTGAGCGTTCTTTTGTGATAACCGCAAAACCAAAACACATAAACCCTGTGGTAAGGAAGAACAGCATGCCGATGGTCGATTGTACGGTGTAGACTAAGTCACCAAAGAGATTCAATACCACTAAGGCATAAAACGCAAAGAACGACAGCCATGCCACTGAGTATGTGCGGCTAACTGCAATACTGTCTTTATCTCTAAACAGTTGAGCCAGCAAAACATGGTAGAGCCCCATGCAGGCCATCATTAATAGTATTGCTAAGGTGATGGCATAAGTGTCTAACGTAAAACTATAGGCTGTAACGGCAACAGGGACTAAGTAATTGACTGCCCTAAGGATAAACGGAATACGCTCAAACAGGTGATGGGTGACTTTACCAATACACAGCAATAGCATGCAAAAGCACACGATATATGCGAGTTCTATGGCATTAGTTAAACTTGGCCACAGCGATAAACCGCCTTGGGTAATAAAGAGTAGCGCGAGCAATACCAAGGAAGACATAGTCAACCAAAAGCGCGTGGGCATGCGTTGCTGAACGTACGAAAACACGAAATAAAATGCAATTAACGACAGCATGCCGGATACCGCGCCAAGTAGTGTGAGCATATTGGTGTCATGCTGCTTTAGCAGATCGCGTTCCCAGATAACCATGGGAAATTGCATAAGCCCTTTGTCTTGAACGCCAATAAGCAGCCTTGCATCTTGGTAAGGCTGCAGCGTAAAGGGTAATCGTATGGTGGGCAGCGGCTGGCGTAATGAGTAATCACCTTTGCTGGCTTGATAGCGATAAGAGCGAATGATGCGTTCGCTGTCATCAAGCAGATAAATCTGTAGATCATCAACATTTAATCGGTCGATATTAAGCACAAGAGGAATGGCACTATAACCACTGTGGTGTAAATTAGTTGAGAACCACAAACGTTGATTTTTTTCTTTAGAAACAACGCTGTTGCTGTTTACTGCACCCCTCAATATATCAAAATAAGTGGCACTATTCGGTGCAATAATAATTGATGCATGGTCATTGACTGTGGCGCGCTCAAATGACTCGTCAATACTAAGCGTAGTGTTACTGGCAAAAGCCACATTCGTCACTAGTTGGCAAAGCAAAAGTAATAGGGTGGTCTTCGTAAGAGAGATGAAAGGCATTGATTAAAGACCAAACTTAGACACGCTAAGTCCATGGCGTAGTGATTTTGCACAGCATTGGCTTGTACAACATTGGCTTGCACATACAAAACGATTCATTGTTTTTGTAGTAATTAAATATGTGTTTTCAAATAGATTAATACTAGAGTTGGGCAAACGTCAAAAACATTTGATGACTACGCTTACCTCAGTGCGATGAGTTACCTTCATTTAACCATTTATGCTTTTGTCTTGTTTACAAGCCTGCGATGGTGAATTAAACGGATGGCTATGCTTGATGTAAATAGCGTAAAAGTAGATGAGGATCATTATGAGTTCCAATCGGCTCAAGCCATATGGCTTCGCATAGCCACTCTACGCACAGAATACACCTTAGCGACGGATCATTGGTTTGTGCATTCAGTACCACTTGATAACGGTCTGCTCCCCAGTCAGGTTCTGACTGCGTAAAACCGAATAAGGCCGAGAATTCATCAACCCATTGTTGCGTTTTCAAAGGCGTAGGGGGTAAGGGTAAACGTATTTCAACACTGTTTTCAGTAAGGGTTGTATTATTTAACACGGCGTTTTTCGTCAGTTGCGACATCATGAACTTACCTAAAATTTGTAAAGGCGCGCCTTAATTAAACCAGCGTGCACAAAACGGTGTATAACAATAGACATAATACATCACAATAATAATAGCGTTAATCGAAGCGTCTTAAGGAACAACTATGCTAACACTGCACCATCTAAATAACTCGCGCTCTCAGCGAATCTTATGGCTAATGGAAGAGCTTGAAGTAGATTATGACATCGCGTTTTATCAACGCGATAGTGTGACAAACCTTGCACCAGACTCGCTACGTGCAGTTCACCCTCTTGGTCGCTCTCCGGTGTTATCCACTCCGCACGGTGCAATTGCAGAGTCAGGGGCCATTGTTGAGTATTTGGTTAACAACTACGCTAAAGACGTATTTGTAACGCCCACTGAGGCTGAAGCGTTGCAGCAGTATTGGTTTTGGCTACATTTTGCAGAAGGCTCGCTGATGCCACCTCTGGTGGCTAACTTGGTACTAGAGAAAGCGCGTCAAAAAGGCTCAAAACCGTTTTTTATCAAACCCATTACAGATAAATTGGTCGATGGCATCTTAAATGCGTATTACGGGCCTAACTTGGCACAAAGCTTACGCTATGTTGAATCGTACCTTTCCAAAAATACGTGGTTTGCGGGCGATGAGCCAACGGGCGCCGACGTACAAATGATCTTCCCGCTAGAATCTTTGGTGGCAAGTGGCAGAGCAAAAGACTTCGCCGCAATTCAAAGCTACGTAAAACGCGTTCACGCACGCCCCGCTTATAAAGCGGCGCTTGAAAAGGGTGGAGAGTACGCGTACGCCTAACTATCTCTGCTTATATAATCGCTAATTAGCTGAATAAAGGCCTCACCATAGCGCTCTAGCTTGGTTTGGCCTACACCACTGACTTCAAGCATGGTATTGCGGGTAGTTGGTAATTTGCACGCCATATCCACTAAGGTGGCGTCACTAAATACCACATAAGGAGGGACTTCATTCTCTTCCGCCAATACTTTTCGCAGATGCTTAAGACGGGTAAATAAGGTTCTGTCGTAATTTGCTGGTGCTTGCTTTGCTTTTTTCTTGTCTGGTTTGAATTCAAGTCGTGGCACCGCCAATTGCACGGCTACTTCGCCTTTTAGCACAGGTCGGGCAGCTTCGGTAAGTCTTAGTGCTGCGTGCGCAGTAATATCAACGCGAATAAGCCCTTTGTGAACCAGCTGGTTAATGATGTTGTGCCAGTAGCTGTCTGACTTATCTTTGCCAATTCCGTATGTAGACAGCTGGTGGTGCCCCGCCTCTTGCAGTCGGCGTAGTTGTTTTCCTCTGAGCACATCAATAACGTACTGGCTTGACGCTTGCTGAGATAAACGAAGTACACAAGACAGTACTTTTTGCGCAATGACTAGGCCGTCAACCATTTTGGGTGGGTCCAAGCAGATGTCGCAGTTGCCACAAGCGCTGTCACTAAATTGTGAAAAGTAGTTAAGTAAAACCTGCCGACGACAGGTCTGCGCTTCTGAAAAGGCTTCCATGGCTGCAAATTTTTGCAGTTCAATTTGATTGCGCTCGGCAATTTCACCTTGCTCAATCCATTGCTTCACCCGCGCTGCGTCTTTTTCATCAAACAATAATAGGGCTTCTGATTCGAGCCCGTCACGCCCAGCACGTCCGGTTTCTTGATAATAGCTTTCTACACTGCGAGGTACGTCATGATGAACAACATAGCGCACATTAGATTTGTTGATGCCCATACCAAAGGCAACAGTTGCCACTACGATGTCAATTTTGTCGTTAAGAAACTGACGCTGTACTAACTCTCTTTCGTCGTTGTCCATTCCTGCATGGTAGGCTGCACAGCGAAAGCCTTGGCGAAATAATTTGGCGTGTAAGTCATCGACTTTGGCGCGGCTATTACAATAAATGATGCCACTGCCTTCTTGCTGCTTGACGTAGGCAACTACCTGATCGAACGCCTTGTACTTGCTCATTACGCGATAGCGAATATTGGGGCGATCGAAACTGCCTTTGTATACCAAGGGTTCGTTAAGGTTAAGTTGAGTCAGTATGTCGACCTGTGTGGCAGAGTCTGCTGTTGCGGTTAACCCAATAACGGGAATAGTGGGAAAGCGAGACTTAATTTGCCCAAGGGCGCGGTAATCTTGTCGAAAATCGTGACCCCAATGAGACACACAATGTGCTTCGTCTATGGCAAACAATGCAATATCGGCATGGTTTAGCGACTGTTGAAAATAGTACTGCATTAGGCGTTCAGGTGACACATACAACAAGTCGAGTCTTCCGGCTTGTAAATCGTCATTAATTCGCGCTTGCTCATCGGCTTCTAGTGTCGAATTTAAGTAGGCAGCGCGAACACCGAGGGCGTTGAGTTGTTCAACCTGATCTTGCATTAGCGAGATAAGCGGAGACACGACGATGGCTGTACCTTCTCTCACTAATGCTGGAATTTGGTAGCAAAGTGACTTGCCGCCACCTGTGGGCAGCAACACCAAGGCATCTCCACCATTACAAACATGGTGTATTACTTCGCCTTGCCCATCGCGAAATTCATCGTAACCAAATACATCTTTTAAAACGCGTTCTGGTGTTGGTGAACTGATTATCGGGCTAGCAGGTGTTGAGTTAGCTATTGCAGTTGTCATGCTGCGGGATTTTACGCGTTTTTGTCGCGCGCTTCACGGGGCAATTGCAAAAACTAGACTAAAATTCAGCGTAAATTCGTCACACTGCAAGCGCGTTGGGTTTTCGTTGCCTGATGTATCGTTAAAGCGAACAAATAATGAGCGTGCGAGCTGGGCGAGTGCGCATTCGACTAATCCAATTAATGAAAGTAATAAGCGTATATTGGTGCGAAGAATTTTATCGCGAGGCAGAAATAGTAGTAGTGTGGTGTAACTGCCTGTATTTAATGGAACATGATATGAACAAAGATATCTCTGCTACACCGAATAAACTCACGCACAGTGCAATGATAACGCATGTAATTGCGCTCTTTCGTGATACTATGCCGTTTAACCAGTTGCTAGGATTGAAGTTTATTACGCAAGGGCAAGGCGCCGATACACAGGTGCAATTGCAGCTTGAGTGGCAATCATCCCTCACGGGTAATCCAATGCAAAAAATTCTGCATGGCGGTGTCACCGCAACTATGCTCGATACCATTGGTGGTCTGGTAGCTATTATCGAAACCATCAAGCAAACCGAGGAAGATGCGCTCAGTGAACTGCAGGTCCGTTTGCCCACTATGGGAACGGTAGATATGCGCGTTGACTATCTAAGACCCGGAAGGGGCGAGCAATTTATCGCAACCGCATCTATTATTCGAAAAGGGAGCAAGTTGGTCGTGTGCAGAATGGAGCTTCACAACGAAAAAGGTGATCATATCGCGTTTGGCACCGGTACTTACATGTTAGGTTAATACCACTTCGCGATCACAACGTATTTCGCTGTCTTACGCCCCATCTATGGCAACTGGCCCACAAGAGAAGTGCGCAGGCGCTTTCGTCTCGAAAGAGTGCGACACAAAAGTGCTTTAACAGGAGGTGTAGCATGGCAGAGCCATTACCAGATTTAATCGAAGAAATCGTTACCGACAGCATGGGTGACGACCCCGCAACGTTGTTGGCCACCCTAAGCGGCCAAGATGACGTGTATATTGCCACTTTGCTTGAATCACTTCCTGTCGAAAAACGTTTGGCAGTGTGGGAGGGGATCCCCCGCGACCGTAAACTCGATGTGTTAGTCGAAATGCGTAGCGACCCACGTGAAATTCTTATCGATAACACACCACACAATGAGTGGGCCTCTATTTTTGCAGATATTGACGCTGAAGACTTACTCGAACTGCTAGACTCGCTACCAAAGCGTTTAGTGGATATGGCGTATGAGTCACTCGACTCGAAAGAGCGAAAATATTTTAGAGAAGCCACACAGTTCCCCGATAATCAAATTGGACACTGGGTTAACCACGAGCAATTAGTCTTGCCTTCTAATGCTAAAGTGCGTGAAGGGCTACGACTATTACGTCGAGACATTCCTCAGCACTGCGACAGTATTTTCTTGGTAAACCGCTCCGGTCAATTTTCAGCGTTAGTGAAAATCAGCCACTTATTTACCGCCCAAGATCACGTGTCGTTGTTCGATTTATCAGAAGAAACCGTAACGACCATTCAAGGTGCTGATGACACTATGAATGCCTCGATATTGGTTCAGCGTTCTGGGCTTGCCTCGCTACCAGTCGTGGATGAAAACAACAAGCTGTTAGGGCGTCTAGATGTTACCTCTGCCAGTGAGTTGGTTAATGAGTTTTATGAGCGCCAAGTGATGGCATCGGCAGGTATGGATGAAGACGAAGATTTATTCTCGCCTGTGGCGAAAAGCGCGCGCAATAGAGCATTATGGCTCGGAATAAACTTACTAACCGCTTTCTTGGCGTCGTGGTTTATAGGATTGTTTGAAGGCACATTGCAGCAAGTAGTGGCATTGGCAGTATTAATGCCCGTGGTAGCGAGTATGGGCGGCATTGCTGGCAGTCAAACGCTTACTTTGATAGTGCGAGGGCTTGCTTTAGGGCAGGTCACGCCAGCTAACTTACGCGCTCTTATGGTGAAAGAGCTCAAAGTCGGTGGCGTTAACGGTGTTATTTGGGCACTCGTCATCGGCATTGTGGCGTATTTTTGGTTTACCGATGTGATGTTAGGTGTGGTCATATGTTTAGCCATTCTCTTTAACATTGTGGCTGCGGCGCTGGCTGGTGTTTTTGTGCCCGTTATCCTCGATAAACTGAAAATTGACCCAGCATTATCAGGCTCGGTTATTCTCACTACCGTGACTGACATTGTCGGTTTTGTTGCTTTCTTAGGACTCGGAACACTTTTCCTTTTATAACTCGTCTTTCTCTAGGGCGAGCATCAACGTAAAAGCGTATCGCGCAAAGATACGCCTTTACGTCGCGTTTCCTCACCGTTTTGCCTGATAGGAAATCAAAAGAGGTTGTGTATTAGAAACGACTGATAAACAATACGCGCCTCTCGCCCTTTTTGAACGTCGGAGACTTCTTTGTCTAAGCCAACCAATGCCGCACAGGTCGGTGTCATTTGTGCAATTGCAGCCTATAGCATGTGGGGTGTTGCTCCCGTTTATTTCAAGCAACTTATGGTACTACCCGCGGCTGAAATCTTGATGCATCGTGTCATTTGGTCGGTTGTTCTACTTGTCGGGCTTATCGCGGCACTTAAGCAATGGCCAAAAGTACTGGCGGCGTTTAAAAACAAACGCGTTATGCAAATACTGTTCGTCGCAGGCCTCTTATTGGGGGCGAATTGGCTGTTGTTCATATGGGCTATTAACAATGACCATATTTTAGACGCCAGCTTGGGCTACTACATCAACCCCTTAATAAACGTGTTTTTAGGTCGATTGTTTTTGGGCGAAAGGCTTAGAAACCTGCAGCGTGTGGCAGTAGGGCTTGCCGTTATTGGCGTAGCAATTCTAGTTTTTTCCTATGGGCAGGTTCCCTGGATTGCGTTGGTATTAGCAGGTAGTTTCAGTGTTTATGGCTTATTGCGTAAACAAGTGGCGGTGGACTCTTTACCTGGCTTGTTTATAGAAACCTTAATGTTATCGCCATTAGCGCTTTTTTATTGGTGTTTCTATGGCTCTGAGTACAGCAACTTGTTTGCCAACGACACCAGCTTGAACTTGTATATTTTAGCCGCCGGCATTGTAACCACGGCGCCACTGTTGTGTTTTACCGCGGCCGCTAGACGCATCATGTATTCAACTTTGGGCTTTTTCCAGTATATCGGTCCAACGCTGATGTTTATTCTTGCCGTCTATCTCTATTCGGAGCCTCTTGAAGAAGCGCGTTTGGTAACATTCGGATTTGTATGGTGTGCACTTGTTTTGTTTAGTGCCGATTCTTTAGTGCACTATCGCAAACAAAAACAAGCACAGAAGCTCGCCGTAGAATAACTAGAGCAATGACGCCTGCTCGAGTTGTGGGGCGTCAGGTTCTTCGCACATTACTCGGTTTCGTCCAGTGTTTTTAGCCGCATAAAGCTGCTTATCGGCAAGGCTGAGTAATTTGTCAATGCGCTGGGTTTGAGTACCGCAAACACCAATACTGCACGTGACTTTAATATCGGTGCTGGGCAATTGGATGACTTCCGCTTCAACCACTTTTCTAAACGCCTCTAGTCGCTCGCAGGCTTCGTCAAGAGGCGTGTTTGGCAGATAAATACAGAATTCTTCACCACCAAAGCGGGAAATAATTTCGTCAGGAAAGTAAAACTCGATCAAAGCTGCCATCGCTTTTAACACAATATCGCCGGCGTCGTGCCCGTGTGTGTCGTTGATTGACTTAAAAAAGTCCAGGTCAATAAGCGCAAGTGCGTGATGCTGTGAAAGCAACTGATGCTGAACCGTCACCATGTAGAAAAAATGACGTCTATTCGGTAAGCCTGTAAGGTAGTCGGTGTTGGCGACACGACGAATTTCTTCAACACTTTCGATGTACTCTACGTTTTGCATCACACGGCAGAGAAATTCTTCATGGCAATAAGGCACGCGTAAAAAGTCATTCGCACCACTTTTGATAAAGTGCGCCGACATCAGCATGCCTTTACCGCCAGCAATGCCCATGATGGCCAATTGTTCTTTTGAAAAGGCTTTTCGTAAACTCGCAACAAACTGCGTACCTGTCATATCAGGCAGTGTGTTGTCAGTAATAACAAGCTTAATATTATTGTGTTCTGCCAGTCGCTGCATAGCGTCTGTGGCGGTAAGGCACTCAAAGGCCATAAAGTTGTGGCGTTGCAATAGTGACACTGTGCGGGTACGCAATAAGCGATTTGTACTCACGACAATAACGCCGGTGGATTTGTTTTTTTCTAGCCGACCAATAAGGCGGCTTAAGTAGTCGTAGTTTTGCGAATTTTCTTTTGGCACATAGTCGACGACATCGCGCTCTAACACTTTGTCGCGAATAGCACTGTCGAGTGTTTCTGTTGTGGCAATAGTAGGAATGAACGCGTTAGCAGCAAAATCGATAGCTTGACCTTGTTTGGCATCAGGCAACGAGTAGGCAACAATAGCGCACAGAAACGATTCGGGCATATTTTGTTTAAAGCGTGCACGCCCTTCAATTAGCGATGTTGCGCCCACAGGAGTAAGTCCCGCACGACGCACAAGTTTCGCAATTAATTCAAGGTTGCTTTCACCGTTTTCGATGATCAGCACGTTTTGCTGCATACATTTCAACTATGGTTTGGGCTACCTTGCCACACTTTTAGTTCTACGCTTTCTCCAGTTTAGCGTAGGCGAGGACGAGCCATTTACTGCCAAACTCATCGAAGTTCACTTGAACACGACCGTGTTCTCCGCTACCTTCGTAATTCAGTACAATGCCTTCGCCAAATTTGCGATGTACCACACGTTCACCCAACTGGAACCCCGTTTCTTCAAAGCTTGCATGTGACGTAGCTTGGCTAAAACGATTGTGAACCGGTCTCGAAATGGTTGATTTTAGTCGCACTTCTTCAACACAGTCGGCTGGCATTTCACGAATAAATCGTGACGCCGTATGATACTTATCTTGACCATATAATCTACGACTTTCTGCATAAGTTATATACAACTTTTGCATAGCACGCGTCATACCTACATAGCACAAGCGGCGCTCTTCTTCCATTCTGCCGGGTTCATCATTTGTCATTTGACTTGGGAACATACCTTCTTCAACCCCTGCCATAAACACAAGCGGAAACTCTAAACCTTTCGCGGTATGAATAGTCATCATTTGCACTGCGTCTTGATCTGTATCGGCCTGAGTTTCTCCAGCTTCAAGAGATGCGTGGGCGAGGAATGCTGCCAGCGGAGTCATTTCTTCCGCCTCTTCAGGTACAATAAAGGTTTTACAGGCGCTGACTAGCTCTTCTAAGTTTTCTAGACGAGCCTGTGCTTTTTCGCCACGTTCCGCTTGATACATGGCGTAAAGACCCGATTGCCTTATTGCCTTATCGGCTTGCTGATCCAAAGGCTCATCCAACGTGGCCTGTTCTAATTCAGTAATCAGCAGCACAAAACTTTGCATTGCGTTTAACGCGCGACCTTTGAAACCGCCTTCGTTGATAAGTAGCTGACAGGCCTGCCACATCGAACAGTTGTGGGCTCTGGCAGTGTCACGCACCTGGGACAGGGTTTTTTCTCCAATACCGCGACTGGGTGTATTAACTACACGCTCAAAGGCAGCGTCATCGTGCGGGTGGCTAACCATACGCATATAACCCAGTGCGTCTTTGATTTCTTGGCGTTCGAAGAAGCGCAAGCCTCCGTATATACGATAAGCTAAACCCTCGTGCAGCAGTGCTTCTTCCAGCACGCGCGACTGTGCATTGTTGCGATACAAAATAGCGGTATCACTTAGAGCATTACCTTGGTTAAGCCAGTCTTTAATTTTCGACACAATAAAACGGGCTTCATCAAGTTCGTTAAAACCGGCATAAACAGAAATCAGCTCACCCTGAGCATCTTCAGTCCATAGCTCTTTGCCTAAACGACCGGTGTTGTTGTCAATAACCGTGTTGGCAGCTTTAAGAATGTTCCCTGTAGAACGGTAGTTTTGTTCAAGACGAATGGTGGTTGGTTGATTAAAGTCTTTTAAAAAGTGCTGAATATTATCTACGTTAGCACCACGCCAGCCATATATAGACTGGTCGTCATCACCCACAATCATGATGTTGTTATTTTCACCGCTGCACAGCATGCGTAGCCAGGCATATTGGATATTGTTGGTATCTTGAAATTCGTCAACAAGTACCGCGCGAAAACGGCGTTGATAGTGAGCCAATACTTCTGGGTTTTTCGCCCACAGTTCATGTGCGCGTAGCAATAACTCAGCAAAATCGACGAGACCCGAACGGTCACAGGCATCTTGATAGGCCGCGTATACTTCACGCATGGTTTTTTGGATATGATCGCCATGCGTTTCTATATGCTGAGGGCGTAGCCCTTCGTCTTTATTGCCATTGATGTACCACTGGATTTGTCGCGGAGCCCAATGCTTTTCGTCCAAATTCATGGCTTTAAGAATGCGTCGAATAAGGCGGTATTGATCGTCTGAGTCAATAATCTGAAAGTTTTCGGGTAGGTTAGCCTCAGCATGGTGAGCGCGTAACAAGCGATGAGCGAGACCGTGGAAAGTACCAATCCACATATTGTGGAGGCTGCGCCCCATCAGCGATTCAATGCGGCCGCGCATTTCTTTTGCTGCTTTATTGGTAAACGTAACGGCTAAAATTGAGAATGGCGCGATGTTTTCGACTTCCATTAACCATGCAATGCGATGTACCAGTACGCGCGTTTTACCACTACCCGCGCCAGCCAATACAAGGGCATTCGATAATGGGGCTGCTACCGCTTCACGTTGTTTATCGTTAAGCTCGTCTAGCAGTCGAGATACATCCATAGTGTGACACCTATTTTAGCGATTTTTAAGACAACAAGTATTATGCCAGCTGCCTGTGAATTTATACAGTCCAGTTTTGTACCCGTTGAACCGCATGACTTGGCTTTCTGTCGTGAGCCCCAATCTTTAGTAATAACTAATAACGAAACAGTTCGATAAGTTGATCGAATTCTGCGCTTGATGGGTACAACACGAGTACTGAAACGCAGTAAACTTAGGTACACTACTTCGCACAATCCACAGGATTGTTGCTAAGTTGAATACATTCAATCGATATACGTACGAACAGCTTCTCTCTTATCAACGCTCAAACCAAATTGGACCATGCTCATGACAGCACTTTCTACGCCCATCGACTTTTGGTCGACGCTTAAACAAGAAGCGCAAGTTGTTGCCGATAGTGAACCATTGCTATCGAGTTATGTGCATGCCAGTGTGTTAGCGCATCATAATTTTGAGTCGTCATTAAGCTTCATTTTGTCTAATAAAATGGCTGATGACGTCATGCCTGCACTGGCCATTAGAGAAGTATTTGATGAAGCCTATCTACTTGAACCCGGTATCAGTGAAGCGGCGACAGCCGATATTCTTGCTGTAAAAAACCGCGATGCCGCGGTGAATGACTACTTAACCCCACTGCTGCATTTTAAAGGTTTTCACGCAGTTCAAGTTCACCGCATGGCTCACTATTTATGGGTGCATGGTCGACATCAATTGGCGCTCTTTCTTCAAAGTCGAAATTCAGCAAGTTTTGGGGTTGATATTCATCCTGCTGCACGCATTGGCAGTGGAGTCATGTTCGACCATGCGACCGGCATTGTCGTAGGTGAAACCGCAGTTATTGAAGACAATGTGTCTATTTTACAAAGTGTGACACTGGGCGGTACAGGTAACGAGTCGGGCGACCGTCATCCAAAAATACGCCAAGGTGTACTCATTGGCGCAGGTGCTAAAATTTTGGGTAATATTGAAATTGGCGAAGGTTCAAAAGTGGGCGCGGGTAGTGTCGTGCTTGATAATGTTCCGCCACACGTTACCGTGGTGGGAGTGCCTGCCAAAGTCGTTGGAAGACCGGTTTGTCAGAGTCCATGTGAGTCAATGCGACAAAACGTACTTGAAGACAACTCGCAGGTTTAAATCAAAGGCGAGCGCTGCGCGTTGGTCTCAAATAAGGGTAATGGTATTACCGCCTTTTTCTTTTGACGCGTAAAGCGCGCGATCAGCGCGCTGAATTAAGGTTTCTAGTGAGTCGTCTTGTTGCATCAGTGTGACGCCGAAGCTCGATGACAATGCGACATTGGAAACAGTGATCGCATTTATGCCTTCACGTACTCTTTCCACTAAATTAAGCGCGTTTTGTTTGCTGATATTAGGCAAAAGCAAGACAAACTCATCACCTCCGAAACGCGCAAATACATCGGTTTTACGTAGCGCACTTTTGGTCACTTGGCTCAAATTGCGCAGCGCTTCATCCCCATCAACATGCCCCAATTCATCATTAATCCGCTTAAACTTATCTAAATCGAACATGACGAAATAAAGTGAATTACCTGATTCACGACTTTGTGCCATTTCAAGTGCACTGCGTTGTGCTAAATATTCTCGTGTGTAAGCCTGAGTAAGCGAATCTACAAATACGCGGTCTTTTAACAACGCATTGTCAGCTTGTAATTGGGGAATGGCTATACCGAATAAGGCATTGGCAGCAATAACGTTTAGAGCGAATTGATACACTTTTACATAGTCCATTAAGGCGAGTGTATGCACGAGTAAAACAATACAAACGCTACTAATGGCCAGGCTGATGACATTGCGTTTTGTACTTTCCGTGCAGGCTATCCACATGTGGGTAATGGCGAGAAAAAATATAGCGAATGCACTATCGCGAGACTGCGTAATTTTTGCCAGTAACATAACCAAAACGATTAGCGCTACGTTAATCGCCACTTTCTTGAAATAGCGTGTTAAATGAGGTGACGTGTTACTGGAGAATGCCAGTAAATCTATCTTAGGCGCAGCACACACCTTCACTAAAAAGCCGGTAAACAGTGGCGCAAGTACTACAATACCGGCCATATCACCAATCCAAAAGGGTAACATGGCGTCTTTCACATCTGCCGCAGGCATTTGACTTGTGACCACAAGAGAACCAATAACGAGTTGTGTGGCAATTAACGAAGAAACGCAGCCAATCATTAAAAATGAAACGATTAACAAAGGTGTAGTAACGTCGGGTTTTCTTAAAAGGTGACCAAGTACGCTCGCCCCAGCGAAATATGGAATGATGTGGGCAATGCCAAACAAAAAGCCGCCCCACATGAGTTCGCTATTACTCAGCGGTAGGGAGTAGTGATGCCCGTTCCAAAC
Source organism: Alteromonas sp. McT4-15 (assembly GCF_020515205.1). Taxonomy (NCBI): domain Bacteria; kingdom Pseudomonadati; phylum Pseudomonadota; class Gammaproteobacteria; order Alteromonadales; family Alteromonadaceae; genus Alteromonas; species Alteromonas sp. McT4-15. Next base: position 221,324 of record NZ_JAJALG010000004.1, read on the forward strand.
GGTAATGGCAATGGCAGCTATCATAATAGGCACGAGCGCGCGCCAACCAATCACTAAAAAGCATGCAAGTGTATAGCCAGCAGCAGGAAACCACACGCTGGCGTGTTCAGTGTATTCAACTAAGCGTCCAATTTGCCACACTGCAAGCCAAGATAGGATAAGAAATACGTCGCAATATAGCCCAGACATGGGCTTAAATGGCCACAGTGAACCACCTCTCTGTGTATGCTCATGTACACGGGTGATTGATTGATCCACATTGGGCGCATGTTGCGACCTTGACTTCGAGACTGCTGGTTTTTCCATGAGGACACAAAAACGACGACATCAATTTTCAGTGTATAACGGGTGAACAAAGAAATCTATACGCCCTACGGATGAGGCTTATCGACCTTTAACGTATCGCAAAAGGTCGGAAATCGTTATACAAATTGAACGAGTTCCTGTAACGAATCAAGCTGAACGTGCGGTAATACTGATACTGGTTCTAACGACAACTGCATAGGACGGTTACAGGCAAACCACGCTGATTGATAGCCTGCATTAATAGCGCCCAGCACGTCTTTAATGACGTTGTCCCCCACATGTAAGATATGCGCTGGTTTTACTTTCAAACGCGACGCTGCTTCATTGAACATGTCGGCAGCGGGTTTCATTGGGCGCGCCACACTGGCATGTAAAATGGTCTCAAAATAGCGGTCTAGCCCGACTTTTTGCGTGTTTACATTGCCGTTAGTGATACCAACGAGCGGTAGATGCTGACTCAGTTTATCGAGTGTGTCATGAACATCGTCTGTCAGCGCAAAGTCACTTCTAGCGTCGTAAAAGCAATGAAAACAATCATCAACAGCAGTACGTAAGGCTGCATCTTGGGTAGGGTTAACTGATAACGCATTCGCAGGTGTGCCAGATAACGCAGCGCTCAGCACAACACGACGTAATTGGCCCATGTCAGATGCAAGACGAGGATTTTTAGCGATGGCTGCGCGTTTGAGCTCAAGCCAGTCTTGTGGTGTAAGGTCAGCTGCCTTGCGATGATGTTGAGCTATATGAGATTGAAGAGCTTGCTCGGCTCGACGAATAATGGGCTCGTTATCATAAAGCGTATCGTCGAGGTCGAAGGTCATGGCCTTCACGTTGTTCAACGATCTAAAAAACTGCATGGTATGGGCCTTTATTTTTTGTGTGCGCGCGGATGCGTGGCATCGTAAACATTAGCGAGGTGCTGAAAATCAAGGTGGGTGTATACCTGCGTGGTAGATAAATTGGCATGACCCAACAATTCTTGAACCGCACGTAAATCGCCGCTCGACTCTAGTACGTGTGTTGCAAAAGAATGGCGCAGTTTGTGAGGACTGACTTTCTGCGACAGCGACTGAGCCTCGGCCATCTTATTTAGCCTATTCGCCACTTGCCGGTTTGAAATACGTGTTTTCCGCTTGCTGACAAAGACAGCGCTCTCATACATTGATGCGTAAGCGGGGCGTACTTTAAGCCACGCATTAAGGGCTTTTTGGGCTTGCCGGCCAAGGGGCAATATTCGTTGTTTACTGCCTTTGCCCATCACTTTTACTGTGCCATCTTTCAGGCAATCAGCTAAGTTTAATCCGGTAAGTTCACTTAATCGCAGGCCACACCCATAAAGCAACTCGAACATGGCGATATCCCGCAACTGCATACCCTCGTCATCATCACTACTTTGTGGTGTGGCGTTGAGCAGCTGTTGCATTTCATCAACGCTGAGTTGCTTGGGGAGGGGCTTGCCTTGTTTAGGGGCTTGGATCCCTTCAACAGGGTTACTAAATAGTTGTTGTTGGTCAATGAGATATTGACAAAAGGTTCGTAAAGCCGACAAGCGAAGCGCGATACTACGCGCGCTGTGACCGGACATTTTCGCATCTGCCATAACGCGTTTTATATCACTTGGTGTAAGCCCAGACCATTCGTAAAGCCCAAGTAATTTGGCGACTTCTGTTAGCTGACGCCGATAATTTGAAAGCGTATGAGGTGAAAGCCCGCGCTCTACTTGCAGATGGAGAAGAAATTTTTCCAGCCAGTGCTGACAAGAATCACTAATGAGAGCGTCCGTAGACACGAAATTTAGTATCCCATCATTTCAGGCAAGATGATATTGAGCACTTGCTGAAGCTGTTGGAGAAGTAGTGTATCCATGTCTGGTGTGAAGTGGCTTGCATCGCTACTGCTAATACCCAAAATGCCAAGGTCGCGATTATCGCCCAGTAACATTAATGCAACTGACTCAGCGGGGCTTTCTGAGAATAACAACTGGCGCTCATGCTGAGAGAGGCGGCCAAAAAAGAAATTGGTGTTCTTAAAGCGTTTTTCAGTAAACAAGCGTCTCTGCAGCTCAGGTATTGCGTGAGGACCCTTGAAGCTTTTAATAACGGCAGAGGATAGCTGTAAGCGCTCTTGCAGAACGTCTTCAAGCGTAAACTGCACTTCTGCCACGCTTTCACAACGTAACAACTGAACGTTTAAGTCTGTATAAACGCGGTATATTTTTTCATTCTGCTTAGCAATGGTGACCAGTTGCGTGAGCTTGTAATTAAGCTGTCTGACTTTCTTACGCAACTGCTCGCTTTGAATTTCAACTAACGACACGCTGCCTTTATGCTCGTGCGGTAGCTTTATCTTTTCAAGAAGATCGGGATACTGAGCAAAAAACTCAGGGTTTTCTAACAAGAAGGCCCTAACATCTTCAGGTGACAAACCTGAGGTGTCTGTAAATGGCTCTATGATTTTCGTGGCGCTAGATTGCCCTGATACATCGCTCATAAATTTATCGTTCCATCGTATACGTGTTCTGCTGGGCCTGTCATTTTAAGTACATTGTCTGGCCCTGGCCAACGAATACGTAAGCTGCCCCCGGGTAAATCAACCCGTACATCTTTGCTTAATTTACCCTGTATTTGGCCAATTGCAACTGCGGCGCATGCGCCACTGCCACACGCAAGGGTTTCACCCGAGCCACGCTCAAATACGCGTAATTTAATGTGCGAGTCGTTTAAAATTTGCATAAAACCGACGTTGACACCTTCAGGGAATCGCTCGTGTTTCTCAACCAAAGGGCCGATTTCGGCTACATTGGCAGTGTCTACATCGTCTACTTCCATCACGCAATGGGGGTTACCCATAGAGGCTGAACCAATAAACAGGGTACTTTCGCCCACGCGCAGTATGTAGGTATTTTCTTGTTTATTTGCTTTAAGCGGAATATTGGCAGGCTCAAACTCAGGTTTGCCCATGTTTACGGTTACCTGACCATCTTTTTCGAGGTACAGCACCATTTTGCCCGCTTTTGTACTTACGACAATTTTATTGCGATTAATAAGCCCTTTCTGCTTAACAAAACGTGCAAAGCAGCGCGCGCCATTACCACATTGTTCCACCTCAGAGCCATCTGCATTAAAAATACGATAATGGAAATCTTGTTCGGGATCATAAGGGGGTTCAACCATCAACAATTGGTCGAAACCAATGCCAAAGTTTCGGTTTGCCAATTGTTGAATTTTTTCTTTTGAGAAAAATACATTTTGCGTAACGTTATCAATCACCATGAAGTCGTTACCCAAACCGTGCATTTTTGAAAATTGAACCTGCATTAACAGCGCATCTATCTTATTTATTTGACCCTAGTTTACGGAAGTTTGTACTCACCTTTCCAGAGATCTTTTTGATTTTCTCTTTCTCGTACCACAATTGCCTTGTCACCATCGACCATAATCTCAGCGGGACGGCAACGGCTATTGTAGTTTGAGGCCATTACAAAGCCATAAGCACCGGCACTACGCACCGCAAGTAAATCGGTGGGCTCAATGGCTAACTCTCTGTCTTTCCCTATAAAATCACCCGTTTCACATACTGGGCCTACTACATCGTATTTACGTGACGTAACGGTGGCTTCTTGTTTTACAGGGATAATTTTTTGCCATGCTGAATAAAGTGCTGGGCGCAGCAAGTCATTCATTGCAGCATCGACAATTGCAAAGCTTTTCTCTTCGCCTTCTTTAATAAACTCAACTTCGGTGACTAAAATACCCGCGTTTGCAGCAATGGCGCGACCAGGCTCGAGTATCAGCTTTAAATTCTCACGGCCTACCATTTTCTCAGCCATTGCTTGTGCATAGGCTTTGGGATGAGGTGGTTGCTCTTCATTGTAAGTAACACCAAGTCCACCGCCTACGTCTAAATGCTCAATGATAATACCGCGCTCCGCAAGTTCATCAATGAGTACCAGAAGACGCTCTAGCGCATCTACAAAAGGACCAATTTCCGTCAACTGAGAACCAATGTGGCAATCCATACCGACCACATTTAAGTACGGTAGGGAAGCAGCCAGTTCGTAAGTTGCGAGTGCGCGTTCTCGCGCAATACCAAACTTATTGGCTTTAAGACCCGTTGAAATATACGGATGCGTTTTCGCGTCAACGTCGGGATTAATGCGCAACGAGATGGGGGCTTTAACACCAAGCTCACCAGCAACTTGGTTAATTCGATGAAGTTCAGGCTCAGACTCTACATTAAAGCACATAATGCCTTGTTGAAGTGCGTAACGAATCTCGTCATGTTTTTTCCCTACACCTGAAAAAACCACCTTACTTGCATCGCCACCCGCTTCAATAACGCGAGCAAGTTCACCGGCCGAAACAATGTCGAAACCTGATCCTAGTTTGGCCAATACACTGAGAACACCAATGTTTGAGTTTGCTTTTACCGCGTAACAGACAAGATGCGGGTGCTCACCAATAGCGTCATTAAATGCGTGCCAATGGCGTTCAAGCGTCGCACGAGAATAGATATATACCGGTGTTCCGTGTGTGGCAGCAATGTCAGAAACAGCCACATTTTCAGCGTAAAGCTGCCCTTCGCTATAGGCAAAGTAATCCACTAGTTCAGTTCTCCAGATGTAGATGCAGGGATGGTGTTATCGCGCTCTGATGATGTTGTTGAGGTTGGCGAGGTCGGTTGAGCAGATTCGTTTTGAACAGGCGCCTCTGGAATGTATAGGGCACCCTTATAGCCACAACCACCTAATGCTGTGAGCGTTAACAGAAAAATAACCGATTTTTTTAACACGAAAAATCCCGCGAAGAAGACGACAAATGCCGTTATCATCGCATTGCGGCGTCAAATTGCAAGAGCCAATAATCGTTCTCGTGTTTTATCGCCATACTGCACGTTTTTCCATAGTGCATCGCACAGGCTTTGCGTGTCGCTAAAGTCACCTTTTTTAAGCCAATCAATTAGCACATTTGGGTCGTCGGGAAAGGCGATGGCTTCATTATCTGGCGCTTCAAGCCACTCTTCAACAATGTCTGTGTCCAATTGAAACAACGTCTGGCATAGGTCAAGCTGGTTTAGCGTAAGAACATTCGACAATTGTTCAAACTGGCCATGCAGCGGCTTGATCAACAGCTTCTTTCCTAATTGTAATGCTTCGCTGGATAGCTCAAAACCACCATTGGCGATAACCCCACTACAATGTTGCAGTGACTTTTGGAATGCGTTTTTAGACGTTGGACTCCAATGAATGTGCCCCGCTTCTCGTTTTTCAGGCATATCGGGATGAAAGCAATGAAACTCTTGGTCACTTAACGGCTCAAGCATCTGCTGTATATCGTCGATATCTTCAAACGGCAAGTATACCAGCACGTGGCCTTTGGCCGGAGAAAGCGCTGGTTTATCAGACACAAATGGCGGAATGATAGGCTGATTGAAATGATACCAGTGCACCCCTAATTGAAGTTGTGTAGGAGCGAAAATTTTCATAAGTAGGGTATCGAAAATGGTATTTCCACTTTTAGGCACATCGTACGAAAACGCCGCTTGATGACTGATGGAAATAGACGGTATGGCTTGTCGTTTCGCTGCCCAAGCAGTGACAGGTTCAAAGTCATTTACAAGCAAATCATAACCGCTGGCATCAAACGCTTTGACATCTTTAACGAATTGCCCCACTTTCGCATTGCGCAACGTGGCCACTTTATCAACCTTGCCGCCTTTAGTAATAAAGCTAAGCCCGGCGAAGGTGCGATAGTCACCAAAAATGTCCATATCAAAGTACTTTTCTGGCGCTCGGCCAGTAAAGACAAAATCGACATCAATATCGTCGCGATGCGCCAACGCTGCCGCCATAATTCGTGCTCGCGCAATATGACCGTTACCGGTGCCTTGCACGCCATACAATAATTTCATACTACCCCAAAATAGAAATACTCAGTGATGCAATAGTGATACCCAATAACGTACCTGCAAATACATCAGACGGATAATGCACACCTAATAGAACCCGTGATAGTCCAATTAGTGCTGCCCAGCAATACGCGAGCAGAGCGAAAGGCGGGTAATAGTGCGCCACTATACTTGCCATTAACCATGCGGCTGCAGTATGTCCAGAAGGAAGAGAGAATTTGTCTGAAGGCGTGACATGTGCTGTTAAATTCATTAGAAAATCGCAAGGGCGTGGGCGCTTGAACATTTTCTTAAGCAACACATAGATAGGTAACTCCAGCGCATATGCCATCAGCGCTGTATATAGGAAAAGCTCTCCATGCTCTGGCTCAAATGCCCACAACAGCATGCCGATAACGAAGTACAAATAGCCGTCGCCAGTTTTTGATAACCAGATAATACTGCGACAGTCTCTTTTTAGTGTCAGTTTGTAGAGGCGATAAAATAGGTCGGTGTCGACCTTAGTCAAGGATTTCATTAGCATCGCCTTGTCCTCTATCGGTTAATTACTGCACAGGCTAAAGTGGGTCTGTGACCAGTGGGTGACGGAAAAAAGAAACTTTTCTTACATTTTCCTTTTTATAACTGGTGCGACAAAAAGTCCGTGAATAATCACCGTATTGTTATTCTCTAAAATAGTACTAAGCAAAATCTAAGCAAAATTTGTGCTCAATGCAGACTGAAAATATGGGGTTTGCGTTATTTTTTATTAAAGTCAAAAATTCGATGAATCGCTATAAATCAGTCGTTTGCAATAGGCTTTTTAATGCTATGCTAGACTTAGATTTTCATCTTTATCTCTCTATTCAACAAAGGCGGAATAATGGAATACAACACATCTGAACTATGTGATTTGTTTGCAGATAGCGTAGACGTCGTCGACCCAATTTTTGCAAGCTTTGGTGGTCGCTATTCCTTTGGTGGGGAAATCACTACCATTAAATGCTTTGAGGATAGAGGATTAATTGATCGCGTTCTCGCACAGCCTGGAGCGGGTAAAGTACTTTTGGTTGACGGCGGTGGTTCAACGCGCCGTGCTTTGTTTGATGCAGCCTCTGCGCAAATTGCCATAGATAACGACTGGGAAGGTGTTGTCATTTATGGCAGCGTGCGTGAAGTAGACAGTTTAGCTGAGTTGGATATTGGTGTACTGGCAGTTGCAGCTATTCCCGTTAATGCCGAGGGGGAAAGCATAGGTGAGGTAGATTTACCGGTTAATTTTGGGGGCGTTACGTTTTTGCCCGAAGACCACCTTTACGCCGACAGCACAGGTGTAATCTTGTCTCCAGAGCCACTTGATTTAGATTAGGCTGTACGCCATTCCTTTTTACCCAGATAGTCGCGTGATTATGGTTGTCCTGTACCCGGTATTAACCTTGTACAGGACATAACCCACTTATTGATTGGCTTCTTCGAATACTTTATTCAAATACATAGCAATACGAATGCCGGCCATTTGTATGCGCTTTTGTGCAGTGGGCAAGTTGTTGTAGAGGTAATCGTAGCTCATGTTGTTTGCGTTATCTGGGTAGATAGTGTCGCGTATCTCAGTGCTCTCTTTAATCCACTCTAGTACGTCAGTACTCGCCCAACTACGGATGTCTTGTGGCGTGATACTACGCGTTAACTGGGCTGTCCACTCGGTGTAAGATAGACCGCGTTGCTCTAACATTTGTGAGTCCCATACGCGATGTAAATTGGAGTCTTGCCAGAAAAAACGCACCTTAACATCGTTCCCACCGCGATCAGTGCCATTTCCGGCATGAAGGGGCTGATGCAAATCGCCAATAATATGCACGATAAACTGCAGCGCTAAGCGCTTTTCATCAGTTGTTGCGCTCGGGTCTTTAAGGGTATTGGTGAATTGCTCTAACGCGGTAACGGCATCCCCCTCGTCAGGTGCGCCCACTTCAACGTAGGTTTTACCTTCAGGTACAGAAACATAGTGCCAGGGGCCTGCGGTTTTTTGCCAGAACTCACTTGGGTCCGAGCGCATTTCATCTGCATGTGTGGATGCTTGTGCAAGAGAACTGTTAGGTAACAGCTCCATCATTGCCGCTTGAGACAATGGGCTTAGGTATTGCTGTGCAATAGCACCGGTTACGCGATGACCTGTTTGACCCCAGCCAAATGCAGGTGATGCAACACCCGTGGCAAGTAACGTTCCTAGCGCAACGGCGCAAATCCTGTTTGCAAACGCGAACATGGTTATTCCTCTGAATGTTTAGCGGTTTGATAACCCCATCGGGCCACCAACGATTGTTCTATTGAAAGATGATCTAGTATACGCGCCACCACGAAGTCTACCAAGTCGTCTATTGTTTGCGGGTTGTGGTAGAAGCCCGGCGCAGCTGGCATAATAGTGGCGCCCATTTGTGACAGTTTGAGCATGTTTTCTAGGTGAATTGACGACAATGGCATTTCACGTACCACCATTATTAACTGCCCACGCTCTTTTAACACCACATCTGCAGCGCGCTCTATAAGGTTGTCACTGGCACCAATACTTATCGCTGATAAGGTGCCTGTTGAACACGGACAAACCACCATCTTCGATGGCGCCGCTGATCCTGACGCGACGGGAGAAAACCATTCTTCTTTACCAAATACTCTAATTTGGTCAGGCTTGGCGCCGCAATGCTGGGTAAAAAATGCGGCCGCATCTTCTGGGCGTGCGGGTATTTTTACGTTTTCTTCGGTAGCAAACACCACCCTTGCTGCCGATGATATCAACACAAATACTTGATAATCAGCATTCACCAAAGACTGCATTAATGTAAGTGCATAAGGCGCACCGGAGGCGCCTGTGATAGCAAGTGTCACTTGCTTGTCGTGTTTCATTTGTTTACCTCTGAGACTGTCTCTTTGTCATTAATTTCGACATTTCAAGTCAGGTTCTCTTAAGTTATAGCCTATTTAGCAATCCTTTAGTGCAGACAAGATACGTCCGTGGATCCCTTCAAACCCGCCGTTACTCATCACTAAAATGTGATCGCCGGGTTTTGCTGTGTCTTTTAACGCTTGCACAATATGTTCAACGTTTTTGTAGCAATGAACTGGGGCACTACTATGCGCTGCAGCATCAACGAGTGACCAATCCATTCCACTAGGCTCGAATAAGAAAACGTCGTCTGCTTTTTGCCACGAATTAGCCAGTGTGTTTTTGTGAACACCCATTTTCATTGTATTAGAACGCGGTTCTAATACGGCTAAAATGCGCGCATTGCCCACTTTTTTGCGCAAACCGTCTAGGGTGGTTTCGATAGCGGTGGGATGGTGTGCAAAGTCGTCATACACCGTAACTCCGCTAACGGTGCCCTTGACCTCCATGCGACGCTTCACATTTTTAAACGTCGATAACGCTTTAATGGCATCAGGTAAGGTCACGCCTGCGTGATGACTACTTGCAATTGCCATTAGCGCGTTGTCGACGTTGTGTTTGCCCATCAACGCCCACTCGATTGTACCTACCTTGTTGCCATTGTGGAGCACGTGAAACGCACTGCCATCTTTATTGATAAGTTCACTGTCCCAGGTTTTGCCCAACGATTGGCGTGAGGACCAACAACCGCGCGAGAGCATATCTTCGATAGCTAAAGTATTATTGGGCGTAAGAATCAAGCCATTTTCAGGCACCATGCGCACCAAGTGGTGGAATTGGGTTTGTATGGCAGCTAAATCGGCAAAGATATCCGCGTGATCAAACTCTAAGTTGTTTATCACTAACGTTTTAGGACGGTAGTGTACAAACTTTGAACGCTTGTCGAAAAAGGCGCTGTCGTATTCATCAGCTTCTATAACAAAAAAGGGGCTTTCTCCAACGCGGGCTGATACGCCAAAATTCTCTGGCACGCCGCCAATCAGGTAGCCAGGTTTTAATCCTGCAAACTCTAGTATCCATGCCACCATGCTGCTGGTAGTGGTTTTTCCGTGTGTGCCTGAGACACCAATTACCCAGCGATCTTTAAGCAAGTTATCAAGCAACCACTGTGGACCACTGGTGTAGGGCAAGTTACGATTTAACACGTATTCAACGGCCGCGTTGCCTCTAGACATCGCATTGCCAATAACGACCATGTCAGGTGCTGGTTCAAACTGGCCAACATCGTAGCCTTGGGTTAATTCAATACCCAACGCCTCTAGTTGGGTACTCATTGGCGGATACACGTTGTCATCAGAGCCAGTAACTTTGTGGCCTAGTGACTTTGCAATGGCGGCAATGCCACCCATAAAACTTCCACAAATGCCTAAAATATGTACATGCATAGTGCATTCTCAACGAATTGTCATGTGATATGGATACTGTATCAGAACCTTATTAGTGAGGGATAATGCAATTTAGTAAACGCTGCATTGTTTGCCCGGTAAGGTATAGAAAGCATTGTCATACTGGTATGGTGTGTGAATGCATCACCATTAGCGTGTTTCACTTCACGTCGAACGCGGTTACAATCTATACACAGGCAATGCGCTTTACAAACGCAGTGTTCTGTATATGTCAGAAGCGATAAGCCGGTAAGGAAAGCTGTGCACCTTTTGACATAAAAACCCTACATACGAAAAAAAGGCTTACATTTAATGAAACGTTTAAACTCCCAATTGCAACAAGACGGTGCGCCGCTTGAGCTTATTTTGCTCATTCGTACACTGCTAGCGGGTTGTAAAGAAATATCTTTCCGCGTGAGTCAAGGCGCATTAGCAGGCGTTCTGGGTTCAACTCTTTCTGAGAACGTACAGGGCGAAACGCAAAAAAAGCTCGACGTTATTTCAAATCACATCCTAAAAGATACGCTAAGAGAGTCTGGCTACGTAAAAGCAATTTCGTCTGAAGAAGAAGACGATGTTGTGCCGTGTAACCCAGAAGGAAAGTATCTTGTAAGCTTTGACCCATTAGATGGTTCGTCAAACACAGAGATCAACAGTTTAATTGGTACCATTTTCTCCATTACACACGCGCCTCAATGGATGGAACCTGACGATCCGTCAGCCTTTTTGCAGCCGGGAACGCAAATGGTGGCAGCAGGTTACGTTTTGTATGGTCCTTCGACAATGCTAGCGTTAACGACAGGTCGTGGAACGCATATTTATACGCTAGATAAAACCCACGGTGGTTTCTTGCTTACTCATCCAAACATTCAAGTGCCAGAGCAAACAAGTGAGTTTTCTATTAATGCGTCTAATCAGCGTCATTGGGAGCCATCAATGCAAGCTTACATCGCTGATTTGCTTGCAGGTAAAGAAGGCCCGCGCGGCAAAAATTTCAACATGCGCTGGGTTGCGGCTATGGTGGGTGATATTCACCGTTTATTGTGTCGCGGCGGTATCTTTATGTACCCTTATGACAACCGTGATCCATCTAAGCCGGGTAAACTGCGCTTATTGTATGAAGCAAACCCCATGGCATTTCTGATGGAGCAAGCGGGTGGTAAAGCAGAAACCGGAACCGGACGAATTCTTGAGGTAATGCCAGAGGAAATTCACCAACGAGTGCCTTGTATTATCGGCTCAAAAGATGAAGTTGATATGTGCGTTAGCTATCGAGATAAGCACTAAATAGCATCTATAGCGGCAAAATTTAGCGAAATTTAAAGAGATTACTACGACAACAGTCGTAAACCGTTTTTATTTTGCCGCACTCACCGTATACTTAGCCCCAAATTTCTAATTTATCATTGAAAGGATCAAAGAATGAGCTTGAGTGCTATTCCTGCTGGTAAGAACGTGCCAGACGAAGTAAATGTAATCATCGAAATTCCAGCGCACGCTGACCCGGTGAAGTACGAAGTAGACAAAGATACTGGTGCATTATTTGTAGACCGTTTCATGGCTACTTGCATGCACTACCCAACGAACTACGGTTACGTAAACAACACCTTGTCTGAAGATGGCGACCCAGTAGACGTACTAGTAATGACACCTTTCCCTCTACTTGCGGGTTCTGTTATCAAGTGTCGTCCAGTTGGCGTACTTAACATGACTGATGAGTCAGGCAAAGATGCAAAGGTTCTTGCTGTTCCAGTAGACAAGCTTTCTACTATTTACCGTGATGTTAAAGAAATTGAAGACTGCCCACCGCTTCTACTTAAGCAGATTGAGCACTTCTTCGAGCACTACAAAGATCTTGAGCCTGGTAAGTGGGTTAAAATTGACGGTTGGGCGAACGCTGCAGCTGCAAAAGAAGAAATTACCGCAAGCATCGCGCGTTTCGAAGCAGAATAATTCACGCTTCATCGAATTGATGTTAAAAAGGGCTGGTGATAAACCAGCCCTTTTTGTTGGTGCTGGTGAAATAAAGATGTAGAGAGTTATATGCAACAAATAAAGCAATCACTATTCATCCTGTTTGCAGTCTTTATTGCTCTGCCTTCGTGTAATGCTAACGCAGCATCACAAGCAGTAGAAGTGTATTGGGAAGACTTGGTGCCAGAAGGTTTTAATGAGCTTGCTCCACCTGCTGTGCAGCATAACGGTGAAATGAGTCAGCTACAGCCCGACGCGCCAGTAGTCGACACCTACGATGGCAAACGCGTAAAAATTCCTGGGTTTGTTGTACCGCTTGAAGGAACCGGGGAGCTCACTACCGAGTTCTTATTGGTGCCGTACTTTGGTGCGTGTATCCATGTGCCGCCTCCGCCTTCTAATCAAATTGTGTACGTGAAGTTTGAAGAGGGCGTGCATATCGATAATATTTACGATGCAATTTGGGTGACTGGCGAGCTTTCTACCGACGGCTGGAAAGGTGATATCGCTTCAGTCGGCTATCGTCTTAAAGGTGAAGCAGTAGAAGGGTTCTAAAAAGAACCCTTTTTTCTTATCAGCCTATATGAAAAAGGCGTTTATCTACCATTCATAACGGCAGCGAAATCACTTGCAAATTGCGATGCCGTCTCGGGTTCTATCTTTTGTATACTGACTCTAATTGCGTGCGATACTTCATCAACATCAAATGAGCTTCCCGGTCTCACTAACCAGCCTTTTTGCGATAGCGCAAAGGCGACGGTTTTACTGTCGGTATTAACAGGGAGCCACACATTCAACCCGTCAATGGCGTGGGTGAATGCAACACCTTCTTTGTTCAGCGCCTTTATGAGCGTATCTCGCTGATGCTTACATTGTTGCTTTGCTTCAGTTAACTGCTTTTGAAAGGTATTATTGGTTAAGCACGTGTATACCAGCGCTTGAAGCACGCGGCTTACCCAAGACATGCCCGGAGCAAGACGCGTATTTATGCGCTTAATTGATTCTGTATCAGCCGCCACAAATGCCATCCGAAGATCGGGGCCTAACCCCTTTGATACCGAGCGAAATATCGCCCAGTTGCGAGTAGATTCAGGAATAACACTGTGATGTACTGTGGTGGCTAACAGTGAAAAATGGTCGTCTTCTAGCACGACTACGTCTGGGTAACGACGCAGAACATCTTGTAACTGCTTAGCACGCTCTGCAGTGATAGAAACCCCAGTAGGATTATGCGCACGTGGCGTAATCAATACCGCTTTAGCGCCTTTTTCAAGTGCACTTTCTAATGCGTCTGGCCGCATTCCCTTTGCATCGACAGCAGCACCTATTACCTGCATGCCAGACAGTCTAATGGCATTGGCTGAACTGATATAACAAGGGTCTTCTACAACAAACTTGTCACCAGGAATAAGGTAGGCCGCTATCATGCGCTCAAGAGTATCAATGGCGCCGTTACAGAGGGTTAGTGCAAAGTCATCAGGACAGGCATTGCGAAACCATGCTTCACCATAGGCGCTAACACTAGGAAGAATAGTATCCTCACCATAAAGATATTGGTTAAGAGGTGTAAGCGAAGCAACTTTATTGAGGTCGGGAAGCCAGCTTTTGCATGGGCTTCCATCAGCTAAATCAAAAAGGGATGTTTGGGTGCTACCTTCTTGCTCACCAGCACTAATGTCTTCGCAAATACGCGTGCCTAATCGCCCTTGCGTTAGGGCAATACCAGCTTGGGATAGCTTCTTGTAGGCAGATGAAACGGTATTTCTATTTACACCCAACTGCTGTGCTAGCTCTCTGACAGGGGGAAGTACATCGCCACAAACGAGGGCTCCCTCTTTTGTGAGTTGGCGCACAGACTCAAAAATAGTGTGTGCAGAATCACCTGAAATCTTGACTTTCATTTTTGTCCTATGCCAATATAATTTTTGTCATGGGTTAACATGTAGTGCTCTTTATCCCATTTCGCGGGGCATTTTTCCATATTTTAAACAAAGCGAGGCGCAAATGTTTACCGGTTTATCTGCATTTCCAATTACACCTTTCACTAATGAAGAAATTGACTATAAGGCATTTGAGCGCCTAATAGATAATTTAGTGGATGCCCGCGTCGACTCTATTTGCGCGATGGGTTCAACGGGGTTGTATCCGTATTTGTCTAAAGCCCAGCTAGAGCAGGTTGCTAAAACGGCCGTTGCTAGCGCAAAAGGTACGCCCGTAATGGCAGGAATAGGGTCGCTGCGTACCCGTGATGTTCTTGAAAATCTTGAGGCCGTGCAACATGGTGGTGTTAACGCTGTTTTGCTGGCCCCCGTGTCATATCAACCACTCAATGAAGAAGAAGTGTTTGGGTTGTACCAGAGTGTGAGCCAAGCAACGTCGGTGCCTATATGCGTATATGAAAATCCCCGTGTGACCAATTTTACGTTTAGCGATAGTTTGTACCAGCGAATAACGCAACTTCCTCATATAGGGGCGATAAAGATACCGGGTATGCCATTTTCTCCTGAAAATGGTCAAGCAAATGGTCAAAAAGGTGCTGAGCGTTTAGCGACACTTAGAGTCCTAGTGCCACAGCACGTTGCTATCGGCGTAAGTGGTGATAGCTTTGGCGCTGCGGGCATGGCACAAGGCTGTGACTTATGGCTTTCCGTTTTAGGTGGTATTTTCCCGAAAACCGTGCAGCACATAATTGCGCTAGCTCAATCCGACAATGCGAATGAAGCAACAGCATATTCTGCATCGCTCAATCGCCTATGGGCGCTATTTGCCCGTAATGGGGGAGGGCTGCGTGTTGTCGCAGCAGCAGCGGCTATTTTAGGTTTTAGCGAACGCGTGAATCTACCTGCACCGTTTTTGCCAATAGGTGATGACGACTTTTTAGCGCTTGAAGGCTTAATTGAAACATTGGCGCTTGCATGAGTACCCGTCAAACTAACTTGCTACGATATCTATTAGCAGCTATTCCTGCGCGTGTTGTGACGGGAGGGGCTGCGGTTGCAACCATACTGCTAGCCCGCTGCGCAGAAATGGATGGTAAAACGGCAGGGTTATTGGTGGCATGCTTAACTGCACCGCATGTTTTAGGTCCTTTATACGGAAGATGGCTCGACAGCGCGACAGATCCAAGGCGCATCATTGCTGGTGCATGTTGCTTATTTGCCAACAGTTTTCAAGTTGCTGTTTCAGGCTTTGAGTCCAATAGTTTACTCCCTACTATCATCGCGTTACTTATTTGTGGTACCTGTAGTGCTTTCATGATGGGGGGATTAAGTACCCAAGTAGTTAAATTAGTTGGCGATGACCTTAGCGAAAAACGCAAAGCACAAAGCTGGGATACCTTTACCTATGGACTGGGACTTACCCTTGGCCCCTTTGTGACAGCGTTATTTACTGAACTTTACGCCATACCCGTAAGTGTGCGTATTGTGATGAGCGTGGCGCTTATTGCAGGCGTGCTTACATTGTTTATTCCCATAAAGCGAAGCCATGATAAAAGTACGGCGATTCAGGCTCAAAGTATCGCTTCAGTCATTGCCATGCTGCGTCAATCTGGGCCGCTTAAGCGCACGCTTTTAATGACCTCAGGTGCCTCGTTTAGTCTTGCCGCATTACCTGTGCTTGCTGTTTATCTTAGTGAAAGCTGGATACAGGGCGCAGAAAATGGGGCGTACTTAGTGACGGCGTATGGTGTGGGGTGTTTATGCGGCGCACTCATCCTGATGTTACGGCCATTGCGTAGCGAAGCGTTACTGCTGTTGCGTAATGTAGGAGCCGTATTGCTTGTTGCTTTAATGCTTACTGCGCTTTGTGTGTCGTTTACCGCTGGGCTTATCGCCTATTGGTGGTGTGGTGTCGTTAATGCCATCTTCTTTGCGGTAACATTGGCCGCACGTAGTGACTATGCGCCAAAGCAGGGGGCCGCGCAAATATACATGTGGGTGGCGGCAGCAAAAATCAGCTTCGCATCACTCGGTGCATTTACCGCAGGGTTATTAGTCGATATTGCGCTTAAACTACCGTTAATCACCTCAATGGGGACTCTTGCGCTGTCTTTGCTGCTTTGCTTTGGTATGGCTCGCCAGAATTCAAGCGTTTGCAAACCAAAGGGTGTGCATTCATCAGAGAACTAGACGGCGCAGATATACTCTTCATACACCGTCATCTACGTTTAAGTTATGGCGTCATTAAGTCGGCGTATAAATGCGCTCTGCACGGTTAAATAAAAGCCAAGACGTAATAATATACTTGTCGTTGCTCTTAGGTATTTGACCGCGGTGTGTGTGAGTAAAGTACGCAGGCGCTATCACCATACGTCCGGCTTTAGGTTTTACTGCTCGGTTCTGATAATAAAACTCGGTTTCACCGCCATCTTCCACATCATTGAGATAGTACATAAATAGCAAAACACGATGCAGTGCATCATTGTGCTGCAATTGTGGATATACCTCAGAATGCCAGTAAGGATAGCCGCCGCTACCTGCTGTATAGCGCTGCGCGTTGATGTCGCCCACGCGATATAGATAATTGACCAAGTTAGCTAAATTAGGTTTGCCAACCTCTTCAAAATTTTCACCGGTAACTTTTACTGGCTCGCCAGTTTTAGGGTGGCGCACTGTTAATCCAATGGGGCCGACCAAAGCATAGAAGTACTTTTCTATATAGGCTACAAGTTGTTTACCGGTATGCTGCATAACCTGCTGATAGAGATCTTGAAATTCACTATTGCGGCTAATCGACACGTCCATGCTGCGCTTCTTATCCAAATCTACTCCGCCACCAGTGCGACCCTGCGTCACATTTGGGCTTTGCTCAAACCTGTCTATAAGCTGAGTGCAAAGTTCAGCGGGTAGGGCGTTATCTATAACTTCTATCAAATCGCTCATGTTGCCTAAGGCCTATTATTCTTAATGTCGTTTACTACTTTGAAATGTCTTTAAAGTGGCTTTGAAGCGTAGACTTTATGTCATCTGGGATGGGCGCAGAACGCTGTGTTTTATAATCAAAATGCACCATGGTAGTGACACCCGTCGAACACAGTTTGTCGTCTTGCCAAAGCTCTTGAAAAACGTCGAACGCACTGTTTCCCAGTCGGCTAATGAATGTTTTCACTATTACCGGTTTGCCATAGAAAATCTGGGCAAGAAAGTCGACCTTGTAACTGGCTAAAATAAGAGGCCAATTCTTAAGATCAAGTTCTGGTGTAAACATTCGAAAAATTGGCTCTCTGGCTGCTTCAAACCAAGCAACAAGCGCTGTGTTGCTGACGTGTTGTAGGGCATCGGTTTCGCAAAAACGCACATCAAACGATGTGACTAACGGTGCTGTTGTTGTCATAACTAAGTGTAGGTTTTATGTTTTCTTTAGCGCCCACTTTAGCATTATGTTTTTGTGATTTCAGTGCTTAATCTATTGGTGTTGTTATTCTTATTGCGCCATAAGCGAAACGTGGTGATAGCGAGATAACACGCAAGCGGGTGTTTTATCTCGCTATCAATGAATGCTAGTTAGTGTGAAGTAAGTCCTCTGACTGTTGCCACAAAACTTGCATCTGTTGAGGGTCGAGAAAACGCTTATCGATAGCAACTTTCTTGCTTTTACTAATAAACTCACCATTTACATCAGAGCTATCATCACGCAGTGCGATATCGATTATGTCGGTTACGCCTTTTTCTACTGGTTTGAGCGAGAACTTAAGCATAAAGCGCATAAAACCTGAAATGGGTTCGTAGATGTTAGTGTCGATGGCCCCTGGGTTAACGCTGGTTACCGTAACATTGTCATCTTTGAGTTTCTCTTTAAGCATTTTGGTGAGCTGAACTTGAGCAAGCTTGGAGCGATTATACGCCAGTCCCCAATGGTATTTAGGCACCATCTCAAAATCATCCATACTGTAAGCGCGCATTTTGTAACACTCAGAGGAAACATTGATAACGCGCCCCTGCTTCGACGCTCGCAGGTTATCTAGCAACATCATAGTAAGTACAAAGTGGCTGAAATAGTTAACCATCATAGTTTTTTCATGGCCACTGGGTGTCATTTCTTTTGTCATGTGAAAGGCACCTGCGTTATTGACCAGAACATCAATTTGGTCATGTTTTTTACCGATGGCACGGGCAGCACGCTTTACCGAGTCAATATCAGCCAAGTCGGCTAAGTAGGCGTGTACACTTACATTATCTGCAACTGAGCTAAGTTGCGATAGTGTTGATTCGAGCTTGTCGGCATCGCGATAAAGTAGAATTAAGTCATGTCCAAGCTTACCCATCTCAATAGCGAGTTGTTGCCCAATGCCACTTGTTGCGCCGGTAATCAAAACTGTTTTTTTCATCACTTATACTCCATTAAATCTTTATTGTGTTAATGCCCGAGAGGGCGATAGGGTACAGGCCTTCGACGCAGGTATTAGGCTAACTAACACACCGAGTAAAAAGCAGAATAGAACGACAAAACAGCCCGTGGTAATAGGGAACTCGACGGTGTATTTGTCAGGTAAAAACATGCTCATCAAAAGCGCTAAAACATAGCCACAAAACATGCCGATGATGCCGCCAGCGGTAGTAAGTACACTGGACTCTAGAATAAAGAGTGAAGAGATAAACTTGCGACCGGCACCTAGGGCCATTAACAGTCCTATCTCATTGGTTCTTTCTGTAATGCTGAGTAAAAATATGTTGGTCATGCCGACTGAGGCCACTACCAACGATAGTGCGACAACAGCAATGAGTGTTACCGAGACGATTTTAATCACACTGTTGAATGTACTGAGCAGTTCATCGGTGGTTTCTACTTTGAAGTCATCGCGCTTTGCAGCTTCAATGTGATGAAGCTCCCTCAACATGCCTGAAATCTGTCTCTTGAGATTGTTGATTTGCGAAACATCTTTCGCATTCATTTGAATGAGTACATCTTGGTGATCGTCAGCGGGTAAAAACGCTTGGCTAGTTTGGTAAGGCATGATGATGATTTCATCTAAGTCCATCCCAAAAAGACTGCCTTTCTCTTGCATAACGCCAACAATGACGAACCATTCGTCATTTACTTTTATATATTCGCCTACGGGGTCCGTTAGCGATAAATCATCAACGACGGTTTGCCCAATAACCACTGAGCGACGGCGTAAGCTATTGTCTGCATCGTTGATGAAACGGCCTTGGGCCACATAACGACTGCGCATTTGCATATAGCTGTATGTTGTGCCCAAGGCGCTAGGTTGAAGTGTTCTTCCTGCGTACTGAACGCGAGCACCTGGTACCTGAATGATCGGTGTTATATTTTGTGTCTTCTCAGCGACGTGACGTTTTATGTATTCGTACTCACTGTGGCTGATGTGGGCTTTTTTACCTTTTAGTTGCTCGGTTAATGGCAAATAGGACGACACGGTTAACGTGTTGGAGCCCAGGTTTTCAAATTGCCAAACGAGAGATTTTGATAAGGTTGAAGAAAAGGTGAGACCCAAAATGAGCGCCATTACCCCAATAGCAACGCTCACGATGATAAGGCTGCTTTTTAACGCATTTACGCGCAGACTTTCAAACACGTGAGTCATCACATCAATAGAAAAATTAATGTTTTTCATACACTTTCCTCACTAATTTACCTTGCGATAGTTCAAAGGCTTTATGGGCTTTTTGTGCAACGGCAGGATCGTGTGTCACCATAATGATGGTATGTCCGTCATTGTTCAGTTGCTGAAACAATTCGAGAATGCTGTCGGCTGTTTCTCTGTCTAGTGCGCCGGTGGGTTCGTCGGCCAAAATAAGGCCTGGCTTGCCAACAAGGGCTCTTGCGATAGCAACCCGTTGGCACTGGCCGCCAGAAAGCTGGCGAGGGTAACAATCCGCCTTATCAGCAATATTGAGCCGTTCTAACATGGCAAGCGCCCGTGCTTTTCGCTCGCTTTCGCTGATTTTTCTTAACAGCAACGGCAACTCAACATTTTTTCTGATGGTGAGGTGCTTGATGAGGTGAAAGCTCTGAAAGACAAAGCCGATGTTACACATTCTAAAGTCGGTAAGTTGATTGCTATCAAGCGCACTAACTTCCATGTCGCCGAATTGATATGAACCTGAGTCGAATTTGTCGAAGCCGCCGAGGATATTCAGCAAAGTAGATTTACCTTCACCAGAACGCCCTAGTAGGCTTACAAATTCAGACTTTTCTACTCGTAATGACAGTTGGCGCAGCACATCCACTTTGCCATTGTCACCACTGAACGACTTTTCAATGCTGTGTAACTCAATCATCACAAGATCCTTACCGACTCGCCGTCAGTGAGATTGAGCAGTACGTCCATTGGCCCCACTACTACTTTGTCACTCTCACTAAGCCCCGACACAATGCGCTGTAACTGAAAGTCAGACTCGCCTGCTTGAATTAACTGGCGACGTACTGCGTTGCCGTTGAGCACATACACAAATTTTGCATCGTTTTGCTCAACAACCGCTTTCATGGGAACAAGCGTGCCTTCCTTACTTGTCGCTAGCTTAATTTTTACTAAGCAGCTCATGTTTTGACGGAAATTCAAACCGGCCAGCGCATTTTGATTAAGCTCCACGCGCACTTTATTGCGTATCCCTTGAGAGCTCTTATCCACAGTGGGATAGATAAAGCTAATCTTTCCTTCAATGGGCGTGTCTGGGTAGGAGGCGAGAAAGACGCTCGCTGATTGTCCTATGTGTACATTAGCGAGCGAACGCTCATCAATTTGTACATCAGCAAACACTGATGAGTTATCAGCCATTGATACCAAGAAGTTGAAATCTACATTCATCTGGTTGGGATAAACGTTTTCGCCTTCTACCGCGTTTAAGTCGATGATAAGACCATCCATGGGGGCTTTAATGGTGAGATAGCGTCGCGAACCTTGTACTTCGTCTAGCTGTACTTGCTTGGCTGCTAACAGTGAAGATATATGTTTTACTTCCAGATTCGCATTGGTTAATGCTTGCTGGCTTTGTGCGAGCTTTTCTTTACCAATAAGACCTTTGGCCATCAGTGTCTGATTGATTTGGTGTTGTCTTTCGGTGTCTTGTGCCTTACCTCGCGCGATAGACAGCTCAATATCTAAGCTGTCATATTGCTTTTTCAGTAGGGCTTCTTGACTATCTAGCGTGAAGCTATCGAGCTCTAGCAGCGTATCGCCTTTACTCACGCGCTCGCCGACCTCAACAAACACCTGGGTAACCGTAGAAACTACTTTAGAGTCAAGGTTGAGCTCTCTGTCATAAGACACTTTGCCAGTGGCAACCAAATGCTCATCCAAGTCACCTTTAGTCACTTGCGCAACCTCTACGTACTTCTGCTTATCAGACTCTGCTGCAAGTTTCAGAAAGGGAGAGCTAATGCCTAACAGCACTAGTCCCCATACAAGTTTTGAGTTTTTCATCGTTACACCACCGCTAGAAATAAGATTGTGCCGACGATTGCAAGATAAGGTGCGCCATATACTGCTACGGCTTTACCCATTGGGTAATGCGTGCGTTTATGCAGCAAGTAAGCGCACAAACCAACAAACAGCACTGAACTTAGCGATATGCCATTAGCGAGCGAAAACATGGGATGTGTCGGCGCTAAGTTGAAGATCAAGTTGTTAAGGGTAAGGAAGTCAACCTGATACAAACTTACTTTATTCTCGGGACTAAGTAGCACGTATAGCGCATACATACCGTGTAACAATGCTGTGCCAAGAGAAGCAAGTGAGGCAATGTTAAATGACAGCGCAAACGGTACCTCTTTGTCGGCTGGCATCGCAAAACGGCTAAACAAGGTTACGTATGTCGACATTAACAGTGCGGTTAAGATTAGGCCGCCAAGTGCACCAAACATGGTTGATGTCTTTAGTAGACCTGGTGTGATCATCGCTTTTAGCATGTCACGTTCTTCAGGCGTAATGTCTGCGACAGCGGCCTTCGCGTTAAACATAGTTTGTGACAACCAAGTGCCGTCCACCGCGCTGAAATACCAACTCCAGAAGCCAAAGATGATAGCGGCTGCTAAAACAAGGGGGAGCCATTTAACCGATTTTTCGGTCGTGTAATTTGCAATAGAAAAGTTCATAACCGCCTCCTGACTAAACGATTTCTTTAAGGATAAGTTTCTTGATATCGAACAAGGTGTTCATACAAATAGCGATGTTCACTAGCGTGGCTACCAGTAGGTGCGCGTAGTCGACTTCCAATGCGAGTGCCATATTGACGCCGCTAAACACATTTAAAACAGGGATAAATGCCGTAAAGAAAAACATGTCATCGCCAAGGTGAATTTTTGAAAGCGCCATTAGTGCCATCATGAGCAAGACACCAAGTAACTTAGCTTCTTTCATGTTTTTGGCGATGCAACCCAGTAGATTGGTTAATGCCGAAATGAGAAAAATACTTGGAATGAGGTAACAAAATACGACGATGATATCGGCAGTATTGAGCATATCGAGGTATTGGAAGAAAGCTGACATCTTGTCGATATCGCTTGCACTTGTACTCGCTGCGCTGCCGTAAACGGTATCAACAGCAACACTCGATAGTAAGATCCCCACTATACCTAGCGCTGCGGTCAATGCTGCACAGAAAGAAGTGAATACTAACTTACCTGCAAATATTGACTGGATTTTATCTTTAAACTCGCTGTACAAACGAAATGAACCGCGCTCTTTTTCGCCTACAGTGATGTCCATACCGAAATTCAGTGCACCAACAAAGCTAAACACGATGATGAGCATGACAATAATATTAGCTAGGCTAGTACCAATGATATTGACAACACTGGTGTCGCTTTGCAGATCTTCAATTTGCAATGGCGGCGTAGGCGCGTAAGTGCTGCGTAAATAGAACTGTTCCATTTTTTGCTGCAATGGTTCAGCGGTCAACGCTGCATTGGCAAGTAATAACGTGCCCGAGCTCATATCTAGCATCGCGTCTAGATGACCATCGCGTAGGTTGTCTTGAATGGTAGTTCTGGCCTCAGGTCCAAAGCATTGCACTTGCCCTGCAATATCATTGGGAAGTTCGCTGCAATCGTTGTGAAGTACGGCAATAGCGCTGGGTTTATTTTCAACCCCCATACTTGTGCTGTAGGTAATCAGTGTCACCGCTGGTACAAACAAAAGGGGTATCAGGAACACAATGATAAGTGTGCGCGTGTCCTGCAAAAATTCGCGAAACTCTTTCGCGTATACTGAACGTACTATGGCAGAGTTAAACATTATGCAGCCTCCAGTGTTTTCATGTATGACGCTTCAAGACTGTCTCCACTTGCCTCGAAATCGCTCATTGGTCTGTCGTAGATAAGACGACCTTGCTCTAGCATCAACACGCGATTTGCGATTTGTTGTACTTCAGACATGTTGTGAGTCGACACTATGATGATCTTGCCAAGCCCACTTAGGTTTTGAATGATCTCTATAAGCTTGTAGCTCGATTCAATGTCTAATCCCGCAGTAGGCTCGTCTAGCATGATCACTTGAGGGTCAACAAGAAACGCTTTCGCTAAGCTCACCCGTTGTTTCATGCCCGTTGAAAGGTCGCCGACTTTTTTGTCCAAAAACGATGCAAGATTGAATCGTCGAGTTACATCATCAATGGTGCTTTCGATACTGCTACGCGCTATTTCGTACAAGTCGCAAAAGTAATGAAGCGTTTCTAACACGGTTAACTTTTGGTAAAGGTTGTCAGCTGGTGTAAGTAGTTGAACTTGGCCATTGGGATTGCCGCTTATTTCAACGCTGCCTTCGCTTGGTTGGTAGATACCTGCCAACAATCGCATAAGCGTAGATTTTCCAGCCCCATTTCTGCCCAGTAAAGCAATGACGTCACCAGGGTTTGCCACTAAGTTGAGGTTCTTTACCCCCCATTGTTCGTGCTTGCGGTTCGCCTTGAAGCGTTTACCTAATTGTTTAGCGATTAACATAGTGATGTCTCCCTAACTTGAAGCTCACTAATCTGATGGCGTAATTGAGCGTTAAAATAGTCGTTCTTGCCGGTCAGATGACTTTCGATAAAATCAATTTTTTGTGACTGTGGCAGACGTGTCGCAAGTGACTTAACGATGGCGGACTTAGTGCGTAGACAGGTAGTACGCTGTCCTAAATCACTCAGCAACTGACGGGTGTTGTCGTTACCCACTTTTGCAGCGATATCGGCAAGTACAGGGCCACTGTTTCGATTAATTAGGCTGTGAATGCGCTTATTCTCAAGGTCAAAGCGATACTGATTAATTCGCGGAAGATCTAGGCTATCTTCCATTAAGTTGATGCTAATCGAGAAAGATTCAGGCGGAATTTGATAATGAATGTCTTTCTTTCCTCGATAAAGCATGACTTTGCCTTGCTCTAATTGAGAGGTACGAATGTATCTCAGATCAACTTTTTCACCCGGCATGCCAATGACTTTGTCATGATCGTATTCATAATATTCACTTTTATAGCCAGGGCCGTAATAACCTACTGACAAGAAGTTAAAGTTATGGTCGTGCGGAAGGTAATAGAAAAATGACTCTGGTCCACTTTCTTTGTAAGACTTGTCTTGGGCACTTGGCCAAAAGCACGCTCTCATAAAGAATTTTTTACAGCGGCCGAGCATCAAAACTTGTGCACCGTAATGATTGTCTTCCTGGAAATTAGCCAGCTTTACTAATTCTTCATTAATCTTGTCGGCAAGGAAGTCACGGTTATTACCCAGTGCTTTCATCATAGGGGCAGCATCTTTAAGTGATTGCTCATCACGCATATCAACGTGTTCTTCTGCGTACTCTATGAATTCTTCAAGGGAAATAACGTTTGTATTTTGTGGTCTTAATTCAATCGCCATGGTGGTAATCCTTATTAATGTTGTTCGGCAAACATTTCACAGCAGCGCTTGGCCGTTGCTTGTACATCTGGGTGAGGGTCTGATGTGAGCTTGTGAATAAGTTGAACACCCGCGTTTTGATCTAACGTGTAAAGGTTCATCGCCGCGCTCCAGCGAACGAAGTGGTCTGTATGCGTTCCCAGTTTTTCGAGAACAGGGATTGAGGCTTTGTGATTGAGGTTGGCGACCATTTCTGCAAACATTTCTGCGCGTGAAGAGGCGATATTTGCTGCACTTACGCCCACGAGCTGGAGCGATGCAAGGTTGTATTCACCAATGACTTTAATAGGGCTTTTTGAATCAGATACTTCGTGATAAACCATGTCATCGTTCACTTCACGGAAATGAATAGCATTCATTCCTGCTTTTAGCTTAATGACATCCCCATCGTTCAATGTGATAGTTGATTTAAGCTTGATAGTTTGACTGGCATTTTGACTATCTAACTCAGATGCTATTTCATAAATATCAAGAATGGTTCCCTTCGCTTTGGCAAAATAAAGCAAAGTATTGTGTGGGGTTATTTTTAATGAAAACTGTTCTTTTACTTTGTTTTCTCGGTGTACTGAAATACCGGCCTGGTTAAATGAGAAGGTGGTAAGTCTGAAATACGGCGTATTTAAAATAGACCAACCTTTTACTCTGTCATTTCCGTGATAGAGCGGAAGTTGATAGTACTCCTCGCAATTAAAAGCACCGATCTCTTTGGCAATAACAAAGTCAAGAAAGTCTGAAGCGACAAGTGCTTCAAAGTCATTACTAAAGTCGAAGAACGAAAAGTGCTCGATATTATCTAGCTTCGCCATCAAGGCGTTAAGTAAGGGATGCTGCTTATAGGTTTGGTGAACATTTAATTGAAGTTCACTAATGTCGTGGACGGATTTTTCGGTGCTCATTTTATATCCTCGTAATATATAAACTGACCCAATGGGTAAATTCATTATGAGGACATGGCTATTTTATGTAACTGTCACATCTAACAGTATATAAATAGGGTAGGTTTGGCATAATTACCTACAGTAAATACCAATGATCAAACAAAGAAAGCGCTGAAATATCCAGATTTATACCAAGCTATCGCTACTCTTGGATGGTCCCCAAGTGTTGGTGCAATTCTCGATACTTCAGCGTACAGCCATATTTTTACGAGGTTTTTAGGCTAATACTATAACGCTAAGGTTTAGCGAAGGTAGATACCAACCGCAATACCGATAGCGATACCTACAGTTATAGCCACTGCAGTCTCATGTTCTGCTTGTGAGCCGTAAACAGATACTGGTTGATTTAGTGCTGGGATAGCTTTCATAAGTTTTTCCTTTTTTTGTTGTTTAATAAAAGTGAGTGTTAATTAGCGAAGGTAGATACCAACCGCGATACCAATAGCAATACCTACCGTTATTGCGACTGCTGTTTCATGTTCAGCTTGTGAACCGTAAACAGATACTGGTTGATTAAGCGCTGGGATAGTTTTCATGTGTATTTCCTCTGTTGATTAAAATGTTGTTTTTACTTAGCGAAGGTAGATACCAACCGCGATACCAATAGCGATACCGACCGTAATAGCCACCGCAGTTTCATGTTCAGCCTGTGAGCCGTAAACCGAAACCGGTTGATTTAGTGTTGGGATAGATTTCATGTGTTTCTCCTTAGTGTTGTTGGTGTTGCGTTTTGGTTATCGAAGGTAAATGCCTATAACAATGCCAATTGGTATCCCTACGCCAATAACTACCGTTTCATGTTCTTTGTGAGAACCGTACAGTGATACTGGTTGGCAAAGTGAAGGTAAATTTTTCATAATTCTTTCCTATCTAAATGATTTATAGTTGTTTTCTTTACAATCAATTCTGGATTTAGGCGTAAGTAAGCACCTTTGTTGTCACCTGAATGCCCAACGTTACGCGTCCTAAAATTTCGCTTATATTTTTCTTTTTAAAAAGCTAACGACTAACAACAGCAATACAAAAAACGTTAATCTAATTAGCTGTTTAATATAGTGTTTTGTATCTAAAATGTTTGTGCGATAGCGATTAGCTCTGAAATAAATGCTCATCGGATAATGAGTCCAAGACCAATAAAGACACCGATTGGAATACTTAGCGTGGTATCAGCCTGGCAGTGGGCGCCATACAGTGAGACTGGTTGATTTAGCGAAGGTACATTTTTCATCGAATATCTCCTTGGTCATTAGCAATTTTCTGTTCTGCTTGTCTGCAGGAACAGTTGCTATTATTCGGAAATATTCGAATGACATAACTGACAGATCTGACAGGGGGGATCAGATCTGGTTACATGTTTTTTTCTATCTATTTGATTTTATGAGTTTTAAGTTTGCTTTTTTATGGTGTATTTTTTTTGAGCTGACTTGTTGTTTAGTGAAAGTGCAGCTGTTGTTTGTATTAAAAGCTTAGGATAGGACGTTTTATCTACGTCACCGATGATCATAGCTAAGCTGCCTGGATATGTTTCTTTCTCAATCACTATTTCGAGTTTATCTCCTGTGCTCAGTTGGCTTACATCACCATTGAGCACTTTAAAGTAAAGTTGGTTCGAGTCGATGTTCGGTATAACCACCCCTACAATCTCACCTTTTCGAATATTATCACCGGCAGATTTCTTAAAAGAGAAAGTCCCTGAAATAGGAGACGTGACGACATGCTTTTGCTGCGTGTTCTCTCTTGATAAGGTCATTAGGATCTCGTTTGCATCTACAGTTTGCCCGTTTTCAGCACTGATATTTACAATTACTGCATCGTCAGGTGAATATACTTCGGTTACTGTTGGTGCCGTTAAAGCAGCGGTAAGCGCTCGTGTCTTTCTTGTCGCTTCAAGCAATACAACACTGCTGAGTAATACGCATAGAATGAGCAGAAAATATTTCCAATCTCGCGCTGAAGATTGAATCTGCATCGCTGTCTTCTTTAGCTCACTCATCATCATCGTCCTATTTAATAATCGCAGGTTGAAATTGAGAAGTCGCCCTCTGCGAAAGGACTTTCAGAGTAGTCATAGCTATCGTTGCACGATGCAAATTCATCATTTGACGCATCCACATCGTCGCTGCAATAGCGCTCTAGAATTCGCAATTCTTTCATTGAGATTCCCATTTCCTTAAGCGCTTTATTTTTGTCCATTTTCAATCACCTTCTGTTGTGTAGTGAATCAAGGGCTATAGCACTAAATGTCCCTTCAACAGGCACTTCGCAATGGCCTGTTGTCTGTTAGTGCTCCCCGTTTTCTGAATGTAATTCGAAATATGAAAATTAGCGGTGCGCTCAGAAATATTGAGAATTTGGCTTATTTCCCAAGACGTCTTACCTTCTGATGCCCACCGAATGCATTCGAGTTCTCGCTTGGTAATGTGTACTTGGTCCTCTTTCCATGCACAGTCATAGGCCGCGTATAAGTAGGGAACGATAATGGACCAAAACCAGCCGAGTTTTTCAGAAATTCGCGTTACTGGATTGCTCCCGCGTTTGGATATTCCTAAAACGAAATATCCAAAATCATTACCAGCACCGTGAAAAGGTAAAAGCAAAATTCCTGATAAGTCATCGTCAACCAAAATTGAATTTTCTATCTCTTCTCTAAAAATAAATTCAATTTCAGTTAACTTTCTATAAGAAAATTTATTGGGAAAATTAGAGAGTATTTTTTCTAATTTATCACATGGTAAATCACCAATTATTTTCTTATTTACACAGGTGGCTGTTTCATTTTCTTGAATTATTATTCCCGCCCAACAATAGGCATCCAAAGAGGTTATTCCTTTGAAAAAACTAATGAGTTGGGGCTTGGTTTTTACTTTTTTAATTTCATCTATCAGAAATTTAATTTTTTTCATTTTAATCACCCACATCCTAGTTCGTGAAAAATTAGTCTCTTCTACATAGCTTAGGAACCATGATGCAAATAGTTGCTGGGTCAGACGTTGTAGTACCATCTTGGTCGGTAACGCTCACTTCATATGTTGTGCTTTCTTTCGCGTTAACTGTGCTAACAAGTGAAAGAGTAAGTAGTGCTGCTGTGAAAACTGTTTTTACGTTAATGCGTGAAGTAGTCATGTTGTATTCCTCAGTAGAGTTGTTTTGTTTGGTTCGAGTTCATACTGGTCAACAATGGCTGTTTATGGAATAACCGTGACAATACTGTTTCATGATTTTTATAAAACCTTATGTGTAACCAAGCTGTTTTTTGATGGTTACAGTTTGGTTACATTTGTAAGCGATTGAATATTATGCTTTATTTTTTGTTATTTCAGCGGGTGAGAAAATTGGCGAGCCAAAAATAATTAGGGGAATTAACAGAAAAAACGCTTTTTAAAGAGAATAAAAGTGGAGTCGGTGAGCAGGTTTCATCGCTTTGACATCATGGTTACAGAATGTTTTACAGTTCGATATGCAATGTCACCATTAAAAAGCGTTTTAACTTAATGTTTTGGATTAACAGAGGAGAGCGCAGCTGCGTCAACCAATAGAATTTCAGCTTCTGAGTACGGCCAGCTTTTGAGGATTGCTTTGTTTCGTCTTTCGTCAATATCGAAAGATGCGCTAATAGAAGACGCATTGAAGGTTTTTTCGCTAATACGTTCGCCATTATGGTCTAGAACATTAAAATGTGCATCTCGTCCATCAAAGTCGCTAAAGTAAATATACCGGTTATCGGCATACCAATTCGTATTTTCTGCCGATGGTAGTGAGTAGGGCAATGCTTTAATTGTTTTACTGTTATGATCAAAAACACTTAGTTCATAATTTTCATTTAAAAGAAATACTTTATCTTTAACTTGTCTAGCTGCTCTAAAATCTGAAAATAAATCTACCGTTTTTTGATTATCTAATTGGTATTCTTTTATTTTCCAGATGCCTTGTTCTTTAACACCATAAATTACGCCATCACCGTTTGCATTAAACACACCATCATGTGCGATCATATGGCCACCGGTAGTGATGTATTTCACATTATTGGTGTCTACTTCCAAAAGTGCTAGAAGACCATCGAGGGTCAGAAGAATTGTCCACTTCCCCATTAATGAGACAGTGCTGAATTAGAGTTTTCTAATTTTTCTCGGTAAGCTGCCGGAGGCAGGTTACCCAGACTTTCATGTGTTCT
>NZ_JAJALG010000031.1:0-48025 GCF_020515205.1 Alteromonas sp. McT4-15
CTCCACGGCGAGAACGCAGCTTCCCCCGAACAGTTAAGAAGAGACCACAGCGATACAGCAGAAAGAAAAATGCCGCTCACCTTAAGTGAACGGCATTACGCTTAAAGCGGGCTTTTTACAACTTGCTTGCTAACGCTTATTACCAACCGGTAGTTTCGCGTAGTGCTTTACCGATGTCAGCTAATGAACGTACAGTCTTAACGCCTGCGTCTTCTAGTGCTTTAAATTTCTCATCAGCAGTACCTTTACCGCCTGCGATGATTGCACCAGCGTGACCCATACGCTTACCTGGAGGAGCCGTTACACCCGCGATGTAAGAAACAACAGGCTTAGTTACATTCGCTTTGATGAATGCAGCCGCTTCTTCTTCTGCAGTACCGCCGATCTCACCGATCATTACGATAGCTTCTGTTTGTGGGTCGTCTTGGAACATCTGAAGGATGTCGATGAAGTTTGAACCTGGAATTGGGTCGCCACCGATACCAACACAGGTAGACTGGCCGAAACCTTCGTCAGTAGTTTGCTTAACCGCTTCGTACGTAAGCGTACCAGAGCGAGAAACAATACCTACTTTACCAGGCTTGTGAATGTGACCAGGCATGATACCAATTTTACACTCTCCAGGAGTGATAACACCTGGGCAGTTTGGACCAATCATGCGAACGCCTTTTGCATCTACGTATTCTTTAACGTAAAGCATATCAAGCGTTGGGATACCTTCAGTGATACATACGATTAGCTCGATACCCGCATCTGCAGCTTCAACAATTGAATCTTTACAGAAAGGTGCTGGTACGTAGATAACTGTTGCAGTTGCGCCAGTTGCTTCTACCGCTTCACGTACAGTATTGAATACTGGAAGACCTAAGTGCTCAGTACCGCCTTTGCCTGGTGTAACACCACCAACCATTTGCGTACCGTAAGCAATTGCTTGTTCAGAGTGGAATGTACCCTGACCGCCAGTGAAACCCTGACAAATTACTTTAGTATCTTTATTAATTAATACAGACATTATTTGCCCTCCGCTGCAGCAACAACTTTCTGTGCTGCATCAGTTAGCGATTCAGCAGCGATGATATCAAGACCAGAGTTCGCTAGAACGTCACGGCCAAGCTCTGCATTGGTACCTTCTAGACGAACAACTACTGGTACTTCTACGCCTACTTCTTTAACCGCGCCGATAATACCTTCTGCAATCATGTCACAGCGTACGATACCACCGAAGATGTTAACCAATACCGCTTTAACATTGTCATCAGAAAGGATGATCTTGAATGCTTCAGCTACACGCTCTTTAGTCGCGCCGCCACCAACATCTAGGAAGTTAGCTGGCTTACCGCCGTGTAGGTTTACGATGTCCATTGTACCCATTGCTAGGCCTGCACCGTTAACCATACAACCAACGTTACCGTCTAGAGCAACATAGTTAAGCTCCCACTGAGCCGCGTGTGCTTCACGCGCGTCTTCTTGTGAAGGATCTTGCATATCTTTCAGCTTAGGCTGACGATATAGTGCATTACCGTCGATACCTACTTTTGCGTCAAGGCAGTGTAGGTTACCGTCAGTTTTGATTACTAGCGGGTTAATTTCGATAAGCGCAACGTCAAGCTCTTCAAACATCTTAGCTAGGCCAAGGAAGATTTGAGTAAATTGCTTAATTTGAACGCCAGAAAGACCAAGAGCAAACGCCATTTCGCGTGCTTGGTAAGGCTGAGGACCTACAATTGGGTCGATTTCAGCTTTAAGAATTTTCTCTGGAGTCTCTTCTGCAACAGTTTCAATCTCAACGCCACCTTCAGTAGATGCCATAAATACAACGCGACGGGTTGTACGGTCAACTACTGCACCAAGGTAAAGCTCGTTAGCGATATCTGTGCAAGATTCAACAAGGATTTTGCTCACAGGCTGACCATTTTCGTCAGTCTGGAAAGTCACCAAATTTTTGCCAAGCCAGTTTTCAGCGAAAGCGCGAATGTCGTCTTTGTTTTTAACTAGCTTTACACCGCCAGCTTTACCGCGACCGCCCGCGTGTACCTGACACTTAACTACCCACTCTTCTCCGCCAATTCGGTCAGCGGCTTCTACAGCACCTTGAGCAGTGTCTGCTGCGTATCCTTCAGAAACAGGCAAACCGTATTCTTTGAATAGCTGCTTACCTTGGTATTCATGCAAATTCATGGTGTTTCTATCCGATTTTTAGTAAGACAAAAGCCGCATATGCGACTTGATTATTTAGACTGATATTATAGGGTAAATATCAGCGTTGCGTTAGGCGCTTAGCAAGATAACACAAGCCAAGCGCCCAACCACAATTAAGTGAGACGAAAGTCTTATACGTCTAGTAGTAGACGTGTTGGATCTTCAAGCATCTCTTTAACTGTCACCAAGAACCCAACTGACTCTTTACCATCGATAATGCGGTGGTCATAAGAAAGTGCTAGGTACATCATTGGTAGAATTTCTACTTTGCCATTAACAGCCATTGGGCGATCTTGGATTTTGTGCATGCCCAAGATAGCGCTTTGTGGCGGGTTAATGATTGGTGTAGACATTAGTGAACCAAACACACCACCGTTGGTGATTGTGAAGTTACCACCTTGTAGTTCAGCCAATGACAGTTTTCCGTCACGACCTTTAAGTGCTAGTTCCTTAATTCCTTTTTCAACACCTGCCATGCCTAGTGTGTCAGTATCTTTAAGTACTGGCGTTACAAGGCCACGTGGTGTAGAAACGGCAATCGATACATCGAAGTAGTTGTGATAAACAATGTCATCACCGTCGATTGACGCGTTAACTTCTGGGAAGCGCTTAAGTGCTTCTGTAACCGCTTTAACGTAGAACGACATAAAGCCTAAACGAATGCCGTGACGTTTTTCGAAGCTCTCTTGATACTGTTTACGAAGGTCCATGATAGGCTTCATGTTTACTTCGTTAAACGTAGTTAGCATTGCCGTAGAGTTTTTCGCTTCAAGAAGTCGGTTTGCAATGGTCTTACGAAGACGTGTCATAGGAACACGCTTCTCAGTACGGTTACCCGTTGGCAAGTCTGCCACTGGTGCTTCAGTTGCTGCAGGCGCTGCCTTAGCTGAGCTGTCGCCACCTTTAAGATACTTTTCTACGTCTTCTTTAGTGATACGGCCATTTTTACCTGTACCTTTCACTTTCGCCGCATCAACACCTTTTTCAGCAAGTAGACGGCGAACTGAAGGACTTAGTGCATCACTGCTGTCGTCGCTGTCGTCAGACTCGGCAGATGCCGCAGGTGCAGATGCACCGCTTGCTGCGCCTTCAACGAACTTTGCAATCACTTCTTCAGCAGTAACCGTTGCACCTTCTTCTGCAATGATTTCGCTTAGTGAACCATCAGCAGGCGCTACAACTTCAAGAACAACTTTGTCTGTCTCGATATCTACTAAGTTTTGGTCGCGCGATACTGCTTCGCCTACCGCAACGTGCCATGTAGCGATGGTGGCATCAGCAACCGACTCTGGAAGTACAGGCACTTTTACGTCAGACGCTTTGCCTGATGCAGCCGGTGCAGAAGCTTTTGATTCTTCTTTTGACTCGTCAGATTTAGACGCAGCAGGAGCAGCAGCGCTACCCTCTTCTAACTTAGCAATGACTTGCTCGCCTAAAACAGTCGCACCCTCTTCGTTTAGGATTTCACCCATTGTACCGTCCGCTGGCGCCACAACTTCTAAAACCACTTTATCAGTTTCAATATCAACCAGGTTCTGGTCTCGTTTAACTGCGTCACCGGCTTTAACGTGCCAGGTTGCAATGGTGGCATCGGCAACTGACTCAGGTAGAACCGGAACTTTTATCTCAATTGTCATTACTGTTCCTTATTTAATTGTGAGTGCGTCTTCAACCAGGGCTTTCTGTTGCTGGTTGTGAACGGAAACATAACCTACTGCAGGCGACGAGGATGCATCACGGCCCGCATATGTTAATTTTGCACCATCTGGAATTGCTTGCCAGAAGTGATGTTGGCTACAGTACCAAGCACCTTGGTTTTGAGGCTCTTCTTGGCACCAAACCCAATCTTTAACATGGCTGTATTGTGCCACAACTTTAGCGCATTCTTCCTGTGGGAATGGATAAAGTTGCTCTAAACGTATGATTGCAACGTCTGTTTGCTCATTTTTACGGCGCTGATCTAACAAATCGTAGTAAACCTTACCTGAGCACATCACCACGCGCTTAACGTTCTTCGGTTCGATATCGTCAATTTCACCGATAACATTGTGGAATTTACCTTCCGCCAATTCTTCCATTGACGATACGGCAAGCGGGTGACGTAACAATGACTTAGGCGACATCACAATAAGAGGTTTACGCATTGGACGCACAACCTGGCGACGAAGCATGTTGTAAACCTGTGCAGGTGTTGATGGTACACACACTTGCCAGTTGTGGTCAGCACACATTTGAAGGAAACGCTCAAGACGTGCAGAACTATGCTCTGGACCTTGACCTTCGTAACCGTGTGGAAGTAAAACAGTAAGACCACACAAACGGCCCCACTTTGCTTCACCTGAGCTTAGGAATTGGTCGAATACTACTTGCGCACCGTTAGCGAAGTCACCAAATTGTGCTTCCCAAATAGTTAAGCACGTTGGTTCTGCTGTCGCAAAACCGTATTCAAATGCCATAACCGCTTCTTCTGAAAGTACAGAGTCATATATTTCAATTTCACCCTGCCCTTCACGAATGTGTTGAAGTGGCATATAAGTAGAGGCATCTTTTTGGTTATGCAGTACAGCGTGACGGTGGAAGAAAGTACCACGGCCAGAGTCTTGTCCGGTAATACGAATGTCTGCGCCAGCATCAACAATAGTGGCATAGGCTAAGTTTTCGGCCATACCCCAATCGAGTAGCTTCTCGCCAGCAACCATCGCTTTACGGTCTTGGTAAAGCTTGTTAACGCGCGATTGAAGCTTGTGCTCTTCTGGAATGGTCGTAATAGACTCGCCTAGCGCTTTAAGTTTTTCAACGCTAACAGCACCATCATATGGTGTATCCCAATCGTGACCAAGGTACGGAGACCAGTCTACACTGTGCTCAGTCATTGGACGCCATTCTTCTACCACACATGCACCGTGATCAAGCGCTGCGCGATATTCTTCAATATAGCGGTCAGCATCACGCTGCTCTATTACGCCTTCCGCAATAAGCTGGTCAGCATAGATAGCGCGAGGTACTGGGTGTTTTTTAATTTTTTGGTACATCAACGGCTGAGTTGCATTTGGCTCATCAGCTTCGTTGTGACCGTGTCGGCGGTAACACACTAAATCGATTACCACATCTTTTTTGAACTTGTTGCGATATTCAAGCGCCAGCTGAGTAACGAATGCAACTGCTTCTGGGTCGTCAGAGTTAACGTGGAAAATAGGTGCCTGCACCATTTTCGCAATGTCAGTACAGTATTGCGTTGAGCGCGTATCTTCTGTCTTCGACGTAGTAAAACCAACTTGGTTGTTTACCACAATACGCACTGTACCGCCCACAGCAAAGCCGCGAGTTTGTGACATATTAAAGGTTTCTTGTACCACGCCTTGACCAGCGATTGCCGAGTCACCGTGAATAGTAATTGGAAGTACTGTATTGGTGTCATTATTACGTCGAGCTAGACGGGCACGTACTGACCCCATCACCACTGGATTTACAATTTCAAGGTGAGACGGGTTAAATGCTAGCGCTAGGTGAACATTACCACCTGGCGTCGCGAAATCTGACGAGAAGCCTGCGTGGTATTTCACGTCACCTGCACCTAGCGAGTCGTCGTGCTTACCAGAGAACTCATCAAATAGCACTGACGGGTTTTTACCCAGAACGTTAACTAACACATTCAAACGACCACGGTGGGCCATACCGATAACCACTTCTTTCGTACCTGCGGTTCCGGCTTTGGTGATCAAACCTTTAAGCATTGGAATTAACGCATCACCACCTTCTAGTGAGAAACGCTTTGCACCTGGGAACTTAGAACCCAAGTATTTTTCCATGCCATCAGCAGCAGTCAAACCTTTCAAAATGCTTAGCTTCTCATCACGTGAGATTTCAGGTTTTGCCTGCACTGATTCAATTTTTTGTTGTAACCAACGCTTTTGGTCAGTATCGGTGATGTGCATATACTCAGCACCGATTGACCCACAATATGTTCTATTAAGCGACTTAAACAACTCACCTAGAGACATAGAGTCTTTGCCGATGGCATAAGAACCTACGTTAAATACTGAATCGAAATCTTGCTCAGAAAGGTTGTGGTGAGATAGTTCAATGTCACGAACACGCTCTTGCTTCCAAAGACCTAATGGATCAAGGTTAGCATTTTGATGACCGCGGAAACGGAAAGCATTGATTAACTGAAGAACTTTAACTTGCCTGTCATCAGAAACATTTGCTGAAGGCACTGATGGACTAGACATACGGGCAGTAGGCCCTAACGCAGCAAGTTGCCTAAACTGATTTTTAATTGCTGTATGATTGGTTTCTAACTCTACGCCATCGACTTTGGGGAGGTTATCGAAGATTTGTCGCCAAGTTTCAGAGACACTTTGAGGGTCTTCTAAATATGCTTCATACAACTCTTCAACATAGGCAGCGTTGGCACCTGCCATGTGCGAGGAATCCCACCACGCTTTCATCACGCTTTCTTGCATTTAATTTGCCTTGCTACGTTTTATAAAATCTAGTTAACAATCAAGATGTATTATAAGGTTATTCTCAGCATAACCAAGTGTTATAACAACGAATATATAAAAAAATAGCCATCCTGTTGGATGGCTATTTAGAGCATCGCTATCTGTAACTAAAAGAAGTTATCAGAATATAGTACTAAACAGCCCGTTGTAAAAGCATTGACTTAATTTGGCCAATCGCTTTCGTTGGGTTCAAGCCCTTAGGACAAACACTTACACAGTTCATGATACCGTGACAGCGGAATACGCTAAACGCATCATCAAGGTCGTTAAGACGCTCTTCTGTTGCAGTGTCACGGCTATCGATAAGGAAACGATAAGCGTGAAGTAGACCTGCAGGACCGATAAACTTGTCCGGATTCCACCAGAACGACGGACATGATGTAGAACAACACGCACACAGAATACATTCGTACAAACCGTCTAATTTCGCACGCTCTTCAGGTGACTGAAGGTGCTCGCGTGCTGGCGGCTGTTTGCTGTCGTTGATTAAGAATGGCTTAATCTTCTCGTACTGTGTGTAGAACTGCGTCATATCAACAACAAGGTCACGTACTACCGGTAGACCTGGAAGTGGACGAACTACTATTTTACCTTTGCCCAGTGCAGAAAGCGGAGTGATACACGCTAGGCCGTTTTTGCCGTTCATGTTCACACCGTCTGAACCACACACACCTTCACGGCACGAGCGACGGAAAGATAGCGTCGGATCTTGCTCTTTAAGTGCAAGTAGCGCGTCTAGCACCATCATGTCCTGACCTTCCTCTACTTCTAGAGTGTAGTCTTGCATGCGAGGCTTCGCGTCTACTTCAGGGTTGTAACGATAAATCGAAAAAGTTAATTGCATGATCGTTGCCTCTCTTAATATGAACGCACTTTAGGTGGGAATGCTTCCCTAAGTTTAGGCGCCATATTCACTTCACGTTTAAGCATTTTATCAGTGTTCGGATCGTAGATGCTGTGGCATAACCAGTTCTCATCATCACGATCTGGGAAGTCGAAGCGGCTGTGCGCGCCACGGCTTTCCGTTCTGAAGTTAGCTGCTACTGCTGTGCTGTACGCGGTTTCCATAAGGTTATCTAGCTCTAGACACTCAATACGCTGGGTATTGAAGTCTGCGCTCTTGTCGTCAAGGCGTGCATGCTTAAGACGCTCGCGAATTTCGCTAAGCTCTTTAAGCCCTTCTGCCATTGCTTCACCTTCACGGAAAACTGAGAAGTTAAGCTGCATGCATTTCTGCAAGTCTTTCTTAATTTGTACTGGGTCTTCGCCCTTACCTTTCTCTGAATTTTCCCAACGATTGAAACGCGTCATTGAAGCTTCAAGATCAGATTCTGATGCGTCACGTGTTGGTGCCATTTCAGACAATGTCTTACCAAGGTGTAAACCAGTCGCACGACCGAATACAACAAGGTCAAGTAGTGAGTTACCGCCAAGACGGTTCGCACCGTGTACCGATACACACGCAATCTCACCACAAGCGAATAGACCGTTAACAACCTTGTCATTGCCGTTCTCATCAACGGTTAGACATTGGCCATCAACATTTGTAGGAATACCACCCATCATATAGTGACAAGTAGGAATTACTGGAATTGGCTCTTTCACTGGGTCAACGTGCGCAAATGTACGTGAAAGCTCAAGGATGCCCGGAAGACGTGATTCAAGTACGTCTTTACCAAGGTGGTCAAGCTTAAGCTTAATGTGAGTACCCCACGGGCCTTCACAACCACGACCTTCACGAATTTCTGTCATCATTGAACGCGCAACAACGTCACGACCTGCTAGGTCTTTCGCGTTAGGTGCATAGCGCTCCATGAAACGTTCACCGTCTTTATTTAGAAGGTAACCACCTTCACCACGGCAACCTTCTGTTACCAAGGTACCTGCGCCAGCAATACCCGTCGGGTGGAACTGCCACATTTCCATATCTTGAACCGCAACGCCGGCACGTAGTGCCATACCAACGCCGTCACCAGTGTTGATGTGAGCATTAGTTGTAGATGCATAGATACGGCCTGCACCACCTGTTGCAAGAACAACAGCGCGTGATTTAAAGTAAACTACTTCGCCAGTTTCGATGTCGATTGCTGTACAACCCACAACGTCACCGTCTTGGTTCTTCACTAAATCTAGTGCGTACCACTCAGAGAAAACTTTTGTTTTGTTCTTTACGTTTTGCTGATAAAGAAGGTGCAAAAGTGCATGACCAGTACGGTCAGCAGCAGCTGCCGTACGAGCGCCCTGCTCGCCACCAAAGTTCTTTGACTGGCCACCGAAAGGACGCTGGTAAATTTTACCGTTTTCGAAACGAGAGAAAGGAAGACCCATGTTTTCCATTTCAATAATCGCTTCTGGGCCTGTCTTACACATATACTCGATAGCGTCTTGGTCACCGATGTAATCAGAACCCTTAACGGTATCGTACATGTGCCATTCCCAGTTATCTTCGTGCGAATTACCAAGCGCTACGGTAATACCACCCTGTGCAGACACAGTATGAGAACGGGTTGGAAAAACTTTTGATAGTAGTGCACATGATTTACCAGATTGTGAAATCTGTAGTGCGGCGCGCATACCTGCACCACCAGCACCAATTACTACTGCATCAAACTCGTGAACGGGTAAACTCATCTTACACTCCCCACAATACGAATAGGCCGACAGCAACGTAGCCAAACGCGATGATATTTAGAACATATTGTAATACTGCACGTAGACCTGCCGCTTTAACGTAGTCTGTTAGTACCTGCCATAGGCCGATACGTACGTGGATCATCACTGCAATAAGTGCTGCCAATGTGAAAACTTTCATAGCCAGGCCAGAGAACAACCCTCGCCATTCGATAAAGGTTAGGTTATCGGTGGTAATGAAAAACCACGCCATGAAAACCGAGTACGCGAAAATAATTGCTGCGGTAGCGCGTAATGAAACGTAATCTTGAACGCCATCGCGCTTAATGCTTGCTTGGTTGGTTACCATAGTGCAACTCCCAATACTACGGTCAGAACAACCCAAAGTGCGATTACTGCTTTTGCACTTGTGTTACCTGACTCTAATTCTTCCCAGTGACCTAAATCCATAACAACGTGTCTTAGGCCGCCTAGAATGTGATATGTCAGCGCTGAAGCTGTGCCAATTGCGACAAATTTTCCAAGGAAACCGTCCATGATTGCTTGCACGTTCGCGAAACCTTCAGGCGAGTGAACAGATACTGCCCAAGCCCAAATTACAAAAAGTAGCGCGAAGAACATAGCAACACCGGTAACACGGTGGAGAATTGACGAAATAGCAGAGGGCGGAAATTTAATAGTATTGAGTTCTAAATTTACTGGTCTTTGCTTTTTCACAATGTATGCCTGTTTAATCCGTAGGGGATAATGAATTTCTTACCTTATTATGTCCTGAGTAAGTCAATTCGATTTTTAACCTGTTAATTGCCTCATCCATTGAGTTGTTAACAATTTGTGAATTATTCTTTAATGCCTCTAACAGAATAATTATTCCGTATTCAAAGCACCGCTGAGTATATCCAGCGTAGTATATAATTACAATTTTTTGTGCCGTAGTAAGACTTTAGTCTCAGTAAACACAATATTGTAATAATATTGACTAAA
Source organism: Alteromonas sp. McT4-15 (assembly GCF_020515205.1). NCBI lineage: Bacteria > Pseudomonadati > Pseudomonadota > Gammaproteobacteria > Alteromonadales > Alteromonadaceae > Alteromonas > Alteromonas sp. McT4-15. The sequence goes on from NZ_JAJALG010000031.1 coordinate 10,323, forward strand.
AAGAGATCAATATTGCCTACATCTCACGTATTCGACAGTGTAAACAGTGGGCGCAGTTTACCAGTACGCAAAACTAATAACTATGCGAATACATCAGAAATTAACGACTTTTAATCTGGATGGGTAATTATTCCACATCAAAAGGTTACTTTTTAAACTGAGGTGCTAATATAATTATCGTTCGGTGGTTTACCTTTGTCGAAAAGCCATTGATAATTGCACCGTATCGGGCAAAGTGAATTCCCAACGCGTTAAAAAATCGTTATTCGATTGCTAATTATTTTTTTCAGCAATTCGGAATATTTATTGTGCAAATATGCAATTAAATTGACTTGTTAGTGCATAATAAAGTACAAATACGCCCACTTTTCCCAACGAAGCGGATATTTTCGTCCGTTTTCGCTGCAAACAGAACCATTCTGAGGAGAGCATTTTATGGCAGATCAGAAAGCCATTCTTAAAGCCGGCGGTAAGGAAATCGAGCTTCCTATCTTGTCTGGCACCGAAGGACAAGATGTAATTGATGTTCGTACGCTTGGTCAACACGGCTATTTCACGTACGACCCAGGTTTTATGGCGACAGGATCTTGCGAGTCAGCAATTACCTATATCGATGGCGCACAAGGTGTACTTCTACACCGCGGGTTCCCAATTGAAGAACTTGCACGCGACGCTGACTACTTAGAAGTATGCCACATGCTACTTCACGGTGACGCACCAACGAAAGAGCAGTACGCAGAATTTAAAGACACTATCACACGTCACACCATGGTACATGAGCAAATTAACATGTTCTTCCATGGTTTCCGCAATGACGCCCACCCTATGGCGATGCTTTGCGGTACTGTGGGCGCAATGTCGTCTTTCTATCATAGCGATCTTGACGTATCAAACGAAGAACAACGCATTCGCAGCGCACATCGCTTAATTGCGAAAATGCCAACGCTTGTTGCTATGTGCTACAAATACAACATCGGCCAGCCGTTTGTATATCCTAGAAACGACCTAAGCTATGCAGCTAACTTCCTGAACATGATGTTCTCTGTTCCTGCAGAAGAATACCAAATCAGTCCTGCTGTTGAACGCGCTATGGACCGTATCTTTACGCTTCACGCTGACCATGAGCAGAACGCATCAACGTCTACAGTACGTCTAGCAGGCTCTTCAGGTGCTAACCCTTATGCGTGTATCGCAGCGGGTGTAGCGTCACTTTGGGGCCCAGCGCACGGTGGTGCAAACGAAGCATGCCTAAATATGCTTGAAGAAATCGGCACAGTTGACCGTATTCCTGAGTTTATTGCACGTGCTAAAGACAAGAGCGACCCATTCCGCCTTATGGGCTTCGGTCACCGCGTTTACAAGAACCACGATCCACGTGCTACAGTAATGCGTGAAAGCTGCCATGAAGTGCTTAGCGAACTAAACGTTAAAGATCCACTTCTTGAAGTTGCAATGGAACTAGAAAAAATCGCGCTAAGCGACCCATACTTCGCAGAGAAGAAACTGTTCCCGAACGTTGACTTCTACTCTGGTATCGTACTTAAAGCGATTGGTATTCCTACCAACATGTTCACGTGTATCTTCGCACTGTCTCGTACAGTAGGCTGGATTTCACATTGGCATGAAATGATGAGCGATCCGAAGCAAAAAATCGGTCGTCCTCGTCAGCTTTACACTGGTCATAACCAGCGTAAATATAGCCCGATTAAGTAATACTGAACTAAGTATTATTATTGGTAGTAAAAATAGCGCCTGACTGGCGCTATTTTTGTTTGAGGAGTATCAATGCCCTATTCAGTCGTTATTTTAGGAGTAGCGGGTCTTATCCCATTTGTTGGGCTGCCTATAGCGTATAAGTTAGACCTAATGTCACTTGCCCAAAGTGTCGCGTATTTCGTCCAATACTCAGCAGTCTTATTATCGTTTTTTGGTGGCATTCATTGGTGGGATGCGATAAGTAACCAACGTTATGACAAGCAAATGTACATAGCGATGTTACCAACAATTATAGGTTGGTTATGTTTAGTCTTCGCTTACGATGCAAAAGTGTTAGGTATCTTATCGTTAAGTTGTGTTGGGATTCTGCTCTACGACAAATTCACGCTCAGCATGTCAAAAGATCAGATTGTCAGCTACATTAGTCTGCGTATGGCACTTACCACTGTTGTTGTAGCTACACATGCTTGGATGATATGGCTGATTTCAAGCTAATAAACCTATGCGAAAGTTACGCATAACCATAGCAAGTGATTGATTTTAATATAACAAACATTAATAGTTGTTAATCGAATAGAAAGGGCGTGTTGTTAATTCGCCCTTCGCTAAACACAACAAAATAAGACATGAAAATCGCACAGAAATATAGTGCAAATACGCGCAAGCAAAGGCGCTAAAGAAGCGAATAAGGCGTTTTGTTCTTTTTACTCTACACATTACTCTGCTCATTACTCTACATAGAATTCATAAAGTACGCTGTTAATAGGAGTATTATTGTGAAGGTACTTTTTTAAGTAGCAAAGCGTAGGTACGAAGTTGTTTTTCAACAGGACTTTGTCTGAAGCTCGATTATTGTCCATGACCTCAGCTTTAATGCTTATGATACCGTTACGCTTAGCTTCACCAATAAGAAATTCAACGCATAAAGACGCCACCCCTTTACCAGTTGCCTCTTCAGACACGCGATAGCCAATTTCAGCACATTTGCTCACTATATTTTTAAGATTTGCGCGTGCGACAATTCGATTATTTTCAATCAAGACAAAACTTAATGCGCGATTGCACTTGGCAAGGTATTGAAGTTCGCTGATATGGTTTCCTACACCATCAAGGGAATAGAATGCGTTATCACGTGGGGCAATGTAAGTTTCGAAAAAATGCCTGTTACGATTTTCAAAATCTAAAAGCGAAAGTACGTGCTTTGGGTCAATGCGTTCAAAGTGCATAGGTGCCATGCCTTTCCTTAGGATGCGTTACTAAATGGTAGCACGACACCATTGCACTGTCTTTCATCAACTATTATCAACACTATTACGCGGTTAACGTTCCATTTTGATAATCATTAAATGCTTGAACAATTTCTGACTGTGTATTCATTACAAATGGCCCGTATTGCACAATAGGCTCGTTTATGGGCTTCCCTGTCACAACAATAAACTTTGCGTTGTCGTTAGCCGTAATATCGAGTAATTCGCCTTCACTACTTAGTACGCCAAGTTCTAAGGCACCTAATGCGTTTTTGTTTTCTCCACCATTCAGCACTATCGCCCCCTCATACACGTAAATAAAACCCACGTGACTTTGTTGTATGGGTATAGTGACACTACCTTTATGTATGGTTACATCAATAAATGTAGGTGCAACTGCTGTGGTTTTAACGGGCCCTACTGTGTCACCTAATACACCGGCTAATACTTTTATCGATGCATCACCCACATTCACTGTCGGAACCGTAAGCGGTGGAATGTCTTGATAATTTGGACTCGACATTTTTTCAGCTGCGGGTAGATTTACCCATAACTGAAAACCTTGTAACAGCCCTTCTTGTTGTTCAGGCATTTCCTCATGAATTATGCCCTTACCTGCATTCATCCATTGAATACCACCCGCTTCAATAACACCCTCGTTACCCACCGAGTCTTTATGACGCATTTTCCCTGCGAGCATATAAGTTACCGTTTGAAAGCCTCGGTGTGGGTGAGCGGGAAAACCAGCAATATATTCACCCGGCTTATCAGAGCCAAAAAAATCGAGCATAAGGAATGGATCTAAGCGCGGTAAAGCGGGTTGTCCGATAATGCGTGTCAGCGACACACCTGCCCCATCACTTGTTGCGATACCTTTTACTTTTTTGCTCAGAGTTTTGTTAACTACCTTTGCGCTCATTATCATTTCCCCTTAGTACTGTTTGTCTCTGCCGTGAGGAGACATCAAGTCCTGTTGCGGCCCAACAGGCACAACCTGCGTAGGGTTTATCATTGTGTGACTGTAATAGTAATGGCGTTTGATGTGATCAAAGTTGACCGTTTGTGCAATACCTGGGTGTTGATACAACTCTTTCATGTAACCGAATAAATTTGGATAGTCTGCAATTTGCTTTATATTGCACTTAAAATGGCCATGGTAAACAGGGTCAAATCTGATAAGTGTAGTGAATAGCCGCCAGTCAGCTTCGGTTAGTGTACTTCCTACAAGGTAACGCTGCTTACCCAATCGTTCTTCTATTGTATCTAACGCGTTAAAAAGCGCTTCTACTGCTTCTTCATACGCGTCCTGCGTGGTAGCAAAACCTGATTTGTACACCCCATTGTTGATGTTGTGGTAAACCATGTCATTAATCGCGTCAATTTCTTCACGTAATGCCTCTGGATAATAGTCATCGTCATTTCGCGTTAGTTCATTGAAGCTTGTGTTGAAAATGCGAATAATTTCAGCTGACTCGTTATTAACAATCGACTGCGTTTTTTTATCCCACAAAATTGGCACAGTAACCCGTGAGGTAATGTCAGGCTTTACTTTGGTGTACAACTGATGCGCGTAATCGAACCCATAAAGTTTATCGCCCGTCGCGCCTGGGTATTCATCAAATTCCCAGCCCTTGTCCAGCATGTCAGGAGACACCACAGACACGTCGATATGTGACTCTAACCCTTTTAATTTTCTAAAAATTAGCGCGCGATGGGCCCATGGACACGCCAATGAAACGTAGAGGTGATATCGCCCAGACTCTACAGGGAACTCAGCACCTTGCTCTGTTGAAATAGTTGAGCGAAATTGTGAAGCTTGCCGTTCAAACTTTCCGCCGTTTTTACTGGTGTCGTACCATTTATCTTGCCATTTTCCGTCTACTAGTAAGCCCATGTCCGCTATTCCTCTCACCTTTCACTAAAATTTACTCGGTTAATTAAAGCATGTAGTAACTAGAACGTATGTTGCTTTTAAACGGATTTACCATTCTATAAAATCTATAAAACTAGCAGCGCCTTAGGCTAAAGTTGTTCAACGATTGCGCGAGCTATCGGCATAGCACTGGTAGCCGCTGGCGAGGGAGCATTGCCCACGTGTAATACACGATCGGTCTGTACGAATTTAAAGTCATGCAATAACTTGCCATCGTCCGTTACTGCTTGCGCACGAATACCCGGCCGATAAAAGCTAAAGTGTTCGTGTGATACATCTGGACAATACTGCTTAACTAGTTTTGCATAACGCTTTTTACTAACAGAGGTTTGAATCTCATCAACGACACTTTTGCGATACTGCCAAAGTAGCTTATGCAAACCGCGATAAGATAGCGTGCGGTACATTTCAGAAAACGAGGGAAAGCTTGTATACGCCTCCCTTCCTAATGCTAATACAGCATTAGGACCAACCGTGGTATATCCCCCTATCATTTTCGTTAAGTGAACGCCAAGAAATGGCATTTCAGGATTTGGTACGGGGTAAATCAGGCGCTCGCTTATATTATTGAACTGTTCACTTAGGCGATAGTAAACACCTTTAAAAGGCATAATCTTGAAATCAGGCGTTAAACCCTGAGCACGAATTAGCGTATCAGCGTACGCACCCGCACAACACACCAGCTGATCACAACTGACATCGTATCGCGTAACGCGCTCAGAATTCTTGTCAGCACACTGGGCAAGGCCGATTTGCACGTTGTTGGGTGTTTCGTTGATATGAGCAACACGTGTAGAATAGTGAACATCCACATTGTTGGTTTCTAATGCTGCGTTTATAAAGCTGCGGCATATTGCCGTGTAATCGGTTATTCCTGTTAGCTTGACCCAAATGGCTTCTTTACCAACGATGTTTGGCTCAAGGCGATGTAGTGTCGCTTGATTCACCCGCTCTGGTGAAAGCCCATTTTGAGTGCAATTGTGAAACAGTGTTTCCAATCGCTCAAGCTCACTCTCTTTGGTTGCCACAATGAGTTTTCCGCATTGTTCAAAGGGTAACTTGGCTTTTTCACACCACGCTATTGTGTCATGCAAGCCTGCTACACAATATTGGGCTTTTAACGAATTCGGGGGATAGTACACTCCAGCGTGGATCACGCCTGAGTTTCTACCAGTCTGATGTTGTGCACTGTGTGCTTCTTTCTCTATCATCAACACCGTTTTTGTTGGATTGACTTGCACAAAATGCTTAAGCGTGGCGGCCCCTACTATTCCCGCGCCCACTATCACCAAATCATAATGTTTTCGCATTAATGCCCCAATTTGTTAACTTTAAACACTATCCCTTACATCTAGCGTTGTAGACTACAACAGTAAAACTTGCATTATTAGCGATTTTTGCGATCATGCGCCGCAAACTCGCAGTTGTATCCTGCATAGAACCGATTTAGCTTAAGAGTATTGAATATCACATGTCAGATGATCCGCGTTTAGGGGGCATTGTACGCTTGTATGGTGCTAAACAAACCAATAACCTCGCCAATAGCCATGTTGTAATTGCTGGTATTGGTGGTGTGGGTAGCTGGACTGCTGAAGCGCTTGCTCGTTCTGGTATTGGCACATTAACGCTTATTGATTTAGATGACGTTTGCGTCACTAACACCAACCGACAAATACACGCGTTGTCAGATACCATCGGCGAAGCCAAAGTTGATGCCATCGCCAAGCGAATTGCACTCATTAACCCCAACTGCACTGTACATTGCGTTGAAGATTTTGTTACACCGGACAACGTAACAGAACTTTTTACTTCGAAACATAGCGCTGTGGTAGACGCAACTGACAGTATTCGCGCCAAAGCTGCAATGATCGCACACTGCAAGCGCAATAAAATTCCAATTGTTACTGTCGGTGGAGCGGGTGGTCAAATTGACCCTACCCAAGTCACAAAAGGCGACCTGGCGAAAACTACACAAGACCCGCTAGCAGCTAAATTGCGCAGTGAGTTAAGACGCAATTATAACTTCAGCAAAAACCCGAAGCGACGTTTCGGTGTTGAATGTATCTATTCTACTGAGCAATTGCGTTACCCTCAGCCAGACGGCTCTGTTTGTTACAATAAATCAGCTATGGAAGGCGGAACAAGGTTAGATTGTGCCGGTGGTTTTGGTGCCGTTGTTACCGTAACTGCCACCTTTGGTATGTTTGCAGCCGCCAGTGTTATCAACCGATTAACCGGACAAAAATAGACATCAGCCAATAAGTTGAGCACAATAAGATAACAAGCTGTATTGGCATACTTTTTTCGCAGTATTTCGATACACCCAACAACGGTGAAAAAGGAGAAGAACAATGTCACCTGAAGAGCTAAACAAACTGATGTCCGATTGCGCTAAAGATGCTGTAGTCGCTTCTTCAACGGAATTTGATATTACCTTAGACAATTCTCCTGACAGTGTGCGCTTAGTCGATGACATTTTACTGAGTTTTATTGATAAATATCACGACCAAGCACTTGAAGACGAAGCTGTATTCACCATTTGTAACATCTTTGGCGCGTATATCGGTGAAGTACTTAAAACACAAATTGGGGGGGAATGGGTGTACGACCAATCTAACCCTAACGCACCAACGGTGTTTCTGAAGGTAGGTGAAAACACTTATGCCTTTGCAGGCATTTGTTACGAACGTCTAGTCAACGATAGTCAAGTAAGCGTCTTTGCCTATTATGAACAAGCGCTCAATAACCATAAATCGTTACAACACTAACGCCAATTAAGACGACACATCGTCATCTTTGGGGTGAGGATTTGCCCAATCCTCTATCATCCATTTAAGGTGACGACTGCGTGTTATTGCATACAGTGAAATGCTGTAAATCAGTAGTTTCACTCCTGTCACATATTCAAATCCCCAATGATGATGCATTGCATAGAACAACTGAACGGCCAGCAGTGAGATGATGCCAAGCTGAGAAAGTGGGATAACCGACTTTCGCCATACAATAAGTTCTCTTTTCCACAAACGTTCACGCTGGCTAACCAGTAACAAACTCGCCAGTACGGGTAGGCTTGCTGCTAAGCCCAATCCCAAACTCTCTTTTTGAGGGTAAAAAAAGTGCAACAAAGCGTCGGTTTGACTTCGTGAGGCTAGTGAAAATATAAACGCAAGCCAGTCAATACAAAGCAAGATGAGCAAGCTGTATAACCAACTTGGGGGAAGTATTCGACCCGATTCATCGTAGTATTTAAGCGGCAGCTTTAACATGGCGTTCTAATGTTTTAATCGTATTAAGGTCTGTTAGTGTGGGGGCAATTACACCGTTTTAAAGGTATTAATTGCGAAGATGCTCCACAATAAAATCTACCGCTTGAGGTGATTTAAAAGAATTGTGGCGAGAATTGACAATAATGGTCTCTAACGCATCAGGAGTAAATGCACTGTCATAGTTAACAACACCATCATTGATAAGTGAACAAAGCGTTGGTGTGTCACATTCTATTTCAGAGCTTGACCCTATAACAGCATAGGCATCTCCTTGAACGCGTTTATTGTAAAGAACATCCATAAGTGGGTGTCCTGGCGCGAGTACATCTAAACTTTTAAAGCGCGTGTTTTCAATGTAGGGGCGCATACTGGGAGTGAAAATGTCGTTGCCAAGTGCGCTGACTATACCATCAAAAAGGTGGGTCAATGAAACAGGCAAGCTAACTAACTTGTTGCCAATATAACCTATCGTAGAGGTAGCCAACGCGGAACCTTTATGTGGAGTATCAAGAAAAAATACCGTGTTTCGTTCAAATAATGGCGAGAAGAAAAACAACTCATCAATATCTGCCGTGCTGTATCGTTCATAGTCTGATTTAGATACCGCAAAGGTTGCCTGCCAAAAATCACTTCCCGATTCGGTGGTCAGAAGCTTAGAGATTAGTCCTCCCATGCTATGCCCTATGTAAACCGCTTCCCTTTTTAACAGTGGACTATTCAAATTATCGAGCAATTCGTTTAATTCACGGCGCACTTTCATTGCATTATAAAAAGGTGGTTGGCCTGTAGGGTAAAGAAAGCACATGCCATAATTGATATCGCTCGTTCAACCACTCGTCGTTTAAAATAGCTACTGACAAATAGCGCCAAACAAGAGGGTCAGAATTCAAACCATGGATCATGATAAGGGGTATTTTGGTATCTGAAAGCGGTCCAATTGCGTATACACCTCGCCTTTCCTCGGCAAGGTCAGATCCAACAAAGCCTTTCCAACTCATCGCATCAATAGTGGAGTTATTAAGTAGTGCTACATAAGCAGCTGAAGGTGAGTAACGTGCAAGGTAAGCGTTGCGCCCCACCCTTATGGTGGTCCTTTCATTAATTGGCTGTTTGCTGATTTTTATGAGTACTTCTTCGCCATCAACTTTTATACCATCGAACATCAATGTGTAACTACGGAACTCCCCTTCCTGCGGATAATAGCTCTTTAAGGTATTGTCTGTTGAGTCTACTTGTTGATGAAGATCATTTTCACGTACTACTACCGCAATACCATAGTCACCCAACACTTTTGGCTGTAGTGAAGGTTCTCGCGCTTTTATTTTGAAGGCAAAGATAATGGGGACATTTAAGTCTAATCCAGTATGAAGGTGTGCACGATCTTCTAACCCTTCAAGCTTTAAAATAAGCAATCGCATCAATGCATTGCGATGTCTTCCCAAAGCAAATTGGCGTTGAGAAAGTGAAACATCGTCGCGCGCCAACAGCGCATGTGTACACACTATACTATTTACAAGTCGCTCTGTGCTTTGTGGAACCACACCTAAGCAGTAGTTATAAAGGTCATCCGTAGATTTGTGAGAAAAATCTGTGACAAACTGAGGAGACTGGTTCACTGATAACGTCAAGCTATTTGGGAGGGCATCAAAGTAACGACTGTTATTCCCACAGCCGGATAACATTACTACAGCGCTTAGTAAGCAACACTTAACAAAGCGTATTAAAAGGACTAAAGAGAAAAATTTCATTGACCTACAGTAATAGTTAAAATGACATCAGAGAGCAACAACATAAAAGTATGATGAAATTTCATCCAATTTACTAGCGAATACAGATAGACAGTGTGCGAAATCTTGTTTAAGAAATAGGTGGTGACCCTGTGACCCTCGCATTTCTATTCGATAAATACTTAAAGTAAACTACTGCGAAACATCTCGAGTTACTGTATAATCCGCGGCCATTTTATGCACAGTCATTTACGGGTGATATTTTAGATGACAGTTGAAACCTTTGATCCGAAGAAAGTAGCCAACAAAACGACTACCTTAGAAACGCCAGTGAAAGTGCTTAGCGAAAACCAAAATGCAAGCCCCAGTAATGGAAATAGAATTGGCTTTGTTAGCTTGGGCTGTCCCAAAAACCTTGTGGATTCTGAGCGTATTTTAACTCAACTGCGCACTGAAGGTTACGATGTAGTACCCACCTATAATGACGCAGACTTAGTTATTGTTAATACCTGTGGCTTTATTGATGCCGCCGTCGAAGAATCACTAGACACTATTGGTGAAGCACTCAAGGAAAATGGCAAAGTTATCGTCACCGGTTGCCTTGGGGTTAAAGAAGACGAAATTCGTGAACTTCACCCGAATGTACTTGCTATTACTGGGCCTCATGCCTATGAAACCGTTGTTGAACAAGTTCACGACCATCTTCCTAAGCCTAGCCACAATCCCTTTGAAGATCTTATTCCTGATCATGGCGTCAAGCTTACACCTAGACACTATGCCTACCTGAAAATATCAGAGGGCTGTAATCACCGTTGCACGTTCTGCATTATTCCATCGATGCGTGGTGATTTAGTCAGCCGCCCTGTAGGCAATGTATTAGATGAGGCGAAACGATTAAAAGACGCGGGCGTGAAAGAGTTGCTCGTCATTTCTCAAGATACCAGCGCCTATGGCGTCGACCTTAAACATAGAACAGGTTTTTGGAATGGCATGCCAGTCAAAACACACATGCAACAACTGTGTGAAAAGTTGGGCGAAATGGGAATTTGGGTGCGCCTACATTATGTTTACCCTTACCCACATGTAGATGACCTCATTCCATTAATGAATGAGGGGAAAATCCTACCTTATCTGGATATTCCATTCCAACATGCCAGTAAGCGTATATTGCGATTAATGAAACGTCCAGGTTCGTCAGAGCGCGTTCTTGAGCGTGTTAAGAAATGGCGTGAGCAGTGTCCATCACTTGTGATCCGTTCTACTTTTATTGTCGGTTTCCCGGGTGAAACTGAAGAAGAATTCGAAGAACTCCTCGACTTCTTGCGTGAAGCACAACTCGATCGCGTAGGTGCATTTGCCTACTCGCCAGTTGAAGGTGCAAAAGCCAATGAACTGCCAGATCCAGTTCCAGAAGATATTAAACAAGCGCGTTTAGCACGCTTCATGGAAGTACAAGGTGAAATTAGTGCAGCACGTTTGAAAGCCCGTATAGGAAATGAGTATCAGGTAGTAATCGACTCAGTTGATGCCGAAGGCGCTGTTGGACGCAGTTATGCAGATGCGCCAGAAGTCGATGGTGTGGTGCACTTAAATGGTGTTTATGATGTAAAACCGGGAGATCGTGTTTGGGCGGAAGTCATTCATGCAAACGAGCATGACGTATGGGCCGTATTATCTGAAGATCAAGACGACGAAGAACAACAATAGTAAACTGAAAGAGGCGCTAGAAAGCGCCTCTTTTTTATTTTTATTTGGACAAACCGTCTACCACGGTAAGACATCACCGTTGGAATGAATAAAGCGCCCAGCGTTTTCAATATTCAACTCGTCTATACGAGCCACTAAACGTTCAGCGCATGTATCGGCGTCAATGTCGCCCGCGCCATTGACCATTTCAGTTTGAACAAAGCCTGGGTGAAAAACACCTACCGAGATACCTTTGGGTCTTAAATCGTTCGCCATTGATACCCCTGCTGCGTTTAGTGCTGCTTTTGACATTCTATATCCGTAATAGCCCCCCGACCCATTATCTTCCATCGAGCCCATACGGCTTGAAATCAGTGCAACTTTACTCTGCTCGGCCAGTCTATGTAATAGAGTTTGTGTCACCAATAGCGGTCCAAGTGCATTCACACGGAACTGATAGTCTATAGTGTTGGGATCCCAGTCTTCGATATTCTCTCTGCCCAGCACGCCTGCATTATTGATGAGTAAATCAATATTAATGTCCATTAATGGCGCTAACTTTTCAGCGAGCGTATCAGGCTGTGATACATCAACCCCCTTCACAACAGTGACGCCGGCACTGTTGAGCTCATCACAGCTATTTCGACACGTAGCAAACACTTTTGCCCCACGCGCTTTGTACTGCTTGGTTAGTGCTAAACCAATTCCGCGATTGCCGCCAGTAATAACAACATTCATAACGATTCCCTTGTTACTCGTTTAAGCCGGTCTTTGCCCTTTTAAAAAATGGCCAAAAACCAACATTACGCTTTGTTAATTTATAGTGCTGAGAAGACGCTCTAGATCTTCAGGTGTATCAATTCCAATTGGAGGTGGCGCTATCGCAGTTTCACAATGAATTTTATCGCCATACCAAATAGCGCGTAGCTGCTCCAATGACTCTATTTGTTCCAATGCACTGGGTGCGTAGTCAACATATTGCTGCACATACTGAGCGCGATACGCATAAATGCCAATATGTCGTTGATATAACGCTGTATTTGCCGACGTTGGTTCAGCCATCATTCTGTCTCGCTCAAAAGGTATTGGCGAACGTGAAAAATAAATAGACTCACCAAGGCTGTTTACAATAACCTTAACAATATTAGGATTAAACACGTCTTGTGCGTCATTTATCGGCGTCGATAGCGTTGCCATTTGGCACTGAGATGCTCTCGCCAAATTATCAGCCACTTGTTTGATGTTTTGTGCGGGAATAAAAGGTTCATCTCCTTGCACATTAACGACGATACTCGCCGGTGCCACCTTTTCTTTTTGCAACACTTCGGCAATGCGCTCTGTACCTGATTGATGATCAGGTGATGTCATACACACACTTGCAAACTCGCTCACCGCATTCTGAATACGCGAATCATCAGTGGCGACAATAATCTTATCGGCACCCGCTTGTTCAGCCCTTTCCACCACATGCTGTATCATGGGTTTGCCATTAATCACGGCTAATGGCTTACCTGGGAAACGACTTGAGCCGAATCGTGCGGGAATGACAACAGTAAAAGACATAGTTGTACCTATCGAGTAGCGTCTACGTCATCTAAAGACAACGTGCTGGCTTTGCTTTCAATTAATACCGGAATACCATCTTTAATATCATAGGCTAAACGGTCAAATCGGCAGATCAATGTGTTGTTATTATCGTCTAGAACCAGCTTTCCCTTACATACAGGGCACGCAAGTACCTCTAGCAACTTTTTATCAAAAGCCATTATTATTCCTTATTGGTTATTGTCTAACGCTAAACCTGCGCGTAACAGTTTTGCGTCTACTAATTGGTAAAAGTCGGGAGACAATCGGGCTGTAACTGGCAAATACCAGCAATCATCATGAGCAAACGCCCTTGCTTTAACCGCATCTTTTTCAGTCATAAGCACTCTACCTGATGGTATGTCACTACTTGAAAAAGCAAAATGGTCGGCTAATGCACGTTCTTCGTTTAACGTAATCCCCATTGCTTTTAACTGATTGAAAAATCGCTTTGGGTCGCCTATTCCCGCCATCGCCTTGCAGGTTTGTGTATTTATTTCATTTCTGGTCGCTGTTTTATCACTATCTGCGACGTTCACAAAATCACTTGGTTCGAGTGACATTAAAAATTGTGGCGATACCGACTGGTCAAATGAAGGCAGAGAGCGGGCATTGTGCACAATGGCATCAACGTTAGCGAGACGCCACTGCCCTTCTCGTAGCGGGCCCATAGGCAGCAAATAACCACTACCTACAAGCCGTTCATCCATTACTACTAGCTCTACATCACGATGTAATGCGTAATGTTGCAGCCCGTCATCGCATATTATCAGGTCGCAGCCACATTCATTTTGTAACACTGCTGCACCGCGCGAACGAACGGGATCGATAACAACAATACAACCACTGCGGCCTGCTAGTAAACGAGGCTCGTCACCCACTTCATTAGCAGGGTCGTTATGTGTTACCACGCGAGGGTACTGCGGCGATTTAGCACCATAACCTCGACTTAAAATCCCTACTTTCAAACCGCGACTTTTGTAGTACTCAGCCAGTGCAAGTACTACCGGCGTTTTTCCGTTACCACCAACTGAAATGTTGCCTACCACAATGACAGGTACCGATGCCTTGAAGCGCTTTTTAATACCGCTTTTAAAAAGTAGTCGACGCACGCCAGACAAAAAGATAAACAGCAACGCCAATGGCGCTAGCAACCACACTAGCGCATGACCGTTGTACCATTTATCGTGAACGGTTTGTTCGCGCTTGTCTGTCACTTAGCCTCACCAAATTGTAACGCGTGTAACTGTGCGTAATGGCCACCTTTTTCAAGTAACTCGCCATGTTTGCCTTGTTCAATAATTCGCCCCTGTTCAACCACCATAATGCAATCAGCATTTTCAATAGTCGATAAGCGGTGCGCAACGACAATACTGGTACAACGCTTTTGTAGTGTCTCTAGGGCATCTTGAATAAGTCGCTCCGACTCCGTATCAAGGGCAGATGTGGCCTCATCCAGAATGAGTATTGGCGCCTGTGCCAAAATAGCGCGTGCAATGGCTATACGTTGGCGCTGACCACCCGATAACATAAGGCCGTTCTCGCCAATTACCGTATCTAGGCCGTCGGGAAGATTGGCTAAGAACTCTTCCACGTGTGCCATTTTAGCCGCCTCTTCGATTTGTTCTCTTGAAACATGTTGTTTGGCACCGTAGGCGATATTATTTGCGATGCTATCGTTAAACAAAGTGACATTTTGAGACACTACGGCAAACTGTGCTCTTAACGATTTAAGATCTATGCTGTTCAGCGCAGCGCCATCAAGTCGAATTTCCCCCTGCTGCGGCACATAAAAGCGCGTTAACAACGACGAAATTGTCGACTTGCCGCTACCAGAGCGCCCTACTAATGCGATCGATTGGCCCGGTTTGGCATTAAAGGTAACGTTGCTTAACGCTGGACTCTGTTTACCCGGGTATGAAAAGGTAACATCATCAAACTCAATATGACCTTTGGCACGCGTAAAGGTCTGTTGACCTTTATCCTCTTCATCGTGCTCATCAAGTATCTCAAAAATACTCGCGCATGCTGCCATACCTTTTTGGAACTGATTGTTGATAGTCGTCAATTGTTTTAGCGGTTTAAGTAGCATAACCATACAAAACACAACGTTTATGAACACACCCGCGGTCAGTTCTTCAAGCATACCTGGCGTACTTGCGATATAAAGCACTACAGCTAGCGCAATAGAGGCAATAACTTGGATAGAAGAAACACTTAAGATAGAGGTGACATTCAGCTTCATAGTCTGCTGGCGATTGTGATTATTCTTTTGTTTAAATCGCTCACGTTCAATCTCTTGGCCACCAAACATAATGACAACTTTATGTCCTCTCACCGCTTGCTCGACGGACGAAGTCAGGTTGCCCATAGATTGCTGAATGTTTTTGCTGACAACGCGAAATCGTTTGCTAACAAAGGAAACAATAATTGCGACAAGAGGTCCGATTAAAAGAAAGATCAATGACAGTTGCCACGAGTAATAAAACATAACACACAAAAGTCCGATCACTAATGCGCCTTCTCGCACTAAGGTCAATAGCGCCTTTCCAGAGGCGTTTGCCACTTGTTCGGTATCGTAAGTCACTTTACTAATTAATCCACCTACTGCGTGGTTGTCGTGAAACGCAACGGGCAAGTGAATGTATTTATCAAATAATTGCTGACGCATACGCATCACTACCTGCGCACCAATCCAGCTAAGGGTGTAACTTCCCATAAAATTGAAAAAGCCGCGCAGTAGAAATAACGGCACAATGGCATAGGCCGCAAGACGTAGGTATTCGTGGTCATTCTTACCTAACGATTCATCAATCATCGGTTGCAACTGTGCAAACACAAAAGTATCAACTGCTGAATAGCCGATCATGCCGATAATGGCACATAAGAAAGGCATCTTGTACGCTTTTAGATATTCTAAAAAGCGTTTAATTTGTAAGTCCGAATTGTCGGCTTGCTGCATGAATTTTTAACCTGTTTAATCTTGTGCACGACCACGTGGTGCGTGTGGCCCGCTGTCATTGTTAGTAACCATCTGTAATACAAAATGACAACAAGCAGTACACGGCTATTGTACTCGTAAAAACGCTAATTCACTAATATAGCAACAAAATTGCTTATAGTTTCACCATGGCATCGATATCTTTCGTCAATGAATACTAACGCGGTAATATTCCCTTGCTAATTACTATGTAAGCGCGTCTGGGTTATGTAGCTAGTTGAAAGAATAAATTGCCGATGTGAGTAAGTGGGGTCACTTAATCTGATTTTAAAGATAACAAAGAAAGGTGACTTGGATGATAAGCCGGTAAATACCATCGCTTTTGTCTGTGCGTTCTTTGGGTTTCTATGGCCCATCTACTGACACAATGGACGTTATCGCTCTTGCTTTGACAAAGCGCACTATCGTGGCTATCAAATTCAACGTTTATATACCCATGCGTACTGGTTAAGTACTGTGATACATCATTATCGCGGTAGCGCGTCACCACGTTTTCATCTGGGAATGCCCATCTATTTTCATAGCCTTGAGTAAAAATAACCACATTTGGTGAAACAGCTTTTATAAATACATCGGTAGAAGATGTGTTGCTACCGTGATGAGGAGCAACGAGTACATTGGCCTTAAGTAATGGCAAAGTCTGTGATGCTTTTTGCAAGGTCAAAAGCGCGTATTCTGATGCGCGCTCTATATCACCTGCTATTAACACATGGTTACGGTTATCACTGATACGCACCACACAGGACTGAGCATTAGAGTCTTCTTGATTCCCGGGTAGCGGCCATAAAAACCTTATTGTTAGCGATTGCCAATAAATAACTTTTCCGCGCTCACAACCCGTACGCGGTGAATAGTATATGGCATTTCTTGCGACAAGCGCTCGCTTAATAACTTGATGCCCTCCAGCATGGTCGTTGTCGCTGTGGGTATGCACTACATGATCGATTGCATTAATGTTGTATTGATCAAGTAATGGTAAAAGTACATTTTCAGCCGTTCTTGCGTTGCCATTGAAAGATGCACCTGAGTCTATCACTACCGCCCTTTTGCCCTTTGTTATTACTATTGCCGAGGCCTGTCCAGCATCAAGTACATGTAGCTGCCACATGGATGGGTGTGTGGGAAAAAAACGAGACAACAGCGAAAAAGCAAGTACAACAACGTAGACAGTTTTAAAACGAAAGTGTGGCGCTAAGACTATCGCTGTCAACAACACACAACACCATGCTTGTGGCGTCGAAAAGGTGACGTTAACAAATGCAAAATGTTGTGCTGATAGCCAACGTAATAGTTCAAGCAAGTAAGATAGACACTGGTCAGCATACAATAAAATCTGTTGGGCTGGATGAATAATACTGGGGTGAGTATATTGGGTAACCGCCACTGCAATAAGCGCTAAAAGACAAAGTGGTAGCAAGCATGTAATAACAGGCACAGCGACCAAGTTTGCCACTATGCTGATAATACTCGCACTTTCAAACCACAATACCGTAAACGGCACCATCACTATGGATAAAATAAATTGCAGTTGAAAAGCGGCAACATATCGCGGCTTTGCGGAAAGGTTAAACCGTACGACCACATACCAAATAACCAATACAGCAAAGATGCTTAAGTAAAAACTTGCGCTTAATATGCTCAAAGGGAAAAGTACAATCGACATTGCCACCATGACAAGTCCGACATGAACGGGCCGCACAGACCATTTGAACGTGGAAAATGCCGCAACAATACAGACCAATACGAACGCCCTGACAACAGGTAGTGACATCCCACTTAAGCACGTATACCCAAACGCGCACAATAGAACGATAAAAATAACAACGACTCGAATAGGCGCAACTACGTGGCTTACTTTGTTGGTCTTTTCTGTTGCAATGAGATGTGAAGTCAGATTTAACTCGCCAACATCAATGCTTCGACGCAGCAGGTTAGTAATGGTCGTGTGAAGCCATTTAAGCAAAAATACGGCAACATGACAGAGTAAAAATGTACTCGCGGCAATAACGCCTAAATGCATACCCGAAATACTAAATAAGTGCCCTGTTCCTGTGTGTTGAAGCATAGTCCAATCTTCAGGCAGTAACTCGTTTCTTATTCCTAGTAATAGTGCTAACCACCATTTGGTGTTCACAAGCTCTAGCGACACTAACGCGCTTGCAAGCGTTCGCCTAATTGAAGGAGATGAGATCACAACCTCAACACTACCCTTTTTTATATAGCCAGTGAAATGAATGTTCTGACTCGCGAGCATTTGTTGCTGGTTAAATCCCACTGGGTTTAACACCCCGTAGGCGGGTTTTAGTTTAACCCGAGCAGAAAATACATCGTTGTCTTGTAGGCACTTAACAGTGTCTATAGTATGCGCGTCGCCATCGTAAGTAATGAAAGATTGGGTTAAGCGAGCCCTTGGTGTTGTAAATTTCTTAACTGTATATGGAGCCTTACCACCAAAAATAAATTGAATTGGTGACTGACGCTCTATGCGTATTAATTCGACTGTGTAAGCGTGAGTTTTATGTTCAGCTGATAATGCATTCGCTTTGCCATTGGTATTTAGTATGCACCCACCGCTCAATACCCGCGCAAAAATTGTGACATCTTGTTGAATTTTACTTGTTGGCAGTTGCCAAGCGTAGTGTAAATGCCCTACACTCGCCAGCCATAGCACTCCTGCCAACACCCCGTGCGCTATTAAGTATGGCAACGCAAGCCGGTGTAGATATCCAGACAGGTAGTTGCAGCGTGTTTTACATATTAATATTGCACTAAGGATCACGATTATCGCCAGCAAAACGGCCATACTCGCTTGACTGGGCAATGACGGCCAAAACACTGCACTGATTGCGCTAGCGCAAAAACAAGTAAGCCAAATTGTGATACGATTACTCATGTTGTTACGTAGCAATAGGTAATTATGTGGGCAGAAACACAGGAATTGTGTTGAATGCCTTTTTGTTTTTATCGTCGATATGCATTGAGATTTATGCCTAAAAAATTTATTCGCCGCTTTTTGCCAGATCACCAAAGCATTAAGCAAAACAAAGCCTTAAAGATTTTCGGAAGCGTACTCCACGAACCCAATTTATGGCATCTCAATCGTCGTTCGGCAGCTGGCGCCTTTGGTATTGGACTATTTTTTGCCTTTTGGCCGGTACCTTTTCAAATGTGGCTGTCAGCAGGTATGGCAATTCCATTTCGCGTTAATTTACCCTTATCTGTTGCAACCGTGTGGGTAACAAACCCCTTTACTATTCCTCCAATATTCTATGGGGCCTACAAGGTCGGCACTACTGTACTTGGGACCAAACCTGAACATTTTGAATTCCAATTCAGTTGGCAGTGGGTGGTAGAAAGCATTAACACCATCGGCCCAGCATTTCTTGTCGGGTGTGGAATTTGCTCAGTATTTTTTGGTCTATTAGGCTATTTTTCACTTAACTGGGTGTGGCGATTCCAAGTAAGAAAGGCGTGGGAACGCAGAAGACAACTGCGTATGAAAACAGCCCAATAAATAAAAATATAAAAACGAAAATAAAAAAAGCGTACCATTAAAAATGATACGCTTTTTTTGATTAAACTGACTCGCTCTAAATAGCGAACCTAATTAACGCTCATGTTCTGAAAGAAAGGCCAATAACGCCGCTTCATCCCACACTTCAACGTCTAATTCTTGTGCTTTGGTCAGCTTAGAGCCTGCTTTTTCACCTGCCACTAAAAAATCGGTATTCTTACTTACCGAGCCTGCGACTTTCGCACCCAACAATTGCAAGCGCGCTTTTGCATCAGAGCGGCCCATTTCACTGAGTGTACCTGTGATAACACAGGTTTTGCCTACTAGTGGTAAATTGTCAGCATTCGGTTTTTCAATGGCTGGCCAATTCACACCTTCTCGAAGTAGTGCGTCTATCACATCCGTATTATGGCTTTCATTGAAGAAATTGAAAATATGAGCAGCAACGACCTCACCTACATCTTGCACATCGACTAATGCCTCTAATGAAGCTTCGCGAATGGCATCGAGTGTTTCAAAATGCGCGGCAAGATTAGCAGCGGTCGCCTCTCCCACTTCCCTAATACCTAAAGCATAGAGAAACTTGGCTAACGTTGTGGTTTTGGCTCTTTCTAGTGATGCCAACAACTTACTGGCTGACTTCTCAGCCATTCTTTCAAGGCCAATGAGTTCACCTAACGATAAGGTAAAGAAATCTGCCGGACTATGCACAAGGTCTGCATCAACCAGTTGATCGACCAGTTTGTCGCCCAAGCCATCAATGTCGAATGCTTTACGAGATGCGAAGTGCTTAAGCGCCTGTTTACGCTGAGCTGCACAAATAAGCCCGCCTGTGCAGCGCGCTACAGCTTCATCTTCTAATTTCTCTACAGTTGAGTCACAAACCGGACATTGAACCGGAAATACTATCTGGGTCTCATCGCCCGTGCGTTTTGCTTCAACCACTGATACAACTTGTGGGATCACATCACCCGCACGACGAATGACAACAGTATCGCCCACTTTCACACCTAGTCGGTTTATCTCATCTTGGTTGTGAAGGGTTGCGTTTGAGACAGTAACACCACCGACAAACACCGGTTCCAATCGAGCAACAGGGGTAATAGCACCAGTACGACCTACTTGAAACTCAACATCTAGTAACCGAGTAACCTCTTCCTGAGCAGGAAATTTTTGAGCTATCGCCCAGCGTGGTGCACGTGCGACAAAACCAAGTCGACGTTGTAGGTCAATGCGATTAACTTTAAATACAACGCCATCGATGTCATAAGGTAAGTTATCGCGAACGTCTAAAATGCGGTTGTAGTAAGACAGACATCCTTCACCGCCTTGCGCAATATCCATTTCTGGACACAGTGGCAATCCCCATCCACCGAGTTGTGCAAGACGTTCACTGTGGGTTTCAGGTAATTCGAAAGACTCTGGTTGTACTACACCAAGAGAATAGGCATAGAACATTAACGGTCTTTTGGCAGTAATTTTAGAGTCGAGTTGACGAAGACTTCCTGCAGCGGCATTCCTCGGGTTCGCAAATACTTTGCCGCCACTTTCTCGCTGATACGCATTAAGCTTTTCAAACCCTTCACGAGGCATGAAGACTTCACCACGCACCTCAACGCGTTGAGGGTAGCTATCGCCGCGAAGCGTAAGCGGTACGTTCATTATTGTTCTAACATTAGCCGTAATGTTCTCGCCAACCTGACCGTCACCACGCGTGGCTGCACGCACTAATTCTCCATCTTCATATAGAATACTTACCGCGAGACCGTCTAGTTTGGGTTCACAACCAAACGTGAGCGTAGATGTGTCTTTTAATCTATCTTTTACCCTTTTTTCAAACGCTAATAACGATGCTTCATCAAACGCATTGTCTAACGATAGCATCGGCACTTCATGCGACACTTGCTCGAATGCCGAAAGTGCCTCGCCGCCAACCTTCTGACTAGGTGAATTGGGGCTTTGAAGTTCTGGATACTGTTTTTCAAGCGCAATTAACGTTTGCATATCGCGGTCATAAACCGCATCAGGCACTGTTGGGTCATCCAGCACATAGTACTGATAGTTGTAGTCATTAATGGTTTTGCGCAGCGCAGCTACTTGCTGCTTAGCTTGTTCTAAATTATCAGACATGGAGTCTCTTTCACGCTAATTGGTTTTTAAAGATAAAATAAATAGTGAATACGTTGGTCACACAAGCGCTTCACTTTCTTTAGTTTACTGTGGTCGTTAGTAAACTAAAAAGGACCTGGCTAAGCCAAGTCCTCCGTTCGGTATCGTGCTACGTCCCTTTGATGATAAAAGGATAACGCGCGGCTAACAGCAAGGTTCGTTACTGTTTGAGCGTGTTTACCTATAGGTTTAACTACGCGCAATCATCCGCTTGCGTTCAAATTCACGTATTTTTTCAACGTACTGTTGAAGCCCTTGCTTGGTAAGTACACTGCGGCGCCCATCAAGTACTTGTGCATTAAACTCGTCTGCTAGTTTACGGGCAGCGTTATGCATCATGTTGAACACTTGGTGTGGATCACCCTCAATAGGCAAAATCATAAATAACGACACACCTTGAGTTTCAAAATTCTCCAAGTTGTCGATATCAAATACACCCGGCTTAAACATATTAGCTAAGCTAAACAAAACGGGGCCTTTACCATTTGAGTTTACATGTCGATGGAAGATATCTTGATCGCCAAATTTAAACCCAAGTGTTAAAAGCATTGGTAACAACGCTGCTCCGGCAATTGGCGCATCTTCTGGCGCACGCACATTCAACACTAACACCTCTGGTTCGATGTTAGCCTGAGGTGGTTTATTCGAATCTGTATCATCACTTGCACTAAATGCATCCTGACCACTTTCATCGAAATCGATGCGCATTTGATCGTCACCAAAATTAGGCTCTTCACGCTTACGCGATGCAGGCTTGGTGCGCTTTGTTCGAGAAAAACGCTTTTGATGGCTATCAGGTGTTTCTAACTCAACACGTTCTGGTTGCTGTGGTGCATCTAAGCTAAAGTCGGCAACTTCGCGTACTTGTGCATCGCTCTGTTCGTCAACGCTTGCCTGCGATGTTGGATCTACATAAAGTTTGGGCTCTTGACGCGAATCACCCTCTTCTGGGGCACCAGCACTACGAGATTCTTGTGTCTCTTCGTCAATACCTTCTTTTAGCAGGAACCCTGGCGGCTCTGGAAATTCTGCAACATTACTAGAAGAAGACCCCACATCGTTTACGTTTCGTGCGTTACCCGCCATATGTGGCTTAGGGTTAGATACGACAGAACCGTACAATTTAGGTTCAGGGCTTGGTTCAGGAGTGGGTTTCGCCTGCACATCGCTTTCATCCTCACTGTGCAATTGACTATCATCGCCGCCGCTGTTTTTTGAAACGGCTTGCCCTTCTGCCCCTTCTTTTATCGTTGCATTATCGCTGTCTTTCTCAACATTTTCGATATCACTTTCTACAAGCTCGTCGTTGTCATACGACACTTCACTTGCAGGTGTGCGATTTACAACACGTACCTCACCAAGGCCTAACTCATCAAATCCTTCGCTATTACCTTGTTCAGAAGACACGTCATCCTCTTGCCATTGCCTAGGCTCTAAACGCGTTTTTTCTTCTGGTTTGCTGTTTTTGCGAATTTTCCAAATACCGTGGGCGAGAACACCAATGATAAAAACGGTACCGCCAAGGAGTAAAAATAGACGTAATTCATCTTCCATTTAATTTCTTTCGCCCTTTGTTATGCTTCTGCGAAGGCTACAGCCTCGTCGACATCTACCGCGACCATGCGCGAAACGCCTGGTTCCGCCATTGTGACACCGGTAAGATGGCTTGCCATCTCCATCGCTATTTTATTGTGGGTGATATAAATAAACTGCACTGTTTGTGACATTTCTGACACCAAGTTACAAAAGCGCCCTACATTTGCATCATCCAATGGTGCATCTACTTCATCCAACAGACAAAATGGCGCTGGATTTAATCTAAAAATAGCAAATACCAATGATAAAGCGGTTAATGCTTTTTCTCCACCGCTTAAAAGGTGAATAGTGCTATTTTTCTTACCAGGTGGTCTTGCCATGATGGTAACACCTGTTTCTAACAAGTCATCATCGGTTAACGCTAAATACGCAGAGCCACCACCAAATACTTTTGGAAACAATGCTTTTAGGTCTTCATTCACCTGTTCAAATGTACTTGAAAACCGCGTGCGCGTTTCTTTATCTATTTTGCGTATAGCCGATTGAAGCGTTTCAAGTGCCACAGTTAAATCGTTGTGTTGCGTATCAAGATGAGACTTGCGCTCTGATTGCGTTTCAAACTCTTCCACTGCAGCTAGGTTTACTGCACCTAAACGTTGCAAACTTGACTGTGTCTTTTCTAAATCTTCTTGCCACTGTTTCTCTTCTGCATGTTCGGGCAGTGTTTCTAAAATTGACTTAAGCGACTGTTGCGTTTCATCTAGCTGCTCTAAAATGGTATTCGCTCTAACGCGGTAACCTTCAATATCAATATTGAGTTTGTCGATATTGGTTTGTCTTGCTTGTATATCTTTACCTAATGATTGATGGCCTTTCTCTGCCTCTCTAAGCCATTGCTCAATATCTTCAAGCACAATTTGCTGCTCGCTTTTACGTTGTTCAAGCTCAGCTTTAGCTTCTAGCATTGCTTGCAACTCAGCATCCTGCATTTCTTGCGGTGAAGTTATTTGTGCAAGTTCTTGTGTAAGACGAATCTTGGCATTGGCGTATTCTTCCCGCTGCTGCTTGTTACGCGTAACCTGTTGACCATAAAGATTCTGATGGTTTTCTAATTGTTGCTTTTTAAGTGCAAGCTCATGATTTTTAGTGGTTAATGATTCTACCAAAGCACGTAATTCAACGACTTGCCGCTCTTTGTATTCGCGCTTATCATTGACTTCGTCAATGTGTACTTCGTGCTCTAATATTTGCGCTTCCTGAAACTCCAGCTTTTCTGAAAGTTGTGCGAGTTGCGTTTCTTCTTTGGCTAATAGTGCATTTTGCTTTTCGAGTTCCTCATCAATTTTATGCGCTCTTTGAGATTGCTGTTGTCGCTGCATCTGTAAAAGCGAAAGCTTGTTGCGAAGTTGATCGCGCCCGTTCTCAGCATTACTAAGTGTACGTAGAACAGCCCCTCTTTGCTCTTCACATTGCTTAAGCGCAGCTTTTGCACTATCAAGCTGTTGTTCAATGTCTTCTTTTTGCGTTTCTAACTCTGCTAATTCAGACTCAAGCAAGGCAATTTTATTGCTACGCTGAAGTACACCGTCATTTAGTGCACCCGGTCTTACTACCCACTGTGTGCTTGCCCAAAGCCCGGTAAGCGAAATCGCACTTTTACATGTTGGCGCGCCGGAAATACTTGTACTTTCAAGTCCTCCTTCGATGACTTGAGCAAGTGCTTCATCATTTTCACAAAGGGCAATTTCATCAAAAAATGCAGGGACAGACGCATTATGTTCTAGTAGCGCATGCGCAAGGGTTTCTGGCTGTGCTTCAGTGATAAAAGCGCTTTGCGCATAAACACGACTTCCACTTGGCAAAGCAGTTAAATGCGAAAGCAAATCACCTGCCGAATGAACCGCACTCACATAAGGTTGATGTAAATGTGTAAGAATTGCTTCAACACAAGGTGCGAGATGCGACGGTGAATTAATACTTTGCCATAGCCTTTCTACATTATCTAAGCGCACATCGTCTTGTTGTGCTGCATCAAGTTGCAGAGTTTTTAAGGCCTTAATGGTGGATTGAGCGGTCTGATATTCACCCTGTGTGGCCAATGCGTTTTTCTCAAGCGATTTAACCAGTTCGGTCTGTAACGCAAGGGAATCTGTTTTCTTACTGACGGCCTCTTGTTGGGCCAAAACCTGCAACTCAGCTTCATTGAACTGTTCTTCGAGAAGCTCAATGTCGCCTTCGATATCTTCTTCATTTAGCTGATTGCGCTCTTCTTGTAACTCACCTATTCGCTGAGATGTACGTAGCTGCATGCTCATGGTTGATTGAATTTGGCTATGGCATTGTTGCACGTTACTTTTTAGCTGATGATACGCCTGCTCTTGGTCGCGGGCTTGGCTGTTAAACTCTCGAAGTTCTTGCTCTGCATCCTCAAACCGCTCTCTTGCATGCTCAAGTTCAGCAGTTTTTAATTCCAGTTCCGGCTCAATATTGTCTAACTCAGCACGCGATACCGCTAACGCCTCTGTCGCTTCTTTAAGAGAGTCATTAAGTAGTTGCTGCTGTTCATCAACTCTTGCTAGTTCTTGTTCAATCTGGCTTTTGCGTTGCTTTGCATGCAGTGCATTTTGCTCTAAGCGAGTGATTGCGGTACCAGTATTGAACAACTGTTGTTGCAGATCATCGATGGCTTGCTTAGTTTCAACTTGCTTGGTTTTATATTGTTCTAATCCAGCTTCATCACCCTGTAAGCGGGCTACTAACCCATCGACTTCTAACTGAAGAGCGCTTTGCTGCTTTTGTAGCGCCTCTATATGTTCGCTGTTTTTCAAAAAACGAATAGCCGCTAATTGTCCCTTAAGCTCTCTGGCCTGAGCGCGTAGCGTTTTATACCGAGTTGCTGCTGCTGCTTGACGCTGAAGTTTCTCTAATTGTTTACCAAGTTCATCGCGAACATCGTTTAAACGCTCTAAGTTGTCATGGGTATGCTTTATGCGATTCTCAGTCTCGCGACGCCGTTCTTTATACTTTGAAATACCCGCCGCTTCTTCAATGAACACGCGTAATTCTTGCGGTTTAGACTCTATAAGTCGCGATATCATGCCTTGTTCTATGATGGCATAAGAACGAGGGCCAAGGCCCGTACCTAAAAACAAATCTGTCACATCACGACGACGACATTTTGTGCCATTTAGGAAATAAGTAGATTGCGCGTCGCGTGTAACAAGACGCTTCACCGACAACTCACTATAGTTGGCAAACTCACCAGCTATTCGCCCCGCGCTATTATCAAATACCAACTCCACACTGCACTGTCCAACCGGTTTGCGAGAAGATGAGCCATTAAAAATAACGTCTGTCATAGCATCGCCGCGCAAATTCTTTGCAGAACTCTCACCAAGTACCCAACGCACAGCGTCGATCACATTGGACTTGCCACAGCCATTTGGGCCGACAATAGCGGTCATTTCACCAGGAAAAGGAATTGAAGTTGGCTCGACGAAGGATTTGAAGCCAGCCAATTTGATCTTTTTAAGTCGCACAAACCCGCCTTAACAAATAAGCGTTTGCTTCTCTGCGTGTTCGGTAACGAATTGAAAATGATACAATCACGGGGGTTAATCTTTTGTTATTATGCGTTTGACTGTACCAAATCTAACAGCTTGTAACAATTACCATTTCAGTGTCTGACGCAGTCAACGTAAAATGGGATAAAAAGCACCCAATAACTAACCAATTCTTTGTAGGGAGAGCACATGAGTCAAGGTGGTGTACATTATTTTTTCGAAGGCTTTTCATTGATTAAGACAAAAGGCCTGAAGCGTTTTGTTTTTGTGCCGCTTGCCATCAATCTGATCCTGTTTTCGTTAGCGTTTTATTTTCTGTTTGGTCAAATTGAATTAGCTATCGCCTACGTGATAGATCTTGTGCCTGAATGGTTGGGTTGGGTAAAAACCGCCATCAGTTTCTTTCTCTGGCCCCTTGCTGTCATCAGTGTGTTACTCATTTTCGCGCTGATATTCGGCACGCTAGCCAATTGGATAGCAGCCCCATTCAATGGTGTGCTTTCAGAAAAAGTCGAGCGGCACCTTACAGGCCAAGATTTAGGTGACGAGGGAGTGATGGCGCTGGTGAAAGATATTCCCAGAACCATTGGCAGAGAGCTCACCAAACTCGTTTGGTATTTGCCTCGGGCAATTGGCTTTTTACTGTTATTTTTCTTTTTGCCTGTTATCGGCCAGATACTGTGGTTTCTTTTTAACGCATGGATGATGGCAATACAATACTGCGATTACCCCTATGACAATCATAAGGTTGATTTCACTAAAATGCGCTTACACCTTGGCCAGCACAAAGGTAAGGCGATGACATTTGGGATGATGGTAAATGTTTTTTCACTTATCCCGGTGGTGAATTTCATTGTGATGCCGGTCGCCATATGCGGCGCAACGGCGATATGGGTAAACGAATTAAAACCAACATTACATCAGCAGCGCTAACTTTTGGTGCTTTCTGTAAAAGCATTTAGTACTGCACACTTAATGTAGAAGACCTTGTTCAACAGCCTCAAGCGGACTCAATCAGCATCTGCCGTCTCATCGCCCGCTTGGCTACCATTTACGTATGCTTCATACTCTGAAAGCCAATGCGCCGCTTCCACTTGATTGCCACTTTTGTGGAAAGCTTGAAAGAAGTTCATCGAGATGGGACGCTGCACATTTTGCTTATTGAGTTGTTGCTCCCAAAGCACAATGTATAGCGGTGGTATTACTCCACTGTCGTGGTGCTCCATAAACGTAATACGTCGGCTAGGCTTGTAAGCTTGTTTACCACTTGCTAGACATGTTTTGGCTGGTGCTATGATAGTAGCAGGATCGATCTCAAGCCAATTAGCCACGGTGTTGTGCGGTGCATACCAATACTCGCTATCAACAACGACATTTGGCGGCGCAAAATCCTCAATCTGACGTGCGTCACACAAACGACTAGCCATGCGTCTACCCATTGGATATTCATCAGCAAAGCCAGCAAAATGCGCTAACTCATGAACAAAAACCGAGTAAGCATCACTAATATCAAGATACATAACACCATTTTGCACATTGGCTTTACCTTGCTCTGCAAAAACCACAGCGTGACTGAATTCTCGCGTTTTCGCCATGGTTGCCAAAGGCGTAATATCACAACCTAATACACCACTGCTTTTATAGTTTTTGTCGCAATCGAGTACGTTTTGCGCTAACCAGATAGGCGGTGCCACGCACAACGATAAGTTATCTAGCCTGTTGTCTTTCGTGAAATCTGCATATATCGAGTCTGCGCGAATAATAGTGGCTAAACTCGTCGCAAACGGCTGAATTCGCTGTAAGCAAGCCTTAGAACTGGCGCTTGCTCGCTGCCAAGAATATCGGGTTGCTTCATCTGTAGATATGGGTTTGTAGTTTTCTATTACATGCACGGCTCGTTTAGCTTGTGCATGACCAAGTGTTGCGGCTCGCGTTATATGCACTTTAGCTTCGGCGTATGCGCCTTCACCCCACAACAAGCGACCGTATTTAAACGCGCTTTGCATATCGAGTGTTGCGGTAGCTTCAAGTAACGGTTTAGCTAGCTCTTGCTGACCGTGCAGTAAATACCAGTCGGCCAGTGCCGCCTGTGCAGGGACATAGCCTTGCGACGCTGCACGCACCAACCATTTTTCACGCTTTACGGGTGATTCGCTCGACATTGCGAACGCGAGCTGCGCTTCCGCTACGTCACCAATCGCCGCCAGGCGCATAAAACGCTCCGACGCACCTTCTTCACCTAAAATCTGATACAACAACCACGCCGCATCGGCATTTTCAATTTTTACTAGCTTTTCAAGCCAATATGTCGCGGTATCTTTTTCTACCGTGCCGTTTGAGAAATCGCTTTCGAATGCGTTGTTGAATAAATTAAGGAAGGCTTGTTGGGCGTTTTCATTTCCCTGATTAGATGCATCCCACAATAGTGATAAGGCGGCATTGACATGACCAGCGCTATGTTTGAGTGTGCTGCTTTCAATAGCATCATGGGGCTCAAAAACACTTAAGCCATTAGAAACTAATTGCGGGGCATAGCGACCGCTATCCCCCGCAACAATGAGCAGTGCTAAAACTGCCAATACTAAACCACGCATAAGACTTAAAGCTTACTCGTCGTCGCTAGACACGTCTTTTGCTTGCTCACGAAGACGATTAAGCTCTAATCTAGCATAGCGATGTTCAACATAGTCATACACGTTAGTGCTAAGGGCCAATTTGAAGTAGTTAGACGCGATCCCTCTGTTACCCATTTGAGAATGATATTTGCCCAAATAGAAATAGGCTTCGCACAACCTGTCTGTTAGCCCTTTTTGACTTCTGACCCCATCAAGCAGCGAGTTTAGTACCGTATTTTCATCAACAGTACCTAAGAACAAATCCACAATACTGGTTGCCCAATGTTCGTTATCAAGAGAAGGACGAACCGTAGCAAGGTATGTCATTCCCATTTCATCTGACATGTCGTGATGCGCAAAGTAAGCCCATAGTGCTCTAAACGGGTCGGTTTCATCTTTGGAAAAAAACGTGTCTAGATCAGAAGTTGCCAGTTCAGAGCGACCGCCGTAATACAACGCAATACCGCGATTTAAAAAGGCGAAGTCGTAATCTGGATTAATCTCTAAAGTAGAGTCAAACGCTTCATACGCCTGAATGAAGTCGTTTTGCTGAATGTAATGTATGCCTATCGAATTATACGCTTCTGCTAAATCGGGCTTAAGATTGATTGCTTGGGTGTAATCGAACTGAGCCAATCCAGAGAGCCCTACACTGTCATACAGCATGCCTCGTTGAAAATGCAGTTCAGCCTTGTCTGTATCTGAAAGCGCCGGGCTCATCAATACCTGATTGTAGCGCGCAATTGCCATTTCTGAACGGGGATTTATGGGTGCTGGTTCAGCTAAAAGCAAGTTCCCCATTTGGGGACGCTCGGCAATTGACGGTGTTTGCGCACAACCGGTCAAAATAGCTACAAATAAGGAAAAAAAGATGAGACTAACGTTTCTGCACATGGTAAAAAATGTATTCTATAGAAAAAGAAAAACCGCCTGACTACAAAGTATACGCGTGTCGCGGCTCGAATGCCGCCAACCTTCTCGCATTTAATGATAAAAGTAAAGCGTAATAGGTGGTTCACAAGGTAGCTATGACAAAAAATAATATTAACACACTTTCTCAACTCGCATTTGAAGCCCAAAAAAATTCCCACTCGCCCTACTCTAACTTTAAAGTTGGCGCAGCGCTTATTACCCCAACGGGCGACGTTTTTTCCGGCTGTAATGTAGAAAGCGCAGCGTTCCCATTAGGTCAGTGTGCCGAAGCAACAGCTATTGGAAATATGGTTAGCAATGGTCACAAACGCATTAGTCACATTGTAATTGCAAGCCCAAATGAAGATTTTTGCTTTCCTTGCGGTGGTTGCCGACAAAAAATAGCAGAATTTGCCCCCGATGAAACGCAAGTAACCATGGTTACTCAAAGTGGTGAAGTTCACGAAACCACCATTGGGGAACTACTGCCCAATGCATTTAGAGCCCATGATTTAGAAAAGTAGTACATCGGCAAAAGCAGCGCAGAACACTTTTCCATGAACGATAACTTTGAGTATTACAATAATAAAAACGGAACTCATATGAGTGAAGCCAATTCACAACCGCTTATTTTTCTTATCAATTTGGATAAATGCACAGAACGTTTAAACAACTGCACAAGTCGATTAAACGAACAAAATCTAACACTTACGCGTCTCTCAGCAGTGTATGGTAATGATCTATCTGAAGCGGAAAAGCAAAAACATTACAGTACATCGTTAAACCATGAGCAGTACCATCACGCACTGTCTGACTGCGAGATAGGCTGCTATTTAAGTCACCGTAAAGCGTGGGAGAAAATTGCGTCGGGCGATGCACCTTATGGCATTGTGTTAGAAGATGACATTAAACTGGTTGGTGACTTAAACCTTGCTATAAACACACTTAGTAATTTACCCATTGACTGGGACGTCATAAAATTATCAGCTTATTAAGATCGTCAACGAAAAGAAGCCTTTAGTTTCAAGGTTAGTCATGAATTTAACCTAGCGGTTCACACTAAGCCAATGACAGGTTGCGCTGCATCTGCTATTACAAAAGAGGCAGCCAAAAAATTGCTGCAGTCATCTGAGTCTTTCGGTAGACCGGTTGACGTTGATATACAGCATTTTTGGGAGACCGGAGTCAATGTATTGTCGCTACTTCCCTATCCGGTAGCACAAGACTTGTCGTATCAAAGCACTATAGCTGATAGAAAGGTAGAAAAATCTGGCCGCTTTTGGCATCGAAAGCGCCAGCAGTTAACAAGTTACTTCTTAAACAAAAAGGCTGTAGCCCAACAAGTCGCGAATTTAAAAAAAGCGCTTAACCAAATACGGTCTTAGCCTAAGAGCAACAAGGTGATATTTGCTATCACCTTGTTATTCCTTTTCTTATCTTTAACACATCAATGACTTAGTTGCCGGGCGAATACCCAGTATTTTGCCTTGAGCGTCAAACGCTAAAGCGACTTGCGTTCCAATTTTTATATCCCCTTCAATACGTTTTAGCGTATTTAATGACGCCAAGAGACCTTCGGAAACAATCACCTGCTCGTCTTTACAATTTATCAGTAACCAATTGCCATCATCAGCATAAAGTGTTGCACCTTGCACGCTTACCTCTTGCGCCAAACTGCGACTGGCATAGTAGTTCTGAGTGTAGGTATTAAACTTAGCGCGATGCTTATCAGTGCGGTATTGCGCTCCCTCTCCCTCAAAGCCATGGTAATTGACAATACTTACCACCAAGTCTCCTGTTCCTTGCGTATCCATGCGCTGTGTTTGCCATTTGCCCACGTTGTAAACGCCAAACATAACGATCAGTGCAAAAGCAACGGCACTAAACTTAAACGCAGACGAGTCAAACAACGCTATAAATTTCTCGATGTTTATGCCCCAATCGCTTTGGGTTTTGTGTAAAGCGTTGTGCTGTAAAATACGCTGTTTCATATCGCTATTTATCGCATGACGCTGCTGACTTTGCTTGTAGGCGTCTTGCAGTTCTTTATCTGACATAGACATATTATGCACGCTCCACTAATGATTTAAGGTTATCACGGGCATAGCGCAGTCGCGTTTTTACCGTTTCCTGTGGCACTCGACAAATTTCACTAATTTGCATTAACGAGAACCCTTCAAGCTGAAGTGAAAGTGCTTCTTTTTGCTTGTACGGTAACTGGCACAACAAACGCCCCAAATCCTCTTCATCATAGTCTCGTTGCTGACTGGAATTATCACAGGTAGCGGTATTGTCTATCGCTTCACTGTCATAAGTCATTTTTGAAGTACGTCTAAACTCGTCAATAAGCGCTCTGCGTCCTATAGTAAACAACCACGCCTGGAAATTATTTGCATGAGTAAAACTGGCTCTTTTCTCGATAACCAATATCCAGGTTCGCTGCGCGATATCTTCAGCAGTTTGTTTATCTGACATTACCATTAAAAAGTAATACAGCTTTGTGCTGTGCAAATCAAACAGTGAGGAGAGCGCCTGATCACTCGCCGTATCGCGATACTGAAGCATAAGACGCTCGCTTAAACCAATTTGATTTTGTTCACTACTACAATCGACATTAACTACGTTATTCGATGCGCTTTTTTCTTTGTTATTAACGCTTCTTATCGAACGTCGAAAAATACCCTGTAAGCTTGCGCCTATACTCATAGGCTATTCCTTATTGTTCTAGCTTGAAATCTAATACTACAACCATGTTAGTTTGAGCAACAGGCTTGCCATCCACTATTTGCGGCTTGTACTTCCACTTTTTCAATGCTCTGCGAGCTGCTCGGTTGAACACATTCGAAGGCTTTGAATCAATAATGCTAATGTCAGTCACTGACCCACTAGCAGTAACACTGAACCCTAGTTTAACCCACCCTTCTATGCCGTCTCTGCTTGCTTCCACTGGATATGTTGGGTCTACTCTAAATTGTGGCGTTGCTTGCATATCGCCTTGGGTTGAGTTCAGATTAATCTCTACATTTAATTCGTTTGAAGGTACGGTTGTATTAAACGTGTATTCATTTCCCGTACTATTATTGTTCGGCTCTAGCGGCTCAATCTTTGTCGGCGGCGTTTTAATCACCTTTTCAATTGGCTTTATCTTGGGCCTTACAATGGTTTTCTCTTCTTCACCTTGGTAAATAATTGGGTCTATTGTAACTACTGGCGTGCTAGTAACCTGAACTTGGTCCTGCTTTATCAGTTCTGCCATCATAACAAACAAACTTGAAGTTACTATGGCACCAGCCCCCAGCAACAAGGTGGCCTTCCCTGCTTTTTTTTACTGGTGTTAACCACTGCGATGACGATTGGCTGTGAAGTAGCGGGTTTGTAATTGATATGGTTTGCATGTTTTTTCTCCCGTTTTTCTACTAAACGAGGGAAAAATACAAAAGGGGTGAAATAAAATGAAAATTTTATTTTTTGTCGCGCGCGCTGTCTTGTCGCTTATTCATTTTGGCTGCGGCCATGAAACCCACGATAAAAATAACGAAAATCACCACGCCGACCCACATCAAAACATTAAATAAGAAATTCATATCAAGTCCTTTACGTTGCGTTGCACATATATACATCCATAGCACTATGATTTATACCATCGAGATACTTAAAACCGATCACTTAGGTACAACTTACCGCAACTTCTTGTTCTACTTCATTTATGTGCTTAACCATCTACAATGAACTTATCTCTGCCAAATGATGGTTAATAAGCCTTTTTAACCAATCGTAGCCTTGCTGATTGAAATTTACTGATAGCTTGTTCATAAAACCGTGAAGATAGGCGGTGTGAATAAGCGTTATATTTGGCTTGCCTTTAAGTTCATTCATTACCGTGTTACCGTTGAAGTGTTTCTCCTGTTTGGGAAACACTAAATACGTTGGCACCACTGGCGTTACCCACAAATGATGCCTTATTTGCGAACTATACACACCGTAAACACAAACAACATGTTGCCCGAAACTAGCAGACGCCAACCACGCAGCTGATGCTCCAGCGCTAAAACCAATTACGACGACGGGGTCTGAGAGATTGTTCACGAAAGAACTAACTAGTACCTGATAGCTATCAAGAGACACGTGTTGAGTAAAATGGTCGTACGCCTCTGATTCACTCACAAACTGCATGTTAATGCCGTCATAAGGGTCGATAATAAACACATTGCCATCAAGTGATGCCGCCAGTACTTCAAGCGCAGGCGTTTTCCCAAAAATATCACTAACAATTACAATATCCATCTATATCATCAATTCTTTGCGTAAGTGATATTCAAATTCGTCCTCGCCTATTACTTCAAAACCGATGGCAGTATAGAGTCTAAAAGCGGGGTTTTGTTTAAGCACTTTAAGTTCGACCTTGGCTTGCGCGGTTTTTTGTATTAATTGGCTAATTATTTGTCTTCCATAGCCTTTGCCTTGCTGCGTTGGCATAACTTGTATCTGATGTATGTAAAGGCACGAGTCTGTATCTTAAAACTTCACAGCACCAATGACACTCTTGTTATCAAGCACTAAATGGAAACACTCATATTGATAAAGCACGCGCTCTTTGTGCTCATCGACAGATAGCACTAAACCGGCATTAATCATGTGTTCATCCATAGTAGACAGCCGAAGTTCAACCAGGAACGACACATCGTCTTCTTTCGCCTTACGCAGTGTTAACATTTACCGCCCCACATTTTGATGTATATAAAGAAAACACAATCATTCGAACACTATTGTTTGGCATCCAGCAATTCACGTAACGCTGTTGGCATAATTGACCTCGCTTTTCGCGTAATAACAGACTCATGCTTTTGCCACAGAATGCCAAGGTATACGACTAATAGCCCTATCGCGGTAAGTGCAATTGGAAACAACCAGCTGTCCTTAAATACATTTGACGCTAAGTGCCCCAAATAAATACAGCATCCAATACCGCCGAAGATAACAAATACTCGTCGCACTAATAACGCGCCAACACCTATCATTACCATGTTGATAGTGAAATACATGAACTTTGACCATTCACTGTCTGAGTCTTGGCTAGAGAGCCCGCCCCAAAACGCTATAACCCCAAATAGATAAAGCCAGAATGCATAATCAGCTGATGTTCTAGAACGTATATCAGTCCAAAATGCAAGTAGCGTCATTAGCAAGCCCAAATACATAGAGACAAGTGAGCGAAGCTCCCACGTGTAGCCGTTCGGTTCTAACACTGACGTTAAGTCCATTGTGAGATACCACAACGTCACTGCAATTGGCATTACCATGAAGGGGTAACGATAAAACCAC
Source organism: Alteromonas sp. McT4-15 (assembly GCF_020515205.1). NCBI lineage: Bacteria > Pseudomonadati > Pseudomonadota > Gammaproteobacteria > Alteromonadales > Alteromonadaceae > Alteromonas > Alteromonas sp. McT4-15. The sequence continues at coordinate 46,114 of NZ_JAJALG010000031.1, forward strand.
GCCAGCACTATACCAACCGCCAATGTTGCAAGTTCTATGTACAACCAATGCCACTTCACATATAAATGATATTGCTTATACACCACCTCCTCTTCAGGCCACACACCCAGCCATTGCTGAATGCCGTAGGTTGCAATGGGTGTAATGCATATGACAAACGTGGCACAAATTCCTGCGGGGATCGGCAAGTTTTTGTTAGCCATTCTATTGGCTAGCATGATACCCACAATTGCATAAATACAAGCAATTAATACGATACCCGCACCGCCAAACTCTTCCCATCCTAATGTCATAAACAACGTCATGGCCCCTATCGCAATGAGCCCACCGAGGTAGTAAAGAATATGAGTGAAACTAAATTTAGGTGTTTGAGAAATGTCGGCTTGAAGAAAGTGGTAAAGAGACTCTGCTTGATGTTGAGAAATTATGCCGCTTGATACCGCTCGTTGCAGACTTGCCTTGGTGACTTCCATGTGTGTTTCCCAGTATTTATATTTTAATTTAGCTTGCCACTTAATGGGTTTCAGGCAACCGTAACCTTTTTATTTATTTTCTTGCCTAAGAAAACACCGTACACAAAGCCCAATACAAGTTCTGGTAGCAAACCCATAAAAAGCAGAATGCCGAAGCCTAGATCGTCAGCAAGTAAGTGTCGTTCATTTGAATTCCAGCCATTGGTATACAACGTTATCTGCGTTATTAACTCAATGCCAATTTCCAAAGACACAACACAGCAGATCACAATAGCTATTAAATAAATTGAAAATTTTTTCATGCGGCCTCACTACTGCGTTAATAGTAAAAAGTGCACTGTAGCTAGGGGTAATTAGCAAGTTGCCTATACTTGTACAAGGCACCGAGTCTACAGCTAATTACCCCGGTGAGTTTGCGAACGAACTAAAACATCTTGTTAGCTGCGCTTTTCGTCTAATTTGGAAACAGCTTCTTTCAAGTGAGCAATTTCAATATCTTCACCGTTATATGCGCTTAAAGCTTTTTCGAAGTACGCTTGTGCTTTAGCTTGGCTACCGGCCTGTTCGTGTAGCAAACCTATTCTTAGGTAAGTAAATGACAAGTTATTTGGGCCTAGACTGGCACTAGAACCATCTGACTCTAGCATTCTTGCTAAGGCTTGAAGTGCGTAAAGCCCACTTTCAGGAGAGCCGTTTAGGTATTGAGTGTGGGCTAATTCAATTTCCTTTTTTAGAAAATCAGAAGATAGCTGGTTGGCCAAAGACACTGTTGAAACAAGACAGCCTATTGTAAGTAGGCTTAACCCGATCATTTTATTCATTTTAATATCCTTATAGTTTGAAATGTGTCGGAACATACTGTCGAGTTAACGCACAAATAAGAGGCTATAACACAAAGGCTTAAATGGGAGCGAAGCGACTGAGCCTACGTGTTATTGTCCCGTTGAGCGCTGCGAACGACTATAGTTTTTTGTTAGATTCTACGGTTTAAAAACAACAAATGCAGCCCGAAGTAAACCAATAAAAACACCATAGCCGAAGAGTATTAGCGAGCGTCTACGACGTTTTGGAAGTAACTCTTTTAAAACCACTGAATTGTCTTTTTTTAAAGATGATCCCCATATTAAAAACGAGTACAAGCAGAGGCTATATGAACTAGATCCGATTTGGACGGTTGCTTTATGCTTAGGCCAGAATAACAAGTACTTTGAATAAGTAATAGAGTCTCCCACCTTGACTTCAAATTTAGTATTAAAACGGTCGTAGGAAAAGCAAACTGAATTTCCACCTACGATATGTCGATGTTGATGAAATCTTTCGAAGCTCATATTCCTTTAACACCTAGACACAATGACTCCCTGTGAAATGCTAGCCTCCGCATTTTCGTGGGTTAGCTGAAAGCCAGTGCCATAATTAGTTTGCTTAAGACTAAATCATTT
>NZ_JAJALG010000032.1:0-47763 GCF_020515205.1 Alteromonas sp. McT4-15
GGACGCCGTTTGAGAGCCTTATGGTTATGCTACGACAACTTTCTCTTCAAGAAGCATTGTGCAGTGTAGTCAAAAATCCTTGCGAAGTGCGATTGGCAGGGAGAGTGGTTGGGCACCGCTGGCCTTCAAACGGCAAGGATGCCGTTTGAGAGCCTCATGGATGAGTTCATGCGTGCCAGTTGTGCCCAACCACTCTCTCTAAGCAACAGATAATCAAATAAGCTAGTATTAATGACTTATCACAACGCAATGCGTACAATACCGCCCCCGCAAAAAAGGTTGGTGATTTATGAGTTCAGACAGTCAATTTTCAGTAGGTCAACGTTGGTTAAGTAATACCGAAACAGAGCTAGGTTTAGGCGCCATTATCGGTGTCGATTTTCGTTCTGTAGAAGTGCTTTATCCAGCCACTGGCGATGCGCGAATGTATACCAAGCAAGAAGCGCCATTAACACGACTTATCTTTGAAATTGGCGACACGGTAAAAAGCCAAGATGGCTGGGAAATGACCATTACCGAAAAAGAAGAAAGCCAAGGTGTTTTTATATATCACGGTCTACGTGAAGATACTAAGGCTCAAGCACGTTTACCCGAAACCATGCTTGATCACCACATTCGTTTGAACCAACCAGAAAAGCGACTATTCAGTCAACAGCTTGACCACCCGAAGTGGTTCGACTTGCGCGAGCGCGCTTTGGATTACCAATACGATTACCTTCGCTCAAGTACTATTGGCCTAGCTGGCGCGCGTATATCACTTATTCCGCACCAGCTTCATATTGCCTCTGAAGTGGGTGGTCGCCATGCGCCACGTGTATTGCTAGCCGACGAAGTAGGCTTAGGTAAAACCATTGAAGCAGCACTCATTATCCACCAGCAATTAAAAACAGGCCGTGCAGAACGCGTGCTAATACTGGTACCAGATTCATTGGTACACCAATGGCTGGTAGAAATGCTGCGTCGCGTTAATCTGCCATTTTCAATTTACGATGAAAGTCGCTGCGAGGCATTAGAAGCCAGTGAGGCGTCTGACGAAGGCGACGTTAACCCCTTTGAAAACGATCAGCTTGTGTTATGCAGTATCGATTTCTTGAGCCAAAGTGAAAAGCGACAACAGCAAATTCAAGCCGCTAGCTGGGACCTAATGGTTGTCGATGAGGCGCACCACCTTGCATGGTCAAGCGATGCTCCTTCTGCAGAATACGTGTGTGTAGAAGCCTTGGCGAATAAAACCCCAGGGGTATTACTGCTTACTGCAACGCCCGACCAACTAGGCCACGAAAGTCATTTTGCACGTCTTAGACTACTCGACCCTGCTCGCTTTCATAGTTACGATGCTTTCTTAGAAGAAGAATCTAAATACAGCCAACTCGCCGATGCCGTAGCACCACTTTTATCTGATGCAGAGCCGAATGATAAACAGCGCAACAAGCTTGCTGAATTCGCGCCTGATGTTATGGAACACGCAGGTGATTTGTCTGATTCAAACAATCGACACGCGCTTTTGCATCAACTCATTGACTGCCATGGCACGGGGCGAATGCTATTTAGAAACCGTCGCGCCAATATCGAAGGATTCCCAGAACGTAAATTAATCGCCTACGAGCTTGCTCTCCCTGAAGTATACTCAGATGCCGTTTTTGGCGGCGACCTTACTTACTCGCTCTATCCAGAGCGAATGGCTAGTGTCGTTAACAGTTGGACCAAGCACGATCCGCGAGTTGCGTGGCTACTCGACTTCATGCAAGACGTTAAGCCAGAAAAGATCCTACTTATCTGTGCTAGCGCCCGCACCGCACAAGAGCTAGGTGAAGTGATTAGAACTCAAACTGGCATTCGTCATAGCGTTTTCCATGAAGGCATGAGTATTGTAGAGCGCGACAAAGCGGCGCACTACTTTGCAGATGAAGAAGAAGGGGCGCAAATACTGTTGTGTAGCGAAATAGGTAGTGAAGGTCGTAACTTTCAATTTGCACATCACTTAGTACTGTTTGATTTACCTATAACACCGGACTTACTTGAACAGCGTATTGGTCGACTAGACCGAATTGGCCAGACCCAGACGGTACAAATTCACGTGCCATATTTAGCCAAAACCGCACAACACGTGTTGCTTGACTGGTACCATGAGGGGCTCAATGCCTTTGAAAAAACCTGTCCGACAGGCTCAGGCGTATTTGACGATGTGAAGCCACTGTTGATTGGTGCATGCTTACACCCTGATGATATGGCCGCCCGCGACGAACTTGTCAACATGAGTATTACGCTTAACAGCCAGCTGGTAGCACAACTTGAAGCCGGACGAGACCGTTTGCTTGAGCTTAATGCCTCGGGTGAAGGACGTGTCGAACAATTGCTTGAAGATATAATTACGTTGGATAGTGAGCAAGATTTATCGCGCTTTATGGGGCGTGTTTTCGACGCCATAGGCGTTCAACAGGACGAAAAAGGTAACGACTGCTTCATCCTTATGCCAACGGAATCCATGGTTAGCCAGTTACCAGGACTCGATCCTGAGGGCATGACAGTGACGTACAAGCGCCGTGTGGCTACTACACTAGAGAACGTGCAGTTCTTAAGCTGGGACCATCCGCTAGTGCATACTGCAATTGATGTGGTGCTTACCGATGTGCACGGCAAGAGTAGTATGGGCTTCATCGCTGAACCTTCGCTGCCTAAGGGGGCCTATTGGATAGAAGCGCTTTTTGTATTGCACGCGCAAGCACCAAAAGCACTTCAATTAGGTCGCTTTTTACCGCAAACACCAGTAAGAGTGTGTCTAGATGCGCAAGGCAAACCGTCTGATTTAAGTTTTGATGTAAAACGCAAAGTAGGCCGAAAAATATCAGCACAGCTAATTAAAGCGCTACAACAGCCGCTTGAATTAGCGATAGAAAAAGCGCGTAAACTTGCACATCAAGAAGCAAACCAAAAGCAGCACGATGCGCTAGCAACTATGCACAATACGCTAAATGACGAGATTCAGCGATTAAGAGACCTTAAAAAACGCAACCCGGCAGTGCGCGACAGTGAAATAGAATTTATCGAAACCCAAATGAATGCGTTAGATAAAGTTATTCAAGAAGCTGATGTCCAGCTAGACGCACTGCGCATAGTGGTGAATAACCCTTAATGGCAAATCCAAGTTTTGTGTACAAACCACCCATGATGCCTTATCTCGATTTCCTTTATCGAGATGAGGACATCGTTGTGGCACATAAACCCAGTGGACTATTAAGCGTACCGGGCAAAGCAGCTGAGCACAAAGATGCGTTAATCACTCGGGTCAACGCGGTATTACCTACTGCAACGGTGGTACATCGACTCGATATGGCCACATCGGGCATTATGGTGATGGCATTGAACAAAGATAGCCATCGCCATATCTCCAAGCAATTTGAGCTTAGAAAAACAAAAAAGCGTTACTTTGCCAGCGTCTATGGCCATATCGCTCAAGATAGCGGCGAAGTAGATTTGCCGTTAATTTGTGACTGGCCTAATAGACCAAAGCAGATGGTTGATTTTGAACGGGGCAAACACGCGTTAACACACTTTGAAGTAGTTGAACGCACATATGATACAAACGGGCATCCTTTTTCACTTGTTGCGCTTTACCCCATTACCGGGCGCTCACATCAGCTGCGGGTACATATGCTAGAACTTGGTCACCCTATTTTGGGTGATAGGCTTTATGCACATGACAGCGCTTTGGCTATGGCTTCACGCTTGCAGTTGCATGCCGAGAGCTTATGCTTTACGCATCCATCTACCAAGCAATGGCTCAATTTTCAATGCCCAGCGCCGTTTAGTCATGTTCGCGCCCAGCCACTTTCTCAAGACTAAATCACGCTAGGAATAAACGTTGGGCAGCGAACTATTCGCGATATTTGTATTGCAGATATTTATCATTAGGCCGATACACCGTATGTAGACTAATTTAGTTAACGCGCTTTTTTCGTTAGGACTGGTTCGCAAACAATGACTAAGCATTTATGCTCGCTTCTATTTTTGATGATACCCTCCGTGTATTCATCTGCCGCTGTAGGCGACTTTTTTACCGATATTAGCCATGCATACTTACCCGGTCAGGTGAAAGAAATTATTGCTGGCGACACTATTTTGCCCATTGTCGAAGTTGACGCTCATACCCCCTTGCCGTTGGGAACTGCTATTATCATTAGTGAATTGTCTCCAGCGGGATTAACGATGGGACAGGGCGACCTGTTGGCTGAAAAACTGGCCGAAAAAGGCTGGAATGTGGTTATCAGCCCATTTGAGCAACCGTTACACAATGACGCTCAAACCACTTCGCAGGTAGAAGGCGAGAATTCGCCAGCTCAATCTGACGATGTAATGACGACGAGCACAGACATCCATCCTCGAAGTAATCAGCTTACTCAGCATCTCGATTTTGACGACACAAAAAATAAGTTGTCCATGCAACTAAACGCACTTAACAACTATCTTCAAGAGCGACAAGGTTACCGACTGGTTATCGCGCAAGGCATGCTGGCAGCGAGCTTTTTGTCACTAGCAAGCACACAACCGGCACTTCACCCTGACACATTTGTCGCTATTTCCCCATTTTGGCCAGATTCCACAATTAACGACTTAGTCGTTGATAATATTGCCCAATCAGACTTTCCGATCCTAGATCTTGCTGTGGGCAACTACAGTAAGTGGGCATCAAGTACCGCAGCACAGAGACGAGTAAGTGCAAAAAATGCACTAAAACTGCATTATCGGCAGGTTGAAATATCGGGCTCACCATTAGTCTTTAGTATAAAGTCAGAACAAGAAAGCTCTTATATTCATACACTTACAAACACCACTATTGGCTGGACACGTCATCTAGGCTGGTAAATCTCTGTTCTAGGGATTACGCTAAATTAATCTAGAAAACAATTACCTAAAGAGTAAACGCACTACGCAATGGCCTGCTGACGAGCAGTAAGATTGTTATGAACTATAATACTTGTATAACGCAAATACGGTTGGGCACCTCGTGACTGTTCAAGATTTCGTAGATAGTAAAGCGAAGCAACTGTGTTTTTATTTGAAAGCATTCTGGCAAGGGGAACTTCCCGCAGAAGAACTCGAACTCTTTTTTTGGGACAGCATGGAAGAGTGGGGCCAGATTGATTACACATTAACACAGCCATACACGCCAAAAGAACGTGTTTTTTGGCATCTATTACACCAAGTGCATTATTGGAATGGTGATAAACTTGAAAACGACAAATACCTCTTCGACGAATTAAGCAACTGCGTTAACTTTCTTGAAGGATTGGGGCATTGTCCTTTAGATTGTGTGGGTGTTCGCCCCTAACCCACACGTTCCCCTCTCTTGCCGCAATAAAAACCATTCTCTAGGTTGCTTATCATCAATGTTCATGGCTCAATGGCATTTTTGCATACTCGCCAAGGGCTAACTTATTTGTTCTCTGCATTAAACACCTATAAAGACAAACGCTTTCTGAGTATTTTTTGTTTCGGAATATCCAGTGGCTTTCCATTGATAATGATTGGCTCTGTGCTCTCTGCTTGGCTCAAAGACGAAAACTTATCACGTTCTGCAATTGGGCTATTCGGCATTATCTTTGCCACTTATTCGTTTAACTTTATATGGTCGCCTTTACTGGACAAACTAAAGCCACCTTTTTTAGGGCAACGCCGAGGCTGGATAATGGCCATGCAAGGCGCAATTGTTGTGTGCTGCCTTGTTATGTCTCAACTGAGTGCTACTACTGATTTATTTTATATTGCACTTGTAGGCCTTTTCATCGCAATTGCCTCTTCCACACAAGATATAGCCATTGATGGCTTTCGCATAGATACCATTGCAGAGAATGACAAAGATGGTATGTCAGCGGCTTCTTCTGTCGCCACAGCAGGATGGTGGACAGGTTACGGCGGCTTAGGTGCGATTCCTTTTTATCTTGCTGACTATACCGCTTACACGTGGCCTGATATCTATCTACTTTTAGCGGTTATGATGCTTCTGCTAATGGTTGCGACATTACTGACCAACGAGCCAGAGATTGATAGAAAAGCACTTTTAAGCCAGATAATGCACGAAACTGGCAGTGGCGTTCTATATTGGTTTCGAGCGACATTAATAACGCCTTTCTCAGAGTTTTTTAGTCGAAACGGCGTAAAACTAGCCGCCTCTTTCCTGTTATTTATATTTTTGTTCAAGATTGGTGAAGCATTTTTGGGACGTATGAGTATCGTCTTTTACAAGGAGATTGGCTTTTCAAATAGCGATATAGGTACGTACTCAAAACTGCTCAATTGGTGGGTTACTATTGTATTTTCGCTTTTGGGCGGCCTGGTTAATATCCGTTACGGCATTTACAAAGGGCTAATGATTGCGGGCATTGCCATGGCGGCCTCTAACCTCATGTTTGCGCTAATTGCACAGACAGGTCCATCAACGGGCTTATTAGCAATAACCGTGATAGTGGATGGTTTTACAGGTGCGTGGAGCACAGTCGCTATGGTGGCGTTTATATCGTTACTTTGCAATCGTGCGTTTAGCGCGACGCAGTATGCGCTTATGGCCTCATTAAGTGTCGCTGGACGCACACTGGTGGCCTCAGGCAGTGGATTTGTTGTTGATGCCCTGGACGGTAATTGGAGCCTGTTTTTTATTGCTACGGCCCTCATGGTCATACCCAGCTTGTGCTTTCTATATAGCATTCGCGAAAATATAAAAAAAGTCGAATATTCAAATAACTAAGTGTTAATTTTTTACTCATAACCTTGCAAGTAAACATAAGTTATCTACAGTTAATGAAGAAAGAAATATTCATGTTCTGTTAACTCGTTGATATAGCAATGCCACTGCAAGGAAGTACTTTGGAAACGGAGAAGCTTAGTTATTCACACAAAAGGGTCAAAAACACCCGCCACGAGCGTGCTCTGTCGAAAGTAAAGGTTGCGTTAATTATCATTGCACTTGTCACGCTCGCCTCACTTACTCACATACTGAACCAACAACAGCGCGCGATTTCAGCGTTGAAAGAACACAGTGCGTTCGAAGATGCGCTAATTTCAACTGAGCAACAGATCAATCGTTACCAGTACAGCCAGAATTTTGACCTTGTAGCGCCTTTACAGGAAAACTTACTAGCCACTTACCAACGGATAGCAGTGCATTTTGCTCAAGAACAGAAAATTATGTTCGTTGAAAATGAACTCTCTTTTGAAGACTTTGAGAGCAAGCAACGCAGCTTAATGCGAGAAGTAAACCATAGTGTTATTCAAGATACTATGCTTCAACTCTACACTTTGGCTGTACTTCCCTCTGAACAAGCCGCCCAATTGCTTAACACAGTATTTACGCTTACACCGTTAATCGATGCTATTCAAATTCAAGAGAGCGCACTTCAAAACCAAGTATCGACAATTAGGCAACAGATGCTGCTTGTACTCATTTTTTCGGTTATTACTTTAGCATTGATTCAAGTGATGGCGTGGCTGTTTAGCAAAAACCAGCCTCATAAACCTGCTTCGCAGTTACATCGTTCAGCGCTTCGCGTGTCTTTTGCTGATAAAGAGCAGCATCATCAAAAAGAGTTTATTCAACTTATTAGTCATGAGTTTCGTGCACCTATTAGCGTAATTATCAGTGCACTAGAGCTTATTCCCAATATGGAAGCACAGCGCAGTCGACTTATTCAGCAAGCTGAGCAATCAAGCTATCGGTTACTCAGCCTGACCAATAATTTGACCGAGTTACTTTCAGACAACATAGAGGACGACTTACAGCTTCAATCAATTGATTTGATAGCACTATTAGATGAGTGTATTTCCCCCTTTTCAATTCAAGTGAAAGACAAGAAAGTAGAGTTGAATATGCACTGCAGCCATAGTGTGCCGCATTTTATCGAATCTGACCCTGTTGCTATTACTAAAGTCGTTACCGCCATTTTAGACAACGCGGTAAAATTCACTTCATCTGGCCTAATCGACGTCACCATTACAACGCTGGTAAAACACCAAGGTATTTTCCTTGTTGTTATTATCAGTGATACTGGTATTGGTATTGACGACGACACGCAAATGAAAATGTTTGATCGCTTCTACCGCGGAAAACATGCTACTACGCATCGTTATCCTGGCGCGGGTATTGGCTTATCGGTGGCCAAGCGCAGTCTTGATAAGCTAGGTGGTTCATTGAGTGTAAATAGCACTGTAGGGATCGGTAGTGAATTCAAGGTGCATATTCCTATCAAACCGTTGGAAACACCTATCATTGAGGTATCTTCTCCGTCTAATGCAAAATTTGCTGTAGTCGATGATCTGGAGATCTCACGTCTTCATTTACAATCAATCATTACCTCGCAAGGCTTCAGCGCACGTACCTTTTCATCTGGTGCTGAATTGATTAACCTTCACGATGAAGTACTGCAGTTCAGCGCTATCATTGCCGATTTATACATGCCGGGTATGACAGGCCTTGAGTTAGTTAAAACCCTCTCAGCGATTTACGGCGAGCGCGTCCCCCCTGTCGTCGTACTCTCTGCTACTCCCGATATTGCCAATATCATTGCTAACTCCGATTTACCCATTTATCAAAGTTTCGTGAAGCCCATTGATAAACAGAGACTTGTCGACACGCTGCATAATTTAGCCATGAATAAAACGAAGATAATGGCCCCCGTTACACGAGCAAACATACTGGTTGTTGAAGACGAGCCAATTAATGCGGAAATGGTGGAGCACATGTTGACATGTATGGGGCATGCCGTGACTATCTGCTACAACGGTGACGATGCCATTATTCGCGCAAATGAAAGCGCGTATGATTGTGTTCTGCTCGACATCAATTTGCCCGATTTAAGCGGTTTAGAAGTGGCAAAAATATTACGGGAACGCAATCCAGACCTCCCTATTATTGCACTTACTGCCAATGCACAGCGAGACGATAAGGAAGCCTCATTAAGGGCTGGAATGCGCTATCACCTCGTCAAACCCATTACTTTTCAAGAGCTCAAAAATACGCTTAAACTTACCATTTAAGCGCATTTTTGGTGTTTTGATGTTTAGTTAAAGCGTTACCGATTCAAATACGCGGTGCTGATTTCTGCCGTTTTGCTTGGCTTCATAAAGGGCTTGGTCAGCCAGTTCAAGCCAGCCCATTGCACCTTTAATGTTGGAATCAAACTCCGCCAAGCCTAAACTGATGGTAAATCGAATGGTTTTTCCTTCATGCTCTACTTCTAAGCGCTGAGCGAACTGACGAATGCGTTCAGCCACTACTTTTGCATTGTCCAACGCCGAGTCGGTCAAGATGATGGCAAACTCTTCACCACCGTAACGACCTGCTAAATCTGTCTCGCGGATGCAACGCTTGATCAGCGCAGCGAGCATTTTAATTACTTTATCGCCGGCTTGGTGACCATAGGTATCATTAATACGTTTAAAGTGGTCTATATCCAGCATCATTGCTGTGCTTGGCTTTCCGCGGCGTTTACTCAACTTGAACACTTCATCGAAGCGTTCTTGCCAATAGCGGCGATTGTACAACCCAGTTAGGCCATCGACGCGACTTGCCGTTTTTAACTCTTCGTTTAAGTGCTCCATGCCGAGTTTCCCCAACGCCTGCTCTGTCACATCGTAAACCAACATGCAAAACTGCTCGACATGGCCCGCTTTATCGACAATAGGGAACATAGTCACGTTCTGGTACATATGATCTGCAGCACAGGTTACTGGGCGATTACATCCAAACTTAAACAAATATGGGCGCTGCTCCCAAATGATAAATACGGGGCTTTTAAGGTTAAATACGGGGTCAACCTTGGTACGTAGCCATTGCTCATCAATTTCTGAAAATTGACTAAACAAGCTCTTTCCAACCATATCGACACTGCGCATGCCCCCATGGTTTTCCATGAATTTGTTCCACACTTTCACCTCAAAAGTGCGGTCGAGGATCACAACGCCGACCTCAATAGAATTTAAGAGCTCACTAGGCAATGCCGTTGAATCAAATAAAGTCGCCGAGTTAAATGAATCTGTTGGGATGCTCATAGACTGTCCTTGTCGTCGTTGAGAAGTCGAGAGTACAGTTGATTAATGGCGTCACCGGGAAACAACAACAGCAAGTCAAACGAGATATCTCTTGCCTTTATTGCATATCCTATTTCGATGGCCATAAGCTTTCCCCATCGATGCACGTTATCACTTAACAACGTCGACAAGCCTTTGTGCTGCCCTAATAACACAGGGTGCGTGTGACTAAACTCAACGTTTAGCTGTTCAGACAACCCATTTAAGCATGCCCCTATCAGGATATTCGATACATCCATCAACGCCTCAAGCGCAAGGCTGGCGGGAGACTCAGAGGGAGGATACTTCAGTAACTCTACAATATTTTGCGAGTTTGTATCATTGAAAATCACCAGTGCTTCGCCACTGATACCTTCACTGACAAACCCTTTTGATACCGCTGACACACTGTCGTTGCGATTTATCTCTGCCACAGCCATTGAAAGTTCATTACTTTCAATTAAGTTAACATTGGGAATGGGTAAGTCGATAAACTCGCCGAGTAGCTCGGCAAGACTCTCCCCTGCGCGCCCCATGGCAATATTTACCATTTCACGGCAAGCATCTAACTTGTCTTCATCCGATGTGGCGCTGTCTTGTGTATGAGCCGCCGTTGAGTCAGCCTTTCCGCTATAAATACCGTACGACGATAAAATATGGGTCAGTTTTTCGTTGTCTATTGGCTTGCGTATAAAGTCGAGTGCCCCCAACGCAAGCATGCGCTCTCGCGCTTGCGCCTGAACATCACCTGATACCACAATGACTAAACACGGCAGGTCTTCCTCTCGGATAACTTCCATCGTTTGGTAGCCATCCATCACGGGCATATTTAAGTCCAAGAACACAACGTCGCCCTTACCTTCACGAATGAGCGTAAGCGCTTGATTGCCATCTTCGGCAAATGAAATATCCACATCCCAACCATCGGGTATACTGCGCGCCATTTGGCGTCTTGCGAAGCCCGAATCGTCGCAAATTAAAATAGGAGTACTCATAGTAGCTCCTTATATCGCAACGGGTGCTTTGATATGCGGATGTGACTGGTAATTTTTGAGTTCGAAATCTTCAAATTTAAACCCAAAAATATCTTTTACTTCTGGGTTAATAACCATAGTGGGGCGTTCAAATGGCTCGCGGCTTAACTGCAACTCCACTTGTTCAAGATGGTTCGAATACAAGTGTGCATCACCTAGCGTGTGGATGAAATCACCCGGCTCTAAGTCACAAACCTGTGCCATCATCATGGTTAACAGTGCATAACTTGCAATATTAAAAGGCACACCTAAGAAAATGTCGCCACTGCGCTGATACAGCTGACAGCTAAGCTTCCCATCTAAAACATAAAATTGAAAAAGCGTATGGCATGGCGGTAATGCTTGTTTACCCATGGCCGCATTTTCTTTTGGTGAGTAATTGGTATCCGGTAGCACTGCGGGGTTCCAGCCGCTAACAATTAATCGTCTTGAGTCTGGATTCGTTTTTATCTGCTCGACGACTTCAGCTATTTGATCGACAGAAGTACCATCTCCTCTGTCCCAGCTTCGCCATTGATGGCCGTACACTGGGCCCAACTCGCCCTCGTCAGTGGCCCACTCGTCCCAAATACTTACGCCATTTTCTTTCAAATACGCAATATTAGTTTCACCTTTTAGAAACCACAATAGCTCATGAATGATGGATTTAAGGTGACACTTTTTGGTGGTCACCAGCGGGAATCCTTCCTGGAGGTTAAAGCGCATTTGGTAACCGAAAACACTCAGTGTTCCAGTACCGGTTCGATCTTCCTTTTTCACACCCGTATCACGTACATGGCGCATTAGAGCGAGATATTCTTTCATCGTTATTCTTATATTTTTTTACTGTTCAACACGGTCTTTCTTGAGCGTATACGCACGCACTATTAATCCTATTCCTAAAGCAATCATAGGTAAACAAAGAAGTTGCCCTTGGCTTAGTCCCATTTGATATAAGCCAATATGTGCGTCGGGCTCTCTAAAATACTCCACAATAAAGCGGAAGCTGCCATACCCTAATAAAAACAAGCCACTTACCGCACCAACGGGGCGTTTCTTAGACGAAAACAGCCACAAAATTATGAATAACAGTACGCCTTCAAGTGCAAATTCGTATAGTTGAGAAGGGTGTCTGGGCACATTGCCAGCATTAGGGAAAATGACGGCCCACGGCACATCAGTAGTACGTCCCCACAACTCAGCATTTAAAAAGTTACCGATACGCCCAGCCCCTAATCCAATTGGCACGAGGGGCGCAACAAAATCGCCCAACTGTAAAAACGTGGTATTCATGCGCTTAGCTTGCCAGAACAAGGCAGCCAATACGCCCAGCAAACCGCCATGGAATGACATCCCACCCGCCCAAATCTTGAATAGATAAAGCGGATTGTCGAGAAACATACCAAATTGGTAGAAGAATACATAGCCAATACGGCCACCTAAAATAACGCCGACAAAACTCCAGAAAAGTAAGTCACTGAGCTGCTCTCGACTCCAGTCAGTCTGAGACAGTCGCTTCTGTGCCAATAGATAAGCGGCGATAAAGCCCACTAGGTACATAAGCCCATACCAGCGAACGCTAAGTGGACCTACACTAAAAATAACGGGGTCGATACTGGGAAAAACCAGATAACTGCTCTGTTCCATTATGTTATTCAATTCCTAAAATCATTCTTATACTGACAAGTACTAGCAAGCACGCAAGCATTGACTTTAATACACGCACATTCACTTTCTGACCTAATTTAGCACCAATGTTCGCCGTGAACATAGAGGTCGCTACAATACCCGCTGTTGCCGGCAAATAAACATACCCTAAACTATGGTTCGGTACGTCTGTCTCATTGAGACCCGCAACGATAAAACTGGCGGTACCCAAAACCGCAATTACCAAACCACAAAATGCAGCGCACCCAATTGCAGCTCGGATATTTACTTTAAACCATACCAATGCAGGCACTAATAGTGCGCCCCCACCAATGCCCATCAGTGCACTTAGGGTGCCAGCTACGGTCCCCACTGCGCCTAGTGTTGCTTTTGAGGCTTCATTATCTGATGCTTTTTGCTTTCCAAAAATCATTTGTGCGGCGATAAGCATAACGAGTACCGCGAACACATCTTTTAACATTTCACCTGAAATATGGCTGGCAATCTGGGCACCGCCAACAGCCCCCACCGCTATTCCCATACCAGTATATAACACAACATTTGGCTGAATATTGCCAAGCCGATAATGCGCAAAAGCTGACGACATACCGGTGAAAATAATCGTTGAAAGCGATGTTGCGATAGCCACTGGCATAACCGCTTCGGTTGTCATTCCTAAAAAATGCACAAGCAAGTATGAGAGTGCGGGCACAATGATGAGTCCGCCGCCAATACCTAACATGCCCGCCAATATACCCACAATGGAGCCTAGTAATAAGCAACTTACTAGGATAACAACCATAGGTTCCATGTTTTGTTCCTTTGAAATGTCGCGCACAAGCGTAACACACACTGCTAAGGAGAGCATGCACCGCTTACACGAATTCAGGTGACCACTTGGTTGTATTTACAGTTTACGCGTTGTACACCTATGCGCCAGCGCGTATAAGTCCGCCTAACCCTTTCGTTTCAAGGTATTCATTTAAATGCGTAAATACCTCTTCTTGACTTACCGATGTGAGTGCCAAAGAAAGTAATTGCTTACACTCATCTAAGGTAACTTTGCGAATTAACCAATTTATCTTTCGCAAGTTAAAGCCATTCATACTTAAACGGCGATATCCCATTCCCATCAGTAACAATGCGCCAGCAGGCTCACCCGCTATTTCGCCGCAAATGGTAACTGGCACCTGGCTTTGATTAGCCTTTTGCACCACGTCATATAGCGCCCCTAACACCGCTGGGTGATAGCTGTTATAAAGACCCGCGACACGGGTGTTATTTCGATCAACGGCCAAGAGGTACTGGGTTAAGTCGTTGCTTCCCACCGAAAAGAAGTCAACATGCTTTGCCAATTGTGGCAATTGATACAGCACTGAAGGTACTTCTAACATGATACCTAGCTTGGGCTTGTGTATTGTTTTATTCTCTGGCGCAATCTCGTCTGATATTTCGTAAAATGCTTGGTTAATTAAACGTTTTGCTTCTTGCACTTCTGACACGGTAGAGATCATTGGCAGCATAATTTGCAGGTTGCTCAAACCTATGCTCGCCCGCAGCATAGCCCTAACTTGCACGAGAAAAATTTCAGGATGGTCTAAGGTAAGTCTAATGCCTCGCCAACCAAGAAACGGATTTTCCTCGTTAATAGGGAAATAAGGGAGCGGTTTATCACCACCGACGTCGAGCGTACGCATCGTAATCGGGAGCTCAGGCGCAGATTCTAAAATCTGACGGTATAAACTCACCTGCTCTTGCTCAGAAGGGAATCGCTCGCGCAGCATAAATGGAATTTCGGTTCTATAAAGACCGACGCCTGCGCCTATTTGACCCGCGTTAAGCTCAACTTCGGCGGATAATCCAGCGTTGATATAGAGCGACATACGGCAGCCATCAATACTCTCGCACGGCTTATCGGCCTCAGCATCAATTTTCTCGGCAATTGCCGACTCTTCTTCAATGAGCTGAATAAACTCAGCTTTAATATTGCGCTCTGGTGAAACAATGACTTCACCAGAGTAACCATCAAGCAGGATTTCTTTGTCTTCAAGCAGTGCTGGCGTGACATTCTGACACCCCATTACTGCAGGTACACCCATTGCTCTGGCAAGAATTGCTGCGTGAGAGTTGTTTGACCCTCTAATTGAAATAATGCCTTTTAGCTTGTCTCTGGGAAATTCGGCCAGCATAGGCGCAGACACTTCATCTGCTATTAGAATACTGGGGACGGTAATTGTTTTCTCTTCTACTTGTTGACCGTTAGCTTCAAATAAAATATTCGCCAAAATACGGTCAGACAGGTCAATAATATCAATAGCACGCTCCTGCATGTAGGGGTCGTCCATTGCCTGAAAACGCGCTGCATAGCTTTCTACAACCATCTTCAATGAGGAAGCGGCATCCCACCCTTGGCGGATCTTCTCTTCGACTTCACGCCCTAAACTATTGGCATCAAGCAAATGGTGATACAGCTGAAATATTGATTTTACGTCATCGGGAATACCGTCATCGAGACGTTTAGATAACGCGTCTACATGGCCTCGCGTTACCTCCACACCTTTGCGGTACAACTGAATCTGGTCGGCGGGCGACTGAGTGCGCTTAACAACCCAGTTTTTCAAGTTAACCGACTTGTCCGGCGACACGCCCTTACCAATAGCGAGTCCTGGCGAACCCGCTATCCCCCGCACATTTTTCTGCTGTGCGATGCTATCGGGTGAAGATGAAAGCGTTAAGGCCCCTCGAATATCTGCGTTTGTGATTTCAAGGGCAAGCTGAGCTGCAAGAGTAACGAGAAATGCCTCTTCGTCTTCACTGAAACGGCGCATTTCTGATTGTTGTAGCGTTATTACCCCTAACACGCGACGCTGATTGATAATTGGCGTGCCTAAAAACGCATTGTAATTTTCTTCTTTAACTTCGGGGTAGTGTTTAAAGCGAGGATGGCTGTGTGCATTAACAATGTTGAGTGGTTCTTCGCGTTGACCCACTAAACCAATAAGGCCTTCTGAGAAGCCAATGCGCACTTGCTCAACCGCATCAGGATGTAAGCCGTCAGTGGCCTTTAAGATAAACTCTTGGGCGTCATAATCGGCAAGATAGATTGAACACGAGTCGACATCTAGCGTTTGTTTGACGCGAGAAGCTAAACGAAATAAGGCAGTGTCTAGCGCAGGAATTTGATTCATTTCCTGCACTATCCGCTTTAATGTGGTTAGCATTGTGCCTGTGTTACGTTGAGTACTCACCCGTTAATCCTTGCTCATACATCTTTCGCGAGTTGGTTAAGCCTGTGAAGGCCGCCGTCCATGCAATCAACCTCGCCTGCGCTTTTTACCACGCTTGCTAGGCATGGGGCTGCTGCGTTGCTGAGTTCGGTGTTGTGCAGATAACACGACCGGTGAAAACTCTTTCATCACCCGCCTATACACATCACGCTTGAACGACACAACGTTGCGAATGGGATACCAATAGCTAACCCACCGCCAATCATCAAATTCAGGATGACCGGTTTTAAGTACATTAACATCTCTCTCGTTACAATCGAGTTGCAACAAGAACCATTTTTGCTTTTGTCCTATACAAACAGGATTACTACCTTGTCGAATTAATCGCTTTGGCAGTTTGTATCTAAGCCAGTTACGGGTAACACTTAAAATAGTGACATCTTTCGGTGTCAGCCCTACTTCTTCGTGAAGCTCGCGGTACATAGCTTGTTCAGCAGATTCCCCTTCATCAATTCCGCCTTGAGGGAACTGCCATGAATGTTGACCATAACGTCTTGCCCAAAATACTTGACCCATTTTGTTGCAAATCACTATGCCCACATTCGCACGGAATCCATCGGCATCTATCACATAGACTCCCGGGCACACTATACTGTTATATGTTTTCATTCTTCCACAAACTATGCTCCAATCATAGTGTTAATATTCATCGTCGATGTTCAATTAGGAAAATAACGTAGTTTATGCAACCTCCAGTGTCTCCCCCCACTTCGCCAGATGACTTACTTGCCCGTTGTCATGCCATTGCTGGGCTTACTCTTGGCGAGTTGGCAGATATGGCCAATGTGGCGATTCCAGCTAACTTGCAGCGCCATAAAGGGTGGCCAGGTATGCTGATTGAAAAATGGCTTGGCGCGAGCGCGGGTTCTAAGCCACAGCAAGACTTTCCAGAGCTTGGCATTGAATTAAAAACCATACCCATTGATGGTCAATTTGCGCCATTAGAGACAACGTATGTGTGTTTCGCCCCACTACTCATGACACCCGGCATCACGTGGGAGACGTCAAATGTGCGCAATAAGTTACAGCAAGTACTGTGGTTACCCGTTGAGGGCGCGAGACATATTCCACTGGCTGAGCGACGTGTAGCTACGGGCTTTTACTGGCGCCCGAGCGAAGAAGAAGATCAACTATTAAAAGAGGATTGGGAAGAGTTGACCGAACAGATCATTACAGGCCATGTCGAGTCAATAACCTCAAGACAAGGCAATGCACTGCATATTCGCCCTAAGGCAGCAAACGGGAAAGTACTGACCGACGCGCTTAACCCTGATGGCGAAAGAATAAAAACACGCCCACGCGGCTTTTACCTTAGAAAGACATTCACCCACCGTATAATGATGAATGCCTTTTTTGCTTGAACACTAGAGCGCTATCGATGGCGAAGGTGCTTCACCAGATAATCACTTAAGAATTTTTCCGAATTAATCCCTACGCGTTTAGCCACTGCCGCCACTTTTGCATCGCTGCGTAGTAACACGTTTTTGGCATACTCTAGCCGGTAGTGAAAAATAAAACGTCGAAAGTTTTTCTTATCAGAAAGGCGCAACGCCAGAGCAAGCGCAGTAGGGTCCATATCGGCTCCCTGACAAAATTGCGCTATGGTGACAAAACGTTCCTTGTACACTTTCGACTCAATAGTGTAACGCTCTGCCTTGGATATTAAACTGCTGATTTCATAAGGGTTCGACTTCTCAGCATCTAACCGCTCATAATCGAGGGGAGATGGCGATGTTCGACGTACAAACGTAAGTGAAAATAGCACCACTAAGATCGCTCCACCTAACATTAGGTGATGAAAACTCTCCCAAAATGGCACAGACAGAAAGCCAAAAGTGGCGGCAGTTACAAGCAAAATACTCATAAAAGCAACCCCTACAAGGCTACCCATTACGCCAGCAAGGCGTGGCGCTTTAAGCTTTTTAATGTCAACGGCTTGTTCAGGCAGATGACGATGGTACAACTGGATTTGCTCAGTGATGAGTATACCGATAAGCAGCACACTAAATCCGGCCAGTAACGACGCGATATACGCGGGCCACAAAAATAGAGGGTCTCCGGTAGGCGAATTAACAAACCACTGTTGTTTTTCTTGTGTGCTGATAAGTAACACGCTTAACTGTAATAGCCCCGTTACTGCCGCAGGCCACCAAAGGCGGCGCCGTGCGCTCGGCTTATCGACTAGCATTGGCTTGATGGCGCGATAGCAGCACGTGACAGCAATCACTGCAAATACTTCAGACAAGCCATAAAGGTAGGCATAATCAATGGCATTAGCCAATCTTAGCCACTCATCAAACATGAATAATGGCCAACATACAAAAGCCCCTACTAGGTAGCGTCGGCTTGTTAAGTTCACTTTAAGAGAAATAAGCCTAAGTAGCCCCGTGCAATACAGTGCTACAAGCATATAAAGAAGATAATTATACATCGTTGCCGTCATTGACACTGCCCGTCCTTGAAACTGTGTCTTACTACCAATAAATATCGCGCTGCATTGCTACTGTGCGCGTACGTTCCATAACTTTAATTAGCGTGGTCAGTTTTTCGGCCGTCCACTTGCGAAGCTCATCATGAGATTCCACTTCTGCATCGTCAATTGACTGCTTAAGCATCAGAAGCGCATTCAACTCGTCTATTCCGGTCAGTAAGTCTAGCCACGGCGCACGAAAGTTACCACGCTCTTCTACAAACAAATCACCGAGTAAAAAACCGCTCCACAGGGTTTGACGCAGTAATATTTCTACCGCGGCATAATTTGCTGGGCCCATGGTTTTACTCAAGGGCATACTTTGCTGTACGGTTTGCCAGCCCTGTGACAACCACCCTTTGGCGTGGTCGAGTACAGGGTGATCATACCCTGTAGCGACTTTCTGCCAAGGCTTATTCTGAATTAGCTTTATCGCGAGCAGTTTAATGTCTGTAGCGTCATTATCAAACAGTAATTTTTCGGGTTCATGGGCGTGCATTAAGCCAGCCTGACGCCCTTGCAAATAGCTCACAATAGCAGGTTGTTTACTTAAGGTTTTGTTGAACAGGCTTTTTTTAGACAATAAATAGCGCAAACTCTGTAAATCGTCTTGCCAACTCCACTTCTGAGCGTGTTCGACTAATTTTTTGTGCAACGATAACAACTCAGGGCATTGTAATACGGGTAAATAAAGCGACACGCTTTGCAGTAACAAGCGGATACTCTTTTCCACTTCGGCAAGCATTTTTATGGCCCCGCTTTCACAAAAAACGTGCTCATGGTGCTGCCAATGCGCTAAGGCAGTTTGCACAGCAAGGCAAAACGCCTCTTCGGTTGATATCGAATCTTCAAGCGCCAGAAAATCAGGCAAGTACCTCACTTTGGCATTAAAACCATGGAGCAATTGATAACCTTGAGCCGCCTTAGACACATCACTTAGCCTAACTGGCATATTGTCATTGATTAGGACTGCCAGCGTGAATAGGCTATTAATGTCGCCTGACATTAATTCCAGCTCAATTTCATTGATAGGCGAACTTGCTTTATCTGTAGTAGCTTCACCACAGTCCAATACAATTTCTACGGTACTTTCCCCTAGGTCCACGACATAGGCGTGACGGGTAAAGTGCGTACTAAACTGCTTTGATAAACTGTCATTTTTGGTGGCGATATCCCAATCTTGTGGCCACACAGATGGCTCAAACAGCGTTAAATCAGGACTGGCGTTATCAAGCGGTACGTTGAACTCTGAGCGTTTATGTAAGCCACCACTCACCACACCATTGGTTTTGAGAGTTTGCTCGTACTGTCCATTGTTTCCACGTACTCTAAAACCCATTTTATGTTGTTGAAAATCCAGTTTACTCGTATCGTAGTAATCATTTTCCAACCGCATCTCTTTATGCGATTTCACATTGATTTGGTGCTTTTCAAAAAGCGGTAATACACGTTGAGAAAATGCTTCATGAGCATGTTCACCGGTGACAAATTTTAATTCTATTTCTGACATGGTTGCGCTAAGCACAGCTTTAGATGCTGACACCTTACCTTCGATAATAGCTTTACGCAATCGCGATACACCGATGTATTCGTGTTGGCAGGTGTTTTTTACTCGACAATAGTGCTCGTACCTTTAAGACAAAAGTGGAACACACTTGCCTTTATTGCGGTCAACCAATACCATCTTGTTGTTTTAAACTCAGAATTGGACTTCATATGATACGAAAGTGGTTAGCAGCAGCCCTTGTTGCATGCTCTTTTCAAGCATTTTCGCTACAGGACATCGCTGATTTAGAAGCATCGTCATCACACTATATAAGAGATGACTTGTTTGTTTTCATGCACACAGGCGCAGGCCGAAACTATCGCATATTGGGCTCAATAGAAGCGGGCACCCCTATTACCGTTTTAGACAGAGACAATGATGCTGAGTTTACCAAGATTACCGACAACGAAGGCCGCACTGGTTGGGTAGAAAGCCGATTTGTGTCAAATACCATGTCACAAGCAGAGCAATTACCGATTATAAGTGAGCAGCTAGCGGATAGTCAGCGCAGTTTACAATCTGCACAATCTGAGAACGCACGACTGCGCCAACAACTCAACGATGCGCGCCAGCAAGTGTCTACATTGACGACAACTAATGAAGAGCAAGCAGCTGAGGTCACTCGCCTTGCTGCAAAAGTTGACAGTGCTAACAAAGATGAGCTTGTAACCTGGTTTACCCGAGGCGGTATGGTGGCAGGCGCAGGTATTTTACTGGGTGTGCTGCTAACCTACTTACCCAAGCGAAAGCGCAGAAATAGCGAATGGATGTAATAAAAAGGCCAGCATAAATGCTGGCCTTTTTTGTCGTTATAGGCGTTAGACGCTTACTCGTCGTCTTCAACCAATGTCATCAGTGAGGTATTGCCGCCAGAGGCAGTCGTATCAATACTAATCGTTTTCTCAGTCATCAGTCGCTGAATAAGATTATCGTTATACTCTGCGGTGATCACAGGCAAAATTGCGCCTTCACGTGATGACAACATAGCGGTAATACGTGCCGTGCGTTCTGTATTAGAATCAACCACAACGCCAGATAGGTCTTCGTCCATCAATAACGTATCAAGATGTGCCAGACGTGCGACTTGGAATAAGCCTTTTGGCGCACCTGTGGACTCGAACTTATTCTGAATTTCTACCGCTTCGTCGTAGAAAATTTCAGAGACTACTGACACGACTGGGTTACCAGTAGATAGCGCCGTTACGATAGAAAGCAACCAATATTCAAAGGTTACGTCTTTATCAGCAAAGCACACCAGAATACCGCGCGGCTCAAGATATAACTTGTTCGACTCGCCCGTTGGGCCAGGTAGCGTTTGTGGTTTCGCGAGTTTTCGCTCAACGCTGGTAAGCTGTTGACGAGCCGTGGCCAGCGTACGATTTAAGTCATCGGCTAACTCATCAACAATGTCTACTTTCGCTATTTTCGCGAGTAGCTGACGCACCATTGATATGCGGTCGTTTAGTGGTGTGTGACGCCACTGCACTTCAACCGCTTTCGCTTTATCCATCATCACGTGAGCGCGTTCTGCAATTTTCTCATCGCCCACCAGAGCTGCATCTGTGGCATCAACATCATCAATATGCGATGGCTTAGGTGTTGCACGTTCTACCATCAGACGAGATAAGTAGTTTGGACCACCCGCTTTAGGGCCTGTACCAGACAAGCCACGGCCACCAAACGGCTGAACACCAACAATCGCACCAATCATGTTACGGTTAATGTAAACGTTACCCGCACGACTCTTTGCGGCTAATTCGTTAGCACGCTCTTCAATACGCGAGTGGATCCCCATAGTAAGGCCATAGCCAGTACCATTAATTTGCGCTAACACCGAGTCTAAGTCTTTTGACTTAAAGCGCACCATGTGAACGACAGGCCCAAATACCTCTTTTTCAAGCACATTGATGTTTTCAATTTCATAGAGTGTTGGCGTAAAGAAAGTACCGCTATCAAAACCTGCCGGCATTTCATTGCGATAAAGTAACTTACCTTTATCTTCCATATATTTCTGATGATCAGTTAAGCTTTTAAGGGCTTTTTCGTCAATCACTGGACCTACATCGGTAGCAAGCTGTGTAGGGTCGCCTACGGTAAGCTCTTTCATCGCGCCGATAAGCATATCGGTAAGATCGTCTGCGATTTCCTCTTGTACGAAAAGTACACGTAGTGCTGAACAGCGTTGACCCGCACTTTGGAAACCAGAATGAATGACGTCGTCTACCACCTGCTCTGGCAATGCAGTAGAGTCGACAATCATACAGTTTTGACCACCTGTCTCTGCAATAAGAGGCACCTGCTCGCCACCTCGCTCAGCAAGAACTTGAGAGATCAACGTACCCGTTTGGGTCGACCCTGTGAACATTACCGCTTTGATGCGTTCATCTGGTAGCAAGGTGTCGCCAACTGCTTTACCCGGTGACACAATGAGTTTTAACGCATCTTCAGGTAAACCAACCGAATGCATAATATCCACAGCGCGCTTGGCGATAATGCTGGTTTGCTCAGCTGGCTTAGCGATGACAGTATTGCCCGTTACTAAAGCGGCGGCTACTTGCCCCAAGAAAATGGCAAGTGGGAAGTTCCAAGGGCTGATACACAGCACCACACCACGAGGAAGTAAACGCTGATCTTCTGCCAGTTCTTCGGCGCGAACGGCGTAGTAACGGCAAAAGTCCACGGCTTCGCGCACTTCGTCAATACTGTCTTGTGCTACTTTTCCAGCTTCACGCATACAAATCGCGATAAGCTCCGCCATGTGACGCTCTAATGCGTCTGCAGTGCGATTTAGAATTTCAGCACGCTCTTTCACATCGCGTTTCGACCAAGCGTCAAACCCTGCTTGTGCTTCATCTAGTGCCGACAGCATTTGCTCTGGTGTGGCGTAGTGATGATAACCCACAATATCTTCGTGATTTGTGGGGCTAAGCACTGGCGTTGCGCCTTCAGGCACATCACCTGTTACTTTGTAGTAGTCCTGCCAACGCTCCAGCTCGTGTTTAAGCGCAGTCACCGCATTGGTATCGGTAAGGTCAAGTCCACGCGAGTTGTCGCGTTCAGGCGCGTACAAACCACGAGGCGTCTTTATCAGCTTGTTATAGCGTACTTTCAAGCGCTGCGTTTTCTCAACAGGATCTTCAAGTAAAGACTCTACCGGCTTTTCGTCATCAACAATGGCATTGACGAACGAAGAGTTTGCACCGTTTTCAAGAAGACGGCGCACAAGATAGGCCAGCAAGTCTTCGTGCTCACCCACTGGTGCATATACACGACACTGAATTTTATCTTGCGTTACCACTTGGTCGTAAAGCGTATCGCCCATGCCGTGAAGACACTGGAACTCAAATCCTTCTTTATCATCTCCTGCTAGTTCAACAATCACAGACGCGGTGTAAGCGTTGTGCGTCGCAAACTGCGGATAAATGGTATCGCGATACTCGAGTAAGCGGTTAGCACACGCGTGATACGACACGTCGGTTGATGACTTGCGTGTAAATACTGGAAATTCTTCCAAGCCAGCTTGCTGAGTAAGCTTAATTTCCGTATCCCAATAAGCACCTTTTACCAGGCGTACCATTAACGGACGGCCTACTTCCAAAGTTAGTTCTCGTAGGTGTTCAATAACGTGAATAGCACGTTTTTGGTATGCCTGAACCGCAAGACCAAAGCCTTCCCAGCCATTGAGATCTTCGTCGCGGAATACGGCTTCGATGATATCGAGTGATAGCTCAAGGCGATCCGCCTCTTCTGCATCAACTGTTAGGCCGATGTCGTATTCTTTCGCCATTATGCACAGGGCTTTTAGACGCGGTGGAATATCTGCCATAGCGCGTTCGCGGTGCGAAAACTCAAAACGTGGATGTATTGCTGATAACTTAACCGAAATACCTGGCGAACGTTTTGGACCGCGACCATTGGCCGCTTTACCTATCACCTTAATTGCTTTTACGTATGCGTCATAATAGCGGTCAGCATCACGCATGGTACGCGCGCCTTCACCAAGCATATCGTAAGAATAGACATATCCTTTGGTTTCTTTTTCTTTGGCGCGCTCTACCGCATCTTCAATGGTCTCGCCCATAACAAACTGGCGGCCCATGACACGCATTGCGATGTTCATTGCGCGGCGAATAACAGGTTCACCTAAACGACCAAGGGTTTTCTTCAATAAACCAAACTGTTCTTTTTTACGTTTGTCGGCATAGTTCACCATGTTGCCGGTGAACAATAAGCCCCATGCAGATGCATTTACAAACAGCGACTCTGAATTACCAAGGTGCGGCGTCCACTGGCCTTGTGATAATTTGTCTCGAATAAGCTCATCTTGCGTTGCTTTATCAGGTACGCGAAGTAATGCTTCGGCCAAACACATCAATACCACACCTTCGGCGGTAGACAGTGAGTATTCATTTAGCAGCGCATCTACACCACCGTGGCCCTCTTGTTCACGACGAATTTGAAGCACCATTTTACGCGCGCGCTCCCAAGCACGACTTCGCGCTCGAGGATTCACCTCTGCAATAGGAAGAATTTGATCCACCGCGACTGATTCGCTAATGCGATAATAGTCTCTTATGCGCTGGCGTAGGGGTGATGTTGTATGAAGTGTGTCGTTAATGAGCATTGCAACCCTTTCATAGAAATAGCTGTAATAAAAAAGCGTTCCCGCCGTGGTTTGATGCGCCACGGTGTCATGGAAGCGGCTAAAAAACAAGCGAAGTCGAAACTCCACAATTACGCATCAGTCTTCTTTTTAACTTTATACTTATGGATGAAGATCACGATGACGCCAAATTCGCGCGGATGTTAGCACACAAAAAACTCCTGCCAAGCTCTTACCAGCAAAGTTTTTGCAAACAAGCCTAAGTAGGCAGTCCACTCACGTTTACACGATGTCTAAGTGATTTAACGGCTAATGAATGTAGGCGTTGAAAAACATAAATTTAGGCAATTTCCACTCCTTAAAACAACGAAAACTTAAAATAGCTTTTATCATTTTCACAAAATCACGCACCAATCGGTGTGGACTAAAAAAAAGCGTCTACACTTAGTAAAAAAATAAAAATCACGATAAGTAGGTGTGTGTTTATGTGGTTACGAAACTTCAGCCTTATCCAACGATTGGGTATTATTATTGCCTTAATAATTCTGTTGTTTGTTGTGCTCACGGGGCTGGTGCTAAACCGGCACTTTGAAGCACTCAAGCAAAAGTCTTACGAAGAAAACCAGCACTTGGTAGAGGTCGTTCATACCATGCTTGGCAGCTTTGCTGCACGCACTGACGTGAGCGAAGAAACGGCCAAACAGCTCGCGCTAGATGCGGTTAGAGCACTGCGTTACGATGGTAGCAATTACTTTTGGATCCAAGATCAAACGCCGACCATGGTAATGCACCCCATAAAACCCGCACTCGATGGCAATGATTTACGCACATTTAAAGATGGTAGTGGCAAGGCATTTTTTGTCGACATGGCAAGGCTTGTGAAATCTCAGGGTGATGGCTTTGTTGACTATGTGTGGCCGCTTCCTGGCGAGACAGAGCCCACAGATAAAATATCCTATGTTAAAGAGTTTAAGCCATGGGGTTGGACAGTGGGTTCAGGCATTTATCTGACGAACTTGGAAGCAGAATACGCCCACATGCGCAACGTAATGATTGGTTTTTGCGTTGTAAGTGTTTTGTTAGTGGTGTTACTTATCTACGTGATTGGCGGAAGCATTGTTAAGCCCGTTCAGGAAGTAACTGAGCGCATGAAAGATATCTCGCAAGGCGAAGGCGACCTCACCCGCTCACTACCTGAAAAAGGACAAGACGAAGTCACTCGACTGGCAAGGTACTTTAACCAATACACTGAAAAAATGCGACAGTCACTGCTGGGTATTAGAGAAAATATCAACTCGCTTAGCCAACAAGCAGAGCTAGTTGAAAACTCGAGTAAAAACAGTAATCAGCAAGCGCACGACCAGAATGAAAACATGCTTCAAGTCGCCGCCGCGATGGAACAAATGACGTCGCAAATTAATGAAGTAAGCAACAATGCAGATTCTGCTGAAAAAAGTACCAGCAGCGCACGCAGTAATGTACAGCATGGTGCTACGGTGGTTGATAATACCGTTAAAGACATTCGCTCTCTTACATCAGATATTGAAAGTGTAAGCAGCGTTGTAACTGAACTTGCAGCGCAGACTGATAGCATTGGTGCGGTACTGGATGTCATTCGCGGTATTGCCGAACAAACTAACTTGCTTGCGTTAAATGCGGCAATAGAGGCCGCCCGAGCAGGTGAACAGGGTCGCGGCTTTGCCGTAGTTGCTGACGAAGTGCGTACCCTTGCCAGTCGCACCGGTCAAAGCACTGATGAAATTCAAGCGATGATTGAGAAATTACAAAGCAATGCGAAAGCTGCGGTCGATGCCGTGAAAGTAAGCCAGTCTGCATCTACGAAAACCGTTGATAACGCTATTCAGGCCAACCAAAACTTACAAGAAGCAGACAGGCTGATGACAGAAATTGCCGATATGAGCAGTGAAATTGCACGTGCAACTGAACAACAAGCAGAAGCTGCTAATGAAGCAAACGTGCGAATTAATGCGCTTTCTGGCGCGGCTGATAATAGCTTGCGCACTGCAGATGAACTGGCCTCAGCAAGCCAAGCACTTCGCGCGAGCTGTTTGGCCATTATGGATATTGCGAACCGCTTCAAATTGTAGATGCCAGCAATGCAGTAGCACTGAATGTATAACCTAGGGCACGTTCTCCACGTGCCCTTTTTTATAAGGCGTAGAATTTTTTATTTGTATGGCAAACTATGGAAGATTATGAGCCAGTGCATTACACTGAATTTTCGAGAGAAAGTGTTCCAAGCTTACGCTTAATTTCAATCTAATTATGCCCATGTGGCGTAGCGAAAAAGCGTAATTGGCGTCACCAAACACACATCAAGTCAAGGAGTGGGAAATGAGTAGTGAAAGCAAGGGCAAACCTATATTACTGTGGGTTGTTGGTTTTTTTGTTCTATTGTTTTTGGTGTACTTCCTTTTTGCTAACACCATTATCAAATCAATTCTTGAGTCTAAGCTTGGTGAGTCATACGGCGCAGAAGTTAACATTGATGAATTTGATCACTCGTTATTCCCTACTACCGTTACGCTAAAAGGCATTGCGTTAACGAACCCGACTAAGCCCTCACACAACCAAGTTTTCATTGGGCACGCAAATGCAGATGTAGAGTTGGCTCCCCTTCTAGATGATCAAGTCATTGTAAATAACTTAAACCTACTGAAAGTACAATTTGATACTGAACGTGCAGCGCCCGGTGAAGTGTATCGCGTACCAGAGCGTTCATTGTCTTTCGATGAAATAAAGGCAAAAGCTAAAGAAGCGGTACCTACTGTTGATGAGCTACTTGCCCGTAACCCACTGAAAACCACGGCAGCCATCGAGCAAGCGAAAGAGGCTTATCAGAGTTATGGGGTAGACTTGAAATCTGACTATGAAAATCTGCCAGATAAATCGCGTATCGATTACTATAAAACGCAAGTGGCGCAGCTAAAAGAGACAAATTACAAAGACCCGCAAGCGCTTGTTCAAGCAAAGTCTGCGTTTGATAAACTTAAAGAAGAGATGCAAGCAGACAGAGCGCTTATTAGTCGCTTCACAGAAAAAGCTTCTGACGCCAAAGTGGCATTAAGTAGCAGTGTAGAAGCACTGAAAAATGCCCCCAAAGAAGACTATGCGTTGCTAAAAGGTGTAATTGCAGGGGATGAGGCCGCCCTTTCTCAAGTTACTTATTTCGTTTTCGGTGACAAAGCAGCCGAATACACTGAATACCTAATGGCTGCGATGCAAATTGTCATGCCCCTCATTCAAGGTGAGGAAAAAAGCGAAGCGCCAGCAGACATACCTTCTATATTGGTTAAAGAAGCCAACGTCTCTGTACTTTGGCAAAATGAGGCGATTACCAGTACATGGAACAACATTACTAATGTGCACGAAGTGTTTGGTAACCCAACTACTTTTACCATTGAAGCGGCGGGTGACTTACTGAAGTCATTTACCTCTAGCGGCGAATTTTGGATAGATGGTAACGGCGTTGACGCCAGCCAGGTATGGGAACTAGCTGGTGTTAACATGTCTGAGATTTCCTTCAGCCAAAATGAAACCTTGAACGCCGTATTAAAGTCGGCCTTAATGAGAACCAACGGTTCGATGGAAGTTACTGATAACCTGCTATCAGGCAAGGGTGAAGTTGACCTGCAGCAACTGGTTATGGAGGCCACTGGTACGAGTGATGTTACCAGCGCTATTGCCAAGGCGCTTCAAGGCCTAAGTAGCTTAAACATGACAATGCTGCTAGACGGTACACTTTCAAACCCAGGCTTCAACATTAAGTCAGATTTAGACAATAAACTAGCGCAAGCTGCACTATCGCAGTTAACCGATAGTCAAAAAGATAAATTGGATGAGCTAAACACTAAACTCAACGCCATGGTTAGCAACCAGCAAACGGTGTTATCCGGCGAGCTTGTTGATGTGAGCAGCATGTTAAGCGCGGCGCAAGGTGACAGCGCAGCATTACAGGAGCTTCTACAAGCACAACTTGATAACGTGGTTGATCAACAGAAAAACAAACTGCTAGATAAACTTAAGGGCAAATTTGGCCAAGGTGACTAATACGCCTTTGACTCAGCGCGCGTTCGCGGCATAATGTGACACAGAGCAGAGGCAATAATGCCTCTGTGTTTTTATGCTCAACCAATATTCAGGTGGATTTGTGTTGCAAGGTAAATGGCTTCCTATTGTATTGTTAGTGCTGTTGTCACTTTTGCAATATCGCCTATGGTTTGGCAAAAACAGTATTCCCGATTACTTCAATCGCAAGCAAGAAGTTCACACACAAGCACTTCAAAATGCCAACCTCGCGCAGCGCAACGCCCTCTTAAAAGCCGATATCAGCGATTTAAAGATTGGGCTAGAAGCTATTGAAGAACGGGCGAGAAATGAGCTTGGTCTCATCAAAAAAGGTGAAACTTTTTACCGCATTTTACCAGCAGAATCGAAGTGAATAACATGACTACCCCTCGCGTTGTTGCGGTCATTCCCGCCGCAGGCGTTGGCAGCAGAATGCAAGCCGATCGCCCCAAACAGTATCTCATGCTGGGAACTAAAACCATTCTGGAACACACCATTGACGCCCTTGTTAACCATCCTAAGATAGACGACGTTGTCGTTGCGATTAGTGCGGGCGACGCGTATTTCGCCGAATTGGAACTTAACGGTAAAGCAATTCGCGTGGTTGAAGGTGGCAAGGAACGCGCTGACAGTGTGCTTAACGGTATCGCCACATTAGCACCAACAGACTGGGCATTGGTTCATGACGCAGCTCGCCCTTGTGTTGATGAAGAGGATATATCCTCGCTACTAGATGTGATGAAAGACAAGTCGGTAGCGGGCGGCATATTGGCCACGCCAGTGCGCGATACAATGAAGCGAGCAACAGCATCGCCTAACACCTTGGCAACCATGAGAACAATTTCACATACAGAAGAGCGAACCGATTTGTGGCACGCCCTAACGCCACAACTGTTTCCTGCGGGATTATTAAAGCACGCTCTTAAAACAGGTCTCGCCGCTGGTGCAAATATTACTGATGAAGCGTCGGCGATGGAGCTGGCGGGTCACAAAGTTGCCATGATTAACGGTAGCCCTGCGAATATAAAAATTACTCATCCAGCAGATTTACCCTTGGCAGAATTTTATTTACAACAAAAGTTACGCGAGCGCTAACGCGCCACGATAAAAAAAGGCACAACCATAATGCGAATAGGACATGGATTCGACGTACATAAATTTGGTGGCAACGGCCCCATTACCATTGGTGGTGTAAAGATTGATTATGAGCAAGGCTTAGTTGCTCATTCTGACGGCGACGTATTACTGCACGCACTTTGTGATGCGCTGTTAGGTGCCGCGGCCCTAGGCGACATTGGTAAACATTTTCCTGATACTGATGATGCCTATGCGGGTGCTGATAGTCGAGTATTACTAAGACATGTTGTATCGGTAGTGAACGATAAAGGCTACAAACTGGGTAATGCGGATATGACAATTGTTGCCCAAGCGCCAAAGATGGCTCCCCATATCAGTACCATGCGCGAAATTATAGCTAAAGACTGTGGTGTTGATATTGATGCTATTAACGTAAAAGCCACTACTACAGAAAAACTGGGATACACAGGGCGCAAAGAAGGCATTGCTGCGCACGCTGTGGCGCTGCTGGAAAAATTATGAAGCCGTTACACACCGATCACTGGCATTACTATTTCGACAAACCTGTATCGACAGGTATTTTCAAGTTTCAAGCCGACGACTTCCAAGTTGTAGAAGACCTTGGGTATGAGCCCTGTGGCGAAGGCGAACACCAGTTCGTTTTTGTTGAAAAAACGAATACAAACACCGCATTTGTTGCCGAACAGCTGGCTCGCTTCGTGAAGCTTCCCCTACGTCAAATTACCTATGCAGGACGAAAAGACAAATATGCCGTCACACAACAGTGGTTCGGTATTCATGCACCCGGTAAGCCTGACTTTGACTTCAGTACATTTGAGCTTGAAGGAGTGCGCGTACTTAAGCAGGTTCGTCACAATAAGAAATTGCGCACTGGCCAACTAAAAGGTAATCACTTCACCATAACCCTACGACAAGTTATGCATCCAGAAGCCATTGAAGAACGCTTGCAAGAGATAGCAAAGCATGGCGTACCAAATTATTACGGTGAGCAGCGCTTTGGTGTTATGCGTTTAAACGACATGGGTGAGGTGCAACGAGGCGGTAATCTCGTTATGGCTGAGCGTATGGTAAACGGTGAAGCTATTAGACACAGAAACAAGCGCTCGATGGCACTATCAGCATTGCGTAGCTGGCTATTTAATGAAATGCTCTCTACACGGCTTGAAACTGAACAATTCGACACCGTCATTGATGGTGACGCGCTAGTGTTATCAGGCTCAAATAGCTTTTTTATGTACGATAAAGCGAGTGCTGATGAGCGCCATTTACGCGCTCAAGAGCGCTATGCTGAGAAGGATGTTTGTCCTTCAGCACCACTGTGGGGAAAGGGAGAACTTGCTACAAAAAATCAGGCATTGGCTTTAGAGCAAAGCGTCGCGTCTGATCATAGTGAAGTCATCGATTTTCTGAGTCAATGCGGCTTCGAGCAAGAGCGCCGAGCAATTAAAATATGGCCTTCTCAGCTACAGTGGCAAAGCAAAGGTGATACCTTTACCGTCTCATTTTCACTGCCAAGTGGCTGTTTTGCTACATCGGTACTGCGTGAGTGTGTTGAGACCTTGTCGCCAATAAATCGCGTGTAATTTGCATTGCCCTAGCTGGCTTAGCTGGCCTTATTGGGGTTAGTGATACTAGCCCTTATACTGCCTTTCATGCTATTGCTAATGGGTATTGTGCTGTTGAACAATACGCACAGAGATGACGGCATGTTAAAGTTTAGATACTATGAAAGCGTGGCTCGCCACATAATTGACTAGCGAAGCTGGAAATAAGAATAAAGGAAAGTACGCAACATCATGAGAGCTTCTAGAAAAGGAGACGCGTTAGCAGAACTGCTTTACAACGAAGGAATACGTTCACAGGCAGTATTAAACGCCATTGCGGGTACACCGCGAGAGGGCTTTTTGCCCGATGCGCTAAAGCACAAAGCCTATCAGAATACCGCCTTACCCATTGGACAAGGCCAGACTATCTCGCAACCTTATATCGTTGCCAAAATGACAGAGCTGCTTCTTGATAGCCCTAATAAACCCGAGAAAGTACTAGAGATTGGTACAGGATCGGGTTATCAAACGGCTATATTGGCGCAACTATTTTCGAAAGTATTTAGTGTTGAGCGTATAAAATCATTGCAGTTTCAAGCTAAGCGCCGTATGAATCAGCTTGATCTTCATAATATTGCAATGAAACACGGTGATGGTTGGAAAGGTTGGTCGTCAAAAGGGCCATACGACGCCATTATCGTCACCGCTGCTGCGGCAAGCCTTCCTCAAGATTTATGTGACCAGCTTAAAGAAGGCGGAAGATTAATTATTCCCGTAGGTAACGAACAACAGTCGTTACTGTGTATTGATAGGATTGAGGGTGAACTAAAAACCACGACGATAGAGTCTGTCAGGTTTGTTCCCCTTGTTGCAGGAGAGCTAATGTGAAGCTTTTTGAGCCATGCTATGACATGGCATTGCGCTGGGCGAGACATCGTCACGCGACCAAATATTTAGGTGGGTTAAGCTTCTCAGAGTCAGTTTTTTTTCCTATTCCACCGGATGTCATGCTAGCGCCAATGGCATTATCTCAGCCGCATAGAGCTTGGCAGTTTGCCCTTATCACAACTATCGCCTCTATCTTAGGCGGTATTGCAGGCTACTGGCTAGGTTACTTTGCATTTGATGCATGGCTTTCGCCACTTATTGATAGCTGGGGCTACACACACAAAATAGAAACCACCATGGCGTGGTTTGAAGAGTATGGCATTTGGGTTGTCTTTCTTGCTGGCTTTTCACCTATTCCCTATAAAATATTTACGGTTAGCGCCGGTTTTTTGCAGATGGCATTTTTGCCCTTTGTTATCGCGTCTGCTATTGGACGAGGCGCACGCTTCTTTCTAGTTGCAGCATTAATGCGTTGGGGCGGTGCGGCAATGGAGCAAAAACTTCGTCAATACGTCGAAATTCTTGGATGGGGCGTTGTACTTCTTGCCATTGCGGCATACATAATCCTGCGATGATATGTCAGCGTCGCCACGTTCAATAGCGTTACTTGGACTCGTTTTCGTCTTCTTGCACGGCTGTGCAGGACGAAGTGCCCCTGCTCCCGTGGTACTGCTTAATAGCCAGGTTGCAGATGGTAGCGAAGAATTTACCCAAGATACCTATAAAGTACAGCGTGGTGACACTCTTTTTGCCGTAGCATGGTATACCGGAAATGACTACCGGGATCTGGCAAAATACAACGACTTATCAGCGCCTTATGTGATCCATCCGGGTCAGACTTTGCGGATCTCACCACCGCCTCGAATCGCTAGAACCCCCGTAAAACCTGAGATCAAGACTAAACAGTCAACAGATCCGACCTCACCCCCTATAGACAAAAGTTTGGTTGACCGCAAAAAAACACAGGCGTATCGTGAAAGTGAAAAAGTTGTTAACCCACAAAATGTTACCACTGTCAAGAAGCCGACACCGAGCGTCAAAAATAAAACGCCGACTAGCTTCCCAAGCAAAGTTAACAAGTGGGTGTGGCCTGCTCAAGGTAAGCTGGTTGAGACCTTCAGTAACGCAGAGTCTGGCAACAAAGGAATTGATATCGCTGGGGCAAGAGGCAGCAATGTGGTTGCCGCAGCAGATGGGAAAGTTGTTTACTCGGGGAGCGCACTTCGAGGTTACGGTAACTTAGTAATTATAAAACACACCGATACCTTCTTAAGTGCTTATGCCTATAACGACACCATACTTGTTAAAGAACGACAGTGGGTGTCAGCAGGCCAAACAATTGCCACCATGGGTAACAGCGGCACGAGTTCGGTTAAGCTTCATTTTGAAGTGAGGTATCGAGGGAAATCGTTAGACCCGATGAAATACCTGCCACCACGATAATAATAACAATAAATAATAATAAGAACGCAGAAAGGAGATACGTCATAAGGTAAACCTTGTAGCAGGAGATTCACGATGGGTAAGTCAACGAAAGCCTTAGAATCAAAACCTCAAGATGATATAGAAGTCATCGATATGCCAGCTGATATGAAAGCCGGCGAAACCTTAGAAAACGACGCTGAACTGGAAAGCGATGATGCTATTTTCAGTCAGGATGACCAACCTAAAAATTTGGATGCAACACAGCTTTATCTTGGTGAGATTGGCTTTTCGCCGCTACTTACCGCAGAAGAAGAAGTTTATTTTGCACGCCGCTCACTGAAAGGCTGTGAAGCCTCGCGCAAACGCATGATAGTAAGTAATCTTCGCCTAGTAGTGAAGATTGCTCGCCGATACAACAACCGTGGTCTAGCACTGCTTGATCTTATTGAAGAAGGCAACTTGGGCTTGATCCGGGCGGTAGAAAAATTTGATCCCGAAAGAGGTTTCAGATTTTCAACCTACGCCACTTGGTGGATTCGTCAAACTATTGAACGTGCGATCATGAATCAAACGCGTACTATACGTTTGCCTATCCATGTAGTAAAAGAGCTAAATGTTTATTTACGTGCATCTCGTGAACTTTCACAAAAGCTAGATCATGAGCCTACCGCAGAAGAAATTGCAATGGCACTTGATAAGCCGGTAGAAGATGTCACTAAGATGCTGCGTTTAAATGAACGAATCACCTCGGTTGATACACCCATTGGTGGCGAAAACGATAAAGCGCTGCTTGATATTATAGCTGATGAAAAAGAGTTTAGCCCTGAAGAGAGCCTGCAGGACTCTGACATCAAAACTAACATCATTACTTGGTTAGAAGAACTTAACCCTAAACAGCGCGAAGTGTTAGCACGTCGGTTCGGTCTAATGGGTTATGAGCCTTCTACGCTTGAAGATGTAGGTGCAGAAATTGGACTGACACGCGAAAGAGTTCGTCAAATTCAAGTAGAAGCACTGCGTCGCTTACGCGATATGCTTGGTCACCAAGGTTTGTCGCTAGAGAGTTTATTTGATCAAATGAAATAGAACTAGCTCGCCGACTGAACGCAAAAAGCCAGCAACTACGCTGGCTTTTTTGTTAGATGATCATGCAATTAACGTTTAAGCTAAATTAGGCTCGCGCTAGTGTGACAAACGTGTACCCATTAGGGTTCTTATCGTCTGCATCAAAGGATGCGCGCTCTACTTCATGCCACGTTGCTGCCGCCTCATAGTCAGGAAACTGAGTGTCACCTTCTACCTCAAGATCGATGTGGGTAAGATACAGCGTATCAGCATCGTTTAAAAATGACTGATAGATAGTGCCGCCACCAATAATCATGATCTCTTCGGCGTTTTGTGTCAGTGCTTTGGCGACTTCGATTGCCGACTCTGGCGAATCGACCACTGTGGCATCAGACAAACTGTATTCTTTGTTACTGGTTATCACAATGTTAGGGCGCCCGGGTAAAGCTCTACCAATAGATTCATAGGTTTTACGCCCCATGATAACGGCTTTTCCCATGGTCACTGATTTAAAATGCTTTAGGTCTGCAGGTAAATGCCATGGCATATCGTTATCAGCACCAATAATACGATTCTTAGCCATTGCGGCTATCATTGCTAACTTCATCTACTTATTACCTCACGTTTACTGGCGTTTATCATACAGGATGTACTGTATCGTTGGGCTGATTTATTACCATGGTCTCCCCTATAGAAACAAAAAAGCACGGCTGAACCGTGCTTTTTGAACGAGTTTATTCGTTGATACTTATGTCGCTCAGCGATTGTTTCTCAACGACTGTTTCTCAGCGACTGTTTCTCAGCGACTGTTTCTCAGCGATTGTTTCTCAACGACGATACTCAACTTCTACGTCGTAGTCGTCTTCGTCCCAATCGTCGTCATCAAGATCGTCATCTTCGAATTCATCATGGGCTTCGAGTGTGTTCTTGTGGTACGTATCCCACTTGAATTCCACTTCTTTCTTCTCTTCTTCCACTTCCAGTTCTGCTGGGAGTGTTTCGATGAAGTCCATGATGTCATGGCATAGCGGGTCAAGGTTCATCTTTTGGAACGCAGAGATTTGGTAAACTGGACCTTCCCAACCAAGCGCATCAATAACCGCTTGGCAACGTTCCTCTGCTTCTTCTTCAAGCAGCAAATCTACTTTATTGAACACCAACCAACGTGGCTTCTCTGCAAGTTTTGGACTGTACTTTTCAAGCTCTTCAATAATGGCTTTCGCATTTTCAGCAGGATCAGTTTCATCTACAGGGAAGATGTCTACTACATGTAGCAAAATACGACAGCGCTCTAAGTGTTTCAAGAAACGAATACCCAAGCCGGCACCGTCAGCAGCACCTTCGATAAGACCAGGAATATCAGCTACAACAAAGCTTCGTTGCGAATCTTGACGCACTACACCTAGGTTAGGTACAAGCGTGGTAAACGGATAGTCAGCCACTTTAGGCTTAGCTGCCGATACAGAGCGAATAAACGTTGATTTACCCGCGTTAGGCATACCAAGTAAGCCAACATCGGCTAGAAGCATAAGCTCTAGCTTAAGATTGCGAATTTCACCCGGTGTACCGTTGGTCTTTTGACGTGGGGCACGGTTAGTACTGCTTTTAAAACGTGCGTTACCCAAACCGTGAAAACCACCTTGTGCCACTTTGAGTTTTTGGCCATGGCGCGTTAAGTCGCCTAACACTTCACCAGTATCGCTGTCTGTAGCTCGCGTACCCACAGGCACCATAACGGTAAGATCTTTACCTTTCTTACCAATACAGTTTCCGCCTTGACCATTTTGACCGCGTTCTGCACGATGAAAACGTTCGAAGCGATAATCGATCAATGTATTCAGGTTTTCATCGGCTTGTAGAAATACACTGCCGCCGTCACCACCGTCGCCACCATCCGGGCCACCTTTAGGTACGTATTTTTCCCTTCTAAAGCCAATGGTACCGTTGCCGCCGTCACCGGCTTCAACGCGAATTTCAGCTTCATCTACAAATTTCATTTATCACTCCGGGCTGTAATGCCGTGGGTTATTAACTTATTAATGCGAATACTAAGTTTACACCAAATTGACCATCGGCGCTTTTTAGTCTGCTCAGCATTGAAAATAATTAAGAAGTAAAACCTTGTCTAACGCTAACTCATCAAGGAATTTAAACGCTATGTATAAGAACAGAAAAAAAAAGAAAGGTTTCACAAAACAAAAAACCCCGCTAGCGCGGGGTTTTTCTAAGCCTGTTCGGCGAGAAGCTTTCGCGCTTACTCAGCAACGATGCTTACAAATTTACGGTTCTTCGGTCCTTTAACGTCGAACTGAACTTTACCGTCTTTTAGTGCAAACAACGTGTGGTCTTTACCGATACCCATGTTGTCACCAGCGTGGAAACGAGTACCACGTTGACGAACAATGATGTTACCAGCAAGAACAGATTCACCACCAAAGCGCTTAACACCTAGGCGTTTACTTTCTGAATCACGACCGTTTTTGGTACTACCACCAGCTTTTTTGTGTGCCATGTGTTCGTGCTCCTATTATGCGTTGATACCAGTGATTTTCACTTCTGTGAACCACTGACGGTGACCCGCTTGCTTACGAGAGTGCTTGCGACGACGGAACTTAACGATTTTTACTTTATCGCCACGACCGTGTGTAACAACCTCAGCAGTCACCTTACCACCAGCAACGATTGGTGTGCCGATTTTTACGTCGTCACCGTTGCTTACCATTAAAACTTTGTCAAATTCAACCGTTTCGCCTGGGGCTACTTCGATTTTTTCAAGACGAACGGTTTGGCCTTCGGCCACACGGTGTTGTTTACCGCCACTTTGGAAAACCGCGTACATAGTTAACTCCGCTCTGCGTCCACTGACGCTTCAATTCAAAAAACAGGGCGCGAATTGTACGTGAAACATCCGTAAATCACAAGCCCGATTCGCAGAAAAAATGATTATTTTTCCAACATGGGTGGAATTATGCCTGAATTGCCCATTTGATGCAGCTTTAAAAGCAATAAATAGAGAAAAAATTTGAAGAAAATAGCGTTTTTCACTGTTTCATAATTGCTCATTAACAGATAAAAAGCTGCGTTGTGACGCGATCACTTTTGCGGATCCCGCCGTTTTTCGATTGATAATGATCAGTTTCGGATCGTACTGGCTTAATGTAAAGATGCAAAGCGATCCAAGCTTGGATCACACATCAGATCGCCATTTATCACTATTTCATTTGTCACTACATTAGCGTTTTAGCAGCGTTTATATACAACATTGATAAACTTTTTTCGGTGCCAGAAATACACAGTTAAAACCTATTAATTAACAGCAACTTGTTACCAAGTAGTTTAAATAAATGTGACAAATACCAATCTTAAGTGAAAATCACAATGTATACCTATAATTACATTATTCAATAGCGTTTTAGCGTCACACAACTTACACCGTTGCTTTATTCTCGCCGCACTTGTCATTACACATAGAAAGAGGTCGTGTATCAAAAAGTGGAAATATTAACGATGCATAGTAAGTGTAAATGCGTTAAGCCGTCATTTTTTAAGACAATTTGGTGGATAGTACGTGTGATTAAGGTACAATCGCCCCCAATTATTGCCAGACGTTAGAGTAAGTTTTTATTGCCATGCCTATGGATATAGATCAAATCCGCGCCCTGTCGAATGAAGATATGCAGGCGGTTAACCAACTGATTCAACAACAAGTGGACTCAGAAGTTGCACTGATTAATCAGCTTGGCTTTTACATAGTAAACAGTGGCGGCAAGCGATTGCGTCCGCTCCTCACTGTGCTAAGTGCGCGTGCTATGGGCATTGACAATAACGACCATCATACTCTTGCGGCTATTGTTGAGTTTATTCACACTGCAACCTTGTTGCACGACGATGTAGTAGACGAGTCGACCATGCGTCGCGGTCGCGAAACCGCCAATGCGATTTTCGGTAACCAAGCATCGGTACTGGTCGGTGATTTCTTATATACGCGTTCTTTCCAGATGATGGTTAGCCTAAAACGTATGCGCGTTATGGAAATACTGTCTGAAGCCACCAATCAAATTGCCGAAGGTGAAGTGCTACAGTTAATGAATTGCAACGACGCTAGTACAACTGAAGCGCGATACTTCGATGTTATTTATGGCAAAACCGCTCGCTTGTTTGAAGCCGCAACACAACTGTCTGCCGTTCTCACCGACCAAAGCAATGACGTAGAAGTAGCCATGCAAGAATATGGCAAGCATTTAGGTACTGCCTTTCAGCTAGCAGACGATATCTTAGATTACATGGCTGACAGTGAAGAAATGGGTAAAAACGCCGGTGACGACCTTGCTGAGGGAAAACCGACGCTTCCGCTGCTTTACGCTATGTGGCACGCCAAGAGCGATGAGGATCGCGCATTAATTCAAGAAGCCATTGAGCAGAGTAATGGCTTGCCTCATCTAGCGCGTATTCAGGGGATTATGGAAGAAACCGGGGCGCTGGACTACACAAGAGAGTGTGCAAATAAAGAAGTGCAAATGGCAATAGATAGCTTAGCCATTATTCCCGAGTCAGATCACAAAGACGCCTTGATTGCGCTAGCGCATATTTCAGTTGAACGCACGAGCTAAATCTCTCAGCAGTAGCTTAATAGCACGCGGTAGGGCAGCATGGCCCTACCCTTCAAGCATGTAGCCTAACATTCCCACCAAGAAACCGATGATACCGCCAAGCGGTGGTAACCAGTGATTTTCCATGCGAATTTGCGGTGCGATGTCTTGAAACACAGAATACAGGATGCCTCCGGCAGCAAATAGCATGATGGCACTTGTTATCACTGGAAACTGCGCCAGAAAATAAAACCCGATAAGACTAAACAGCGGCCCTAACAATGCCATCAACGCAAAAAGTATGATGAGCTTTGTACTGCGCTGTTTGTTTTTTGGGGTCATCTCGCGATAGGCATTGAACCCTTCAGGCAAATTTTGAACTGCTATGAGCAAACCCAGTAGCATTGTACCACCACCTAACGCTGCCGTTGTACCCAGTGCAATTGACTCTGGTACGAAATCACTAAGCATTGCTGCCAACTGACTACCGGCCGTTTTCTTCTTCGCTAAATAGATGTCAAGCGCCATAAACGATAGCGCCCCTGAAACAAAGCAAACTAACGCCGTTACTATCGATACGTCTTTTACGCCTTCCGGCACTAACACCAACCCAACGGCAGAAACCAGAGCACCAGCGCCCAGAGCCAAAATGCCATGACGTAGTTCCTTTTCAAGCCATTTAGGCTGAATGCCTTGGTAGGTGGCTAAAACAGCACCGAGTGGCATTGCCAAACCTGCTACGGTCGCCATTACAAGTAACCCTACAATATCACCTTGCGCCATGCCTAGTCCTTTTGTTAATGGTTATTTTGCTGCCATTAAGGCCAGATGCCCTAACGAAAAGAGCAGCCTAAGCTGCTCTTTTAAATATACACTTTTTACTAAAATTTAGTTTAAGTCGAGATCCCTTGTCATGTTCTCATTCTTATCTCGATGCACAATGATATTATCTTCAATACGAATGCCACCAAATGGCTTGTATGCGTCTACGGTATCCCAATTAATATACTTAGATGCCGGCGTTGCCTTTAAGTCGCGTAGTAGACTATCGATAAAGTAAAGCCCAGGCTCAATAGTAAATACTTGGCGAGGCTCTACAATGCGTGTACAGCGAAGAAACGGATGATCTTCAGGCGCTGGCTTCGGCGTCCCCCTATCATCATTCACTAGACCACCGACATCGTGCACCTGTAACCCAAGGAAGTGACCTATTCCGTGGGGGAAGAAAGTACGCGTGATACCCATTTCTACAATGTCTGGCGGTGTTAGGTTAACTACCCCAGTGTCGTGAAGAATTTGTGCAATGCCATCGTGCGCTAACAAATGAATATCTGCGTAGGCAACGCCCGGCTTAAGGCTATCAGCAAGGGTTAGCGTTACTTTGTCGACTGCTTTGATCAAATCGCTGAACAGTGTTGAGTTTTGACTATAAGTACGGGTAATGTCTGCCGCATAACCGTGGTAGTTTGCACCAGCGTCGATAAGGAACGAACGGTTTTCACTTGGTGCGACTGTATCGCATTGCATGTAATGCAAAATCGCAGCGTGCTCGTTAAGCGCCACAATACTGGTATACGGCACGTCGTTGTCACCCTGTCGACAAGCTTGTGCGTATGCAAGGTTGATGTCGAATTCGCTTTTGCCTTCTCGAAACGCTTGCTCTGCGGCTTTATGCCCTGCAACGGCGAGTTTATTCGCTTCACGCATGCAATCTAGTTCGTAATCGGTTTTGTACGCACGCTGATAATGTAAGTAATGCAGAACTCTATCTGGATTTACATTCTCAAAACCCAGTGCCTTGGCCACTTCAATATACTCACCAATATAGGCAAATCGTGTTTTGTCGTAAGGCAAAAACTTTTCTACTGCATCAGCTTGCTGTAGTAGTTTGATATTGAAACTGTCTGTCCAAAAGTCATTAGGCTCAGGCGGTACCTTATGCCAGAAGTCTTCTGGACGGTAAAAAATCAATGTAGGCTTATCAACACCGTTTACCACCAGCCAGCAGTTTGGATTATCGATAACCGGCACCCACGCCTTAAACTGTGGATTCACTTTAAAGGGATAGTGGTTATCATCTAAAAATAGACGCTTGCCTTGGCCTGAGTGAATGACTAATCCGTCTAAACCCTCGCGCAGTAGCGCTTCACGAGTGCGCGCTTGAAGTTCATCGATATGCTGTTGGTAGGTTGCTTTATGTTGCGGCATAGCCCCTCTTATCTTTTTTGTCGTTAGATGTTAAGCCTTATGGTGTGAGTGTAGCACGCCACCTTTGCCTGTTGCATGGGTGTGCTACACAATGCACTTATTAAAGTGTCAACTTGTCGCAAGTCGCGCCAACGCACGGTAAAAATGTTCGACCTGCATCGATTATTTTGGTGCCAGTTGCAACGTACCTGTGACAGGATGTGTACTGACCGCCTCTGCAGATGGGATCATATCCCGCGTAAGCTGAGGGAAGATATTTTCGTTGCTGCCTAACTGCATATCGTAAATATGTTGGTATGCCATAACCGCTTTTACATAGGCACGGGTTTCTTTATAAGGAATATTCTCAATCCAAATATCCACGGGCAAAGCTTCATTAGCTGGCAGCCACTCAAGTACCTTTCGCCAGCCTGCGTTATAAGAGGCCGATACCAAAACCGGATTATTGTTTAACTTATCCATTAGATAACGCAAGTATTGCATACCATATTCAATGTTGTCGTTGGCGTTGAATAAGGCGTTACGAGTAACTTTTTCCTGTGCCACATAACGTGCTGTTCCGGGCATTAATTGCATAAGTCCTGCTGCGCCAACAGAAGAAATGGCGTCTGTGCGAAACGAACTTTCTCGCCGAGCAATCGCCATCGCGAGCGATTTAGAAATATTGTGAGCTTGTGATTTCTGGCTAAACACATCGTCGAATGCCAGCGGAAAACGACGCTCAACGTCGTCCCAATAACCGCTGCGCGCAAAACTGGTAATGGCTTGGTCGTACAATCCCCATTCGTACGCCAAAATTCCCGCATCGGTCACGCGAGAATCTGGGATATGAGAAAGGAGATAATACCATTCTCGGCGCGCACTGGTACTTCGGCCTAGCCTGAAAAACTCTACCGCTCTTAGCGTGGCAGGAGTGCGTGCCACAGCAGACATGGCTGATATATCTTTTGGCGCGGGAGAATGCGAAAGCGAAGGTATTTCACCAATGTGAGCACTGGCCATAAACCCGTAATAGTGACGCTCTTCAGCTAGCTCTTGGTATAGCACCGTTGCTTGCATTGATTGCCCAAGCA
Source organism: Alteromonas sp. McT4-15 (assembly GCF_020515205.1). Classification (NCBI taxonomy): domain Bacteria; kingdom Pseudomonadati; phylum Pseudomonadota; class Gammaproteobacteria; order Alteromonadales; family Alteromonadaceae; genus Alteromonas; species Alteromonas sp. McT4-15. The sequence continues at coordinate 42,605 of NZ_JAJALG010000032.1, forward strand.
TTTCCAATGCGCGTGCCTTCCAATAGCGGTAATTTTCCTCTTGCTGAAGGTGAATAGGTGCACTGTTGATAACGTCAACCACTTCTTGCCATTTTTGTGTGCGAAGTAAATGCGCAACGTGCCACAACTTAATGTCCTCGCTGGCGCCGTCTGTATCGGCTTTTTCAAGCCATTCATGTGCTTGAGGAAGCCTGTCTAATGTAAAGCTTAATGCTATCGAACGCAGAGCAACATGTTGTTGAGCTTGACTAAAAAGCCCCTTATTCAAATATTGCGTATACACACCTGCTGCCAGTTCTGGTTTGCGCCAGGCTAATTTTTCAAGGGCCCACACAATTACCTCGGCCTCTTGCGCTTTGTTTTTAAGCGGGAACAAATTGGCGCGACTGACACGACTCACATCTCGTGTAACCGCTAGCCATGCATCTGCGATATATTGCTTATCGCGAGGCAACTGACGCTTTAAATAATTTATAATTGAACGATTACCTTCTTTCGCGGCAATTTCAATGCGCTGAATAACATTATCAGGCGTCATCATGCCCGCTTTCTTCCATTTAGCGAATAGTGGGTCACATTCATCAGGTTGTGACTGACCGTGAAGCCACAACGCATCCACTTCTTTTAAAACAATGGCGGCCTCTTCACCTTGATTCAAACGATAATTAAGCGCAGTACAAGTAAGCTTTGCTCCCATGCCCTCGCGATAGTCGCCCAAAAAAGTCTGCTGGTGATTGTGACGCGCTAAGTAATTTAGCCACTGATAACGCAATCCGTAGCTTACAGGTTGCCCGGCATAATCATCTAGAAACTGTCTTACCTCGCGCTTCGTTTTAAGCGACATAGTGCGTTCAATTTGAAGACGCAAAAGATAAGGATATAACGGGTATTCAGCGAGGCTATGTATTTCACCTTCAAGGTCGTCAACACGACGCTTTGAATAAGTGCGCAATTTCGTCTCAAGCGTTAAAAATCGTTCGCGTTCATCGGCGTAATTATCAGCGGGTAAATTCAACAATGACGCTTCTTGGGCATTCGCCAGCGACGTATTGCAAAAAGCAAAGATAAAGGGCAATAACAAAAACGACTGCAAAGGCAGGCTGCGCTGAGTACGCAGACAAAGGTACGGTGTGAAAAGGCGCTTTTTAACGCGCGATGCTAATGCGTTTTTACGCAATTGAAACTTAAAGACTAAACCAGACACAATAAAACTCCTACCTTATCCTTCATACCGAATAACGTCACCCACCGAATAACGTTAAACCGTTACGCAGTTGCATGAATGGTTGTATCCGCGGTAAGCGCACTGACCGGCGGAAAAACACAACGTGGCTCCTTGCCAATAAAGATGTTGTGCCAGCTATCGTTAGCTATGCTTTACAAACATAGCCTGTAATGATTGTAGATTATTCTTATGCTGGATTGGCGCTTTGCGTCAATAACGCTCATTATACAAGCACCAAAACCGAAATGAAGCTTATATTCACTATTTACTCTTGAATTTAAGTCATCGGACCACTACCTTAAGACAGATTGAAACAGCTGTTTGAATTTTTCGTTGAAATTTTGTGTGGCTTTGTAAAGAATCTAGCCACCCTAACGCGTTAGTGTTTTGAGTACGACCCTACAAACTTGTTGGTTTAATTCACTAACATCCTGGCCAATGCCGAAGGAGATGATAATGATATACACAGGCAAAAGTCTTTCCGTCAGCCTGTTAGATGACGGCTTTGCTGAGCTGGTATTCGACGCCCAAGGTTCAGTAAACAAGTTCGACCGCCAAACGGTGACAGAGCTTGACGAAGCAACACAAGCCCTACTTGCCAAAGGCGACGTAAAAGGCTTAGTAGTACGTAGCGCAAAACCTGCTTTTATCGTAGGTGCAGACATCACCGAGTTCACTGGCCTATTCGCCATGGACGACGCAGAAGTACTAAATTGGGTTGCCAATACTTCACAAGTATTCGACCGCTTCGAAGACTTACCTTTCCCTACCATCGCTGCAGTTAACGGTTTCGCGCTGGGTGGCGGCTGTGAAATGGCATTGGCATGTGACATGCGTATTGCAGACACCACGGCTTCAATTGGTTTGCCAGAAGTTAAGCTAGGCCTTATGCCTGGTTTTGGTGGTACCGTTCGCCTACCTCGTCTAATTGGTGCAGATAACGCCCTTGAGTGGATGACCACTGGCCGCGACAGAAAAGGCGCGAAAGCCTTGGCTGAAGGTGCGGTTGACGCAGTAGTAGCACCAGAAGCGCTAGTTGAAGGTGCGCTTTCAATGGTGAAAGACGCAGCTGACGGTAAATTTGACTGGCAAGCTCGTCGTGCGGTTAAGAAAGCCCCACTACAGCTAAACAAAAACGAAGCTATGATGAGCTTCTCTACTGCTCAAGCTATGGTATTTGCACAAGCTGGCAAACATTACCCAGCACCGCACAAAATGGTTGAGACTGTTCAAAAAGCAGCGGGCCTAGACCGTGACGGCGCACTTAAGCTTGAAAACGAAGGTTTTGTAGCGCTTGCGAAAACCGACGCTGCGAAAGCACAAATTGGTATTTTCCTTGCCGACCAGCTGGTTAAGAGCAAAGGTAAGAAGCAAGCGAAAGCGGCAACCAAGCAATCTAAGCTTAACGCGGTACTCGGTGCAGGCATCATGGGTGGCGGTATTGCATACCAAAGCGCTGTGAAAGGCACGCCGGTAATCATGAAAGACATTAACCAAGGTGCGCTAGACCTTGGTCTTTCAGAAGCAGCGAAAATTCTTGGTAAAGGCATGCAGCGCGGTAAAGTTGATGCGACTAAAATGGCGCAAACACTTAACGCTATCACGCCTACTCTTGAGTACAGCACGCTTAAAGATGCAGACCTTGTGATTGAAGCGGTTGTAGAAAACCCGAAAGTAAAAGGTATTGTACTTAAAGAAGTAGAAGACAATGTAGCTGACGACGCTATTATCACTTCAAACACTTCTACTATCTCTATCAACCAATTAGCTGAAAGCCTAGACAAGCCAGAGCGCTTCTGTGGTATGCACTTCTTTAACCCAGTGCACCGCATGCCGCTAGTTGAAATTATTCGTGGCGAAAAAACGTCAGAAGAAACCATTAATGCAGTGGTAGCCGCTACCCTTAAAATGGGCAAAACCCCCATTGTGGTTAACGACTGCCCAGGGTTCTTGGTAAACCGCGTATTGTTCCCATACTTTGCGGGCTTCAGTAAGCTTCTTATCGACGGTGCTGACTTTGTTGCCGTTGATAAAGTAATGGAAAAAATCTTCGGCTGGCCAATGGGCCCAGCTTACCTAATGGACGTTGTAGGTATCGACACAGGCGATCACGCAGCAGACGTTATGGCAGCGGGCATTCCAGAGCGTATGGCTCGCCTAGACAACGACCCAGTAACACTGTTCTACAAAGAGCAGCGTTTAGGTCAGAAGAACGGTAAAGGTTTCTACAACTACGGTGTTGATAAGCGCGGTAAGCCGTCTAAAACACCTGCTGAAGAAGCCTACGCACTAATGGCGCCACACGTAGCTGAAAAGACAGACTTTGACGCTGACGACATTATTGCACGCCTTATGATCCCTATGGCAAACGAAGCAATTCGCTGCCTAGAAGAAGGCATAGTAGATAGCGCAGCTGAAGCAGATATGGCGCTACTTTACGGCTTAGGTTTCCCTCCATTCCGCGGTGGTATTTTCCGTTGGATTGAAACCATTGGCTTGGCGAACTTTGTTGCGATGGCAGACAAGTACGCTGAACTTGGTCCAATTTATCAGATCTCAGACGGCGTTCGTGAAATGGCCGCTGCTGGTAAATCCTATTTCGCATAAGACCCGGAGGAAAAACTAATGAAAGAAGTGGTCGTAATCGATTGCGTACGTACCCCTATGGGTCGTTCAAAAAACGGTGTTTTCAGAAATGTGCGCGCAGAAGACCTATCTGCAGCACTAATGACCGCGCTACTAGAGCGTAACCCTGGCGTAAACCCAGCGGAAATTGAAGACATCATTTGGGGCTGTGTTCAGCAAACTAAAGAACAAGGCTTCAACGTTGCACGTAACGCGCAACTATTAACACAAATTCCACGCACAACTGGCGCGGTAACGGTAAACCGTTTATGTGGTTCATCAATGCAAGCCCTTCACGATGCAACAAGCGGCATCATGAGCGGTCGCGGTGACATTTACATGATTGGTGGTGTTGAGCACATGGGTCACGTACCGATGAACTACAACATCGACTTCCACCCTGGTCTTGCTAAGTACACGGCAAAAGCGTCGGGTATGATGGGTATGACAGCCGAACTACTTGGCCGTCAAAACGGTATTACTCGTGAGCAACAAGACGCATTTGGCGCGCGTTCGCACCAACTAGCGCATAAAGCACACCTTGAAGGCCGCTGGGCCAACGAAATTGTGCCTGTTGAAGGTCACGACGCGAACGGCGTATTAAAGCTAATTGACTACGATGAAGTAGTACGCCCAGAAAGCACTGCTGAGAGCATGGCGGCACTTCGCCCTGTGTTTGACCCAGTAAATGGTACGGTTACTGCGGGTACGTCTTCTGCGCTGTCTGACGGTGCGTCGGCTATGCTACTTATGTCAGCAGACCGCGCGAAAGAGCTAGGCCTAACGCCGCGTGCGAAAATTCGCTCGATGGCAGTGGCAGGTTGTGATGCGGCAATTATGGGTTATGGCCCAGTGCCAGCAACACAAAAAGCCCTTAAGCGCGCTGGCCTTACTATGGACGATATTGAACTTGCTGAGTTTAACGAAGCGTTCGCCGCACAGGCACTATCGTGCATTAAGCAACTAGGTTGGATGGATCACCTAGATACTAAGATTAACCTTAACGGTGGTGCGATTGCACTTGGTCACCCACTAGGTTGTTCTGGTTCACGTATCTCAGGTACGCTTATCAACCTAATGGAATCACAAGACGTAAGCCTAGGCTTAGCGACAATGTGTATTGGTTTAGGCCAAGGTATTGCTACCGTATTCGAGCGTGTATAAGCGTTTGAACTAGCGTTTAAAAGCTAAGTTTTTAAAAGGGCCTTCGGGCTAATGCCAGTCAGTTAAGCTGACTGGCATTTTTCTTTTTGGCGGGGTACTTACTTGGTTTGGGTTTAACACATCGTGGATATAACCTATCCTCTCG
>NZ_JAJALG010000033.1:0-47006 GCF_020515205.1 Alteromonas sp. McT4-15
CCACGGCGAGAACGCAGCTTCCCCCGAACAGTTAAGAAGAGACCACAGCGATACAGCAGAAAGAAAAATGCCGCTCACCTTAAGTGAACGGCATTACAGGCTTTGGGCCCTGTTTTTTTGGATACTTGATAGCCACAACTCTTACAGTAATTGGACATTTTATTGATGTAACTACCGCTTGCCACATAAGGCTTGCTGGCCAAATTGCCGCCATCACTGTATAGAATCATGCCCGCAACGTTAGGCAGTTCAACCCACTCATAGGCGTCTGCATAGACTAACAGGTACCAAGCCTGTACTTCTTCCGGGCTAAGTTCAGTCAGCAGGCTAAAGTTCCCAATTACCATAAGACGTTGAATATGGTGCGCATACGCATTTTGCTCAGTTTCTTTTATGCACTGGCGCATACATTTCATATTGGTTTGGGCATCCCAAAAGAAAGATGGCAATGAGCGCGTGTTTCCAAAATAGTTGTCCGTTTTGAGGCCAGGCATAAAGTGCCAATAGAATCCTCTGACATACTCTCTCCAACCCAGAATTTGACGAATAAACCCTTCGGCAGAATTGAGTGGAACCTGACCGGCGTGATAAGCCCGTTCAGCGGCGTCAATGGCTTCTTTGGGAGTAAGCAAACCGCAGTTTAAATAAAAGGCAATATGTGAGTGATACATCCATGGTTTGCCTTCAACCATGGCATCTTGATATTGACCAAAGTTATGTAGTCGCTCTTCAATAAATGTATCAAGCACTTTAAGCGCATCTTTGCGCGTGACAGCAAAAAAGAAATTCTCTAACTCACCAAAATGATGTCCAAATTCACTCTCTACAAGCTTAATAACGTCTTGCGTAATATCGTCAATATCAAACGTGGTGTGCTTAGGTACCTTGTGTGTCTCAGGCATTGACTCACGATTTTGTGAATCGTAGTTCCATTTCCCACCGATGGGGTTTTTATCGTCCATCAGCACGTGGTGTTTCCGTCTCATTTCTCGGTAAAAAAACTCCATACGAAGCTGTTTTTTACCGTGAGCCCAGTCACTAAACTCTTGAGGAGTAGCCAGAAAGCGGTTGTCTTCGCAGATTTCAACCGGAACACCTAACTCGTTCTCCCACTGCTGCATACTTTTAAGCAGCCTGTGTTCACCAGGCGTTGTGCATACCACGCGTTCAAAGTCGCCATTATCTAGCGCATACCTAACTTGACCAAGTAAACTACCTTGATTGTTGTCATCAAGATAGGACACATAGTCCACACGATAATTATCATCTTTCAGAGCTTTAGCAAAATGACGCATGGCGCTGAACAAAAAAGCGATTTTTTTCTTATGATGTTTTACGTAAGTAGCTTCTTCGCGAACTTCAGCCATCAGTATTGTATCTTTGGTTTTACGCGCGTTGGCAATAGCCGGAAGCGTTTCAGTTAGCTGATCGCCAAGTACTAATATGAGTGAAGACATACCCTACTCTTTTATCTCTTGAAACGCGTCGAGCGCTCGTTGGCGTGACGCTTTTAAATCTACAATTGGCTTAGGGTAGTCCTTACCTAGTTCAATACCTGCGTCCTTCGCAATGATTCCTGGGGCTTCCCATGGTTTGTGGATGTACTTGTCTGGCAAGTTTTTAAGCTCAGGGCAATATCGACGCACATAGTTGCCTTTTTTATCGAATTTTTCTCCCTGTAAAATAGGGTTAAAGATTCTAAAGTACGGTGCTGCGTCTGCACCAGAGCCCGCGACCCATTGCCAACTGGCACTGTTGCTCGCAAGGTCAGCATCGAGCAAGGTATCCCAAAACCATCGCTCGCCTTCATGCCAGCTCAGCAACAAGTTCTTCACTAAAAACGACCCCACAATCATTCGTACTCGGTTGTGCATATAACCGGTTTGCCATAGTTCGCGCATGCCAGCGTCGACGATAGGAATGCCAGTGTTGCCCGTTTGCCACGCTTTGAGCGCTTTAGCATCAGTTCGCCATGGGAACTTATCGAACTTTTCGTTGAAATTTTTATTCGGCAATGTGGGAAAGTGATACAGCAAGTAATAGCTAAATTCGCGCCAGCCTAATTCGCTTAAGTAGGTATCAATACTCTTATCTTCGCTATTTCCAAATTTATCTTTTATGGCGTACCACACTTGATTAGGAGAGACTTCACCAAAATGGAGATGTGGCGATAGCCGCGATGTTCCCTTGACAGAAGGAATGTCTCTGTCTTCTTTATAATTTCGTGCCGCGTTTTCGATGAAACTCGATAGGTTGTCAGCTGCGCCCTCTTCGCCTGGCTTCCAACTAGACTTAATGGTTTCATCCCACGGTATTGTTGGAAGCAAATCTAATGCTTCGAGCCCATCGCCAATATCCTTTACATCGGCGTAAGTGATCCTCGCAGGTGGTGCTTTAGGGTATCTGGGTTCATCAATTTGCAAACAGCCTTTTCGATAATAAGGCGTAAACACTCTGTACGGCGTACCATCCTTCTTGAGTACCTTCATAGGCTCCCAGAGCAAACTTCCGTTATAGCTCTGTGCGTCGAATCCGTCGTTTACAAGGGCTTTTTTTATACTCGTGTCACGATTTTTTTGCCACGGCTCATAGCAGCGATTCCAAAATATAGACTTGGCGCTGAATTCTTTTAACAATTTAGGGATAAGTTGCTTTGGATCGCCCTTAAAGATTTGAAGGTGTCCATTGAGGCGTTCATTTAATGAAGCCAGAGAGTGGTGTAGCCACCATTGACTCGCCCCACCAGGGATCCTTCCATCAGGTGTTGCCTCGTCATAAATATAAATGGGTACAATTTTTCCCATATCACAGGCAGCGTTAAGCGCAGGATTATCTTTAACGCGTAAGTCTTGTCTGAACCACATGATGCTAACAGGAACGGTCACTATTTTTCCTTTTTTCGTTGTTCTATTTTTTAGTCGGTTACGTATTTCATTTACTACGACATTCGTTCGGTTCAGGATCCGTTAGAAAATTAAAAAACTAATAGTGAAAATATATGGTAAATCAACCAATTAATCAGTGTGATAAAAAACAAACAAAACGAGGGCTTTATTGGTTTAGGAACGACCTAAGGCTACACGACAACCAAGCATTGAAAGTGATGTGTGAAAGTGTCGATGAGGCCACATTTATCTATATATTTGATGAGAAACTACTTAATACAGATAAAATGGGTCTGTCACGGATTGGCGTTCATCGTTTAGGTTTTTTAAAACAATCGCTGTGGGATTTATCCAATAATTTACTCAAACTGGGCCACAAACTTCACATTTACTCTGGCGACCCTATTAGCTGCGTAGCGTCTCTTGTCGACAGTGAATCTTTTACACATGTTGGCATGAGTGTACACAATGGATGGTACGAACGTTGTGAGGAAGATGAGTTAAGAAAAAAACTTTCCGCTGTTGAATTTGTAGCGCAAGAAACCTTTGGTCTATTTAATGAAAATGACCTGCCTTTTAGCATAAATAGCATGCCAGACGTATTCAGCCCGTTTAGGCGCAAAATTGAAAAAGCGTCAACGCCGCGCACTGTTTGTGAGATACCTCAACATTTCCCATTGAGCTACACACCAAAGCAATTATTAACCAAATTACCAGAGGTATTAGACGACATTACAACGAGTAATAGTTTCTCTTACGAAGAAGGAAAGTTTATTGGTGGGGAAACCGCAGCTCTCGCTCATTTACAGCACTACTTATTTAAATGGCAGGCCGCTTCATCATACAAAGAAACTAGAAACGCTTTGGATACATGGCGACACAGTACGAAACTATCAGCATGGCTTGCAAATGGCTCACTTTCTGCAAGAGAGGTTGTAAGACAAGTTACGCATTTTGAGCAGACTGTTGAAAAGAATGATTCAACCTATTGGATATACTTTGAATTGTTGTGGAGAGAGTTTTTCTATTGGCTACAACGAAAATATCACAGTCAGTGGTTCGCATTTTCTGGAATTCAAAATAAAGCACCGAACACCCGGCATGATCAAGAAACGTTTGAAAAGTGGTGTAATGGCACAACAGGCTACCCTATTGTTGATGCGTGTATGCGCCAACTGCTTCACACCGGATACATGTCTAACCGTGGAAGGCAACTTGTAGCCAGTTGTTTCGTGCATGAACTCGGACTAGATTGGCGTTATGGTGCGGCGTGGTTTGAGCAACAACTAGTAGACTATGACGTAGGCAGCAATTGGGGCAATTGGCTGTACCTTGCAGGTGTAGGTAGCGACCCAAGAGGCCATAGACAATTCAATCTACAAAAACAGACTGAAATCTACGACACTGACGGTAGCTTTCGCGCCAAATGGCTCAAGCCTACATAGAAATTGCGGTTGATGTTGGTAATGAAGTCATCAAATGACACTATCACAGTAGTTTGGCTTAAGCGGGATTTACGCTTGCGCGATCATGAGCCCCTATTTAGTGCATACAATAATAACGAAAATATCTTACTTCTTTATTGTTGGGAGCCATCGTTATTATGTGACCCTCATATGGATGAGCGACATTGGCGATTTGTAAGTCAAAGCCTTGCTGACATCGATGCACAATTGCCAAATAACAAGCGTGTGTTGCAACTTTATATGGAAGCTGCTGACGCTATCAGCCTTATTGCTCAACAATACCGCATTAACACGGTTAGGAGTCACCAGGAAATAGGTTTGAAGGTTACGTATAACCGTGACGTGAGCATCTCTAACTATCTGAAAAATAGAAATATATCATTTATAGAATGTCAGTACGGTGCGGTAATAAGAGGTTTACCAAATAGAACGCGCTGGCAAGCTAATTGGGAAGTACAATTCGCCAAAAATACGTTCGATTTTCCTATTGGTGATGCAAAATGGGTGCACTGGCAAGGCAACGAAAAACTCTTCGCACAATATTGTGATTACCAAACGATTAATCCATCCGTAGCACATAATTCCAAGATGCAACAAGGCGGTGAACGCAGAGCATGGCAAGCGTTAAAACACTTTTTCGAAGCGCGCGGCATAAATTACCACAAACATATTTCACAACCAGAAGCGTCTCGTGAAGCATGTACACGTATAAGCCCTTATCTTGCGTGGGGTAATTTATCTATACGACAAGCCTACCACGCAGTTATAAATCACAAGCGTGACAAGCGGCGTTTACAAGGCGAGCAAAAAGCACAATGGCTAAGAGCATTAAACGCTCTCACTTCACGCCTTCATTGGCACTGCCATTTTATTCAGAAATTTGAAAGTGAACATAGCATTGAATTTAGGGCAATGAACGATGGTTACGCGCACTTTCCTTATATTGAGGGTCCTGAATGCGAACGCCGATTTTACCTCTGGAAAACGGGGAAAACGGGTTATCCATTGGTCGATGCATGCATGCGCGCACTCGCGCAAACCGGCTACCTTAATTTTAGAATGCGCGCTATGGTAACGAGTTTTTTATGTCACCACTTAAACGTGCATTGGCTTAAAGCCGCCCACTATCTTGCAACGCAGTTTTTAGACTTCGAACCCGGAATACACTACCCCCAAATACAGATGCAAGCTAGCATAACAGGTATACACACCGTCAGGCTGTATAACCCACTCACACAATCAAAAAAGCTAGATCCGTTAGGCGTATTTATAAAAAAATGGGTTCCCGAGTTAAGGAAACTCCCTGATGACGCAGTGCATGCACCACACCTGCTCCCTCCCCTAGAAGCGCAAATGCTCGATTTTGACTTAACACGAGACTACGTAGAACCAATAATCGATATAGCTGCGCTCAGTAAACTTACGGCAAAACGTTTATGGGACTATCGCGAACGCGATGATGTTATTAAACATGCCAAGCGCATTGTCGAACGACATACAATGCAAAATAGTCCAAGCCGCTCTTGGCTTAAACAAAAACAAGCATTACATTAGGCAGAAGCGAAAACGTAACGACGCATGCGTAGATGTACTACTAGCGATTATTTTTTCTGAGCCACTCATTTAATAGCTTTATTTGCCCGCACTTGTAGGCCGCGTACATTAAGCGCATCGCATTAGACATGGCTTCGCTGTCAGTCCAGTCTGTTTTTTCGCGAATTTCATCATAACAAGCTTTCGCTTCAGGGGTTACATAGCCGCGTACAAGCTTTTTACCGGCCTCTTTTTGTCGCTCTCTAAACCGACGTTGTTTATCCGCATTAGCCTTAGCTTTTTCTGAAGGGCTTTTCTCGCTGCGTTTTTTTGCTATTTTATCTGTCATAGTAATCACATAATTTTGCGTTACGTTTAGTCTAACACGCGTTTTTCTTCAGAAAAATGACTGTTCAGAGTTGTTTGGCGTACAAGTGTTCGCTAAATTAGCAACGAAATTATTCAACAATAACGAGCTGGGAATGTCAGAGAAGAAAAATAGCTTTAACAAAGAAGATTTACTTGCATGTAGTCGTGGTGAAATGTTTGGTCCAGGTAACAGTCAATTACCTGCGCCGAACATGTTAATGATGGATCGTGTTGTTTCAATCACTGAAGATGGTGGTGAGCACGGCAAGGGTGAAATAATTGCAGAACTCGATATTAACCCTGATCTATGGTTTTTTGAGTGTCACTTCCCTGGCGACCCTGTGATGCCTGGCTGTCTAGGTTTAGATGCTATGTGGCAACTCGTTGGCTTTTTCTTAGGTTGGAGCGGAGGCCCCGGCAAAGGCCGTGCGTTAGGTGTTGGCGAAGTTAAATTCACAGGGCAGATTTTGCCTACTGCGAAAAAGGTTACCTACAAGATTACAATGAAGCGTGTTATTAAGCGCAAATTGTTTATGGGCATGGCAGATGGCGTTGTAGAAGTTGATGGTCGCGAAATTTATGTAGCCAAAGATCTTAAAGTAGGCCTATTTCAAGATACGTCCAATTTCTAGTTTTAATCTTTAGGGATTTAAGACAGAAAAAAGCCCCTTTGCAGGGGCTCTTCCTTTTGCTTAATCAGTTCATAAAAGAGAAAGTGTTACTTAACACTTAAACCTAAGTGTCTATCTTCTACCGCTTCGCGCCATCCACCTAACCACTGTGAACGTGCATCGTTTTGCTGAAATGGACAATTTTCTTTCGAACGACCGCTGATACCAGCTTGATAGCCTTTTGCATGTGCGCGAGTCAGTTTATCTCTTTTTTGTCTTTTCATTGATTAGCCTCTTTTGTTTGTTGGGTGCACAACAAAATATTTCACGAGCGCTCTACATCATCTTAGGTCGATAGTGCTGGAAAAATTTTGCGTACACTACTTTGATAGTGCAATTGACCAATTGGTTCAAGAAAAATAAAAAATTAAAGGTCTTGACAATCTTTAAATTGATGAAGTTTAAATGAAATATTTATTACATTTTTTATGCATAATTATTTCAGTTTTTACATCTCAAAGGCATAAAAAAAAACCGCATCGAGATGCGGTCTTTTACACAATCAATGTGATTACTTTTTAATGCGTCTGCGCATTAGCGTTACACCAAGAAGTGCTAACACACTTAGCCAACCCATTGACGCACCCTGGCGTTCATAGGGTTGTTCATCGTCAGGAATCTCGCATTCTTCAATGTTGCCATTACTTAGCGGAGAAAGTTTTACAGCAATAATATTATCAACAAGTTCTGTTTCGCCATCACTATTAATAATATCTACACCCGTTGCATAACGGTTGGTATTCTTAACACGGGCATTTGCAATTATTTCGTTATTGTCGTTGATATCAACCGCTTCAACTAACTCATAATCACTGTCACATGCAATGAGATCGTTCAAATCAGTAAACTCTTGCGTTTCAATGTTATACATAAACGCCGCTGTTTGACGGATAGAATCATTGCTTATAACTGAATCTGCTTTACCAACAATAATATTGTTATTGTTAATGGCATTTGGGGTAACACCTGAACTCGTAAAGAAACCATCAGGATAGTACTGTTCTTGAGTATCTAGGTTATAAGCGAATAAACGTGAACGGGCTATATCGCTGCGCGAACGCAAGACTGCCCCAGCCACCCAGTTGTTGTCATTAATATCTATTGCTTGGCTTAAGATATTCTCGTCTCTAGGTAGGAGTTCAATTGTCTCACCATCGCGATACACGGTTGCAACGCGTTCACTCTCTAACAACGCAGAGCTATTAGGACGGGTTACAGAAACTCTGTCACCAGTTAGTGCTTCACCAACCGCAATCCCCTGATTGTTTATGCTAAATGCGTAACTATAGTAGTGATTGGTGTCATCTTCTTCGCGTTCGAACAATAGCGGGAAGGTTTGTGTACTGATGACATCACCAGTAGCGTCTAACTGCCAGATGGTCGCATTTACTTCAGCAGCGAGTACAAAACTTGCCAATGCTCTTGTGCGGGTACTTGCATTGATAAAGTAGGTGTCAATGCGCGGTACGACAAATGATCCTGAATAAACGTTCGAGCGACAACGGCCTTCTGAAATGTCGGTGCGCGCCTCGGGGTCAGCACAATTCTCAATTGCATCATTAACCACATCTAAGAAACTCACTGAGCTATATCCGGCAACTTGCAGGTTCTCATTAACACTTTGCGCAGAGGCATAACCGCCCAACGTGTCATCCACCGGAGGTAGTTTTGTAGTATTTCCAGCTACCTGCACAAATGCTTGCTGAGTAGATTCTGCGTAGGTGTAGTTAATGGTATCACCATCTTCGTTCTCATACGGATCAAGTACTACAAGACCTGCAGAGTCACCCACGATAAAATCACCGTTTAAACTATCGCGACCAGTAGCTTCTACTGAAAAGGTATAATCGTCAAATTTATCAGTAACTTGGTCTAACCCAGGCACTAATGAAAAATCTTGAGTATCGGTGATGTAGGTTCTGTATTCCGCGAGTTTTTGCCCTTGAGTGGCCCCTACGTTTGAAAGCAGATAGTTAACGATAAGTGTGTAGTCAGCATCAGTGAATACGCCTTGTAATGCGTCATCTTCATTTTCTAGTGCTGCACCAAACTGGGTAAAAAATGTAGTGTCATTTTCTAACTGGTCTACATCGACAGGCGGATTAAATTCGCGCTGAACGACAGTTAACATTTTGCCTGAGTTGTCTATTGAGCGGGCAAAGTTGTTTACTGCGGTATCCTGTAAAGGAAGAGGCGTCACTGAATAGGTCGCGGCCATTGCCGAAACACTTCCTGTTGCCAACAGAACGGCGGCGGCAAGCTGAGTTCGTTTCATTTAAAATCCTATTTACTGCTGATTATCTTCCAGCATACTTTCTAGTTCATCCCAGCGCGCATACTTCTGGGAAAGTAATTCTTCTTTTTCTGCTAATGCGGCTAGGGCCTTAGCGGTGGTATCACTATCTTGTTTGAAGAAATCAGGGTCGTTTACCTGTTCTTGCATAGCTTCAAGCTCAGCCTCTAAAGACTCTAATTCTTGAGGCAATGATTCAAGCTCTCGCTGATCCTTATATGATAGCTTTTTCGTCTTGCGGGGAGAAGACTTAGCACTAGGACTGCTTGAAGTTGAATTAGTTTCATTCTTTACCTTGGCTTTTTCTTCTTTTTCAATCTGCTGACGCTTCTCCTGCTGCTCTTTATACCAGTTTTCAACGTCAGTGAAACCCCCGATAAACTCTCTGAGTTTCCCATTGCCTTCAAATACAAGGCTGCTATTGGCAACATTATCAACAAATTCCCTATCGTGACTCACTAGTAATACCGTTCCCGTATACTCATTGAGTAAGGTTTCCAACATTTCGAGAGTTTCAACATCAAGATCGTTTGTCGGTTCATCGAGTACTAATACGTTACTCGGTTTAAGCATTAATTTTGCGAGCATCAAGCGGTTCTTTTCACCACCTGATAACGACTTAACGGGCGCATTAACACGTTCTGGCGTAAACAAATAATCTTGCAGGTAACTGATAACATGACGAGGGTGACCGTTGACCATCAGATCGCGCTTGCCGTCACCAACGGCATCAATCACTGATTTTTCTAGGTCAAGGCCATGGCGATGTTGGTCAAAATACGCCACTTCAAGGTTTGTCCCTTGTTTGCAATTACCCGAATCAGGTGTCAATTCGCCAAGTAATAGTTTGATAAGTGTACTTTTGCCACTGCCGTTAGGTCCAATAAGCGCTAGCTTATCGCCACGTATTACATTGAGGTTAAGGCCTTTTACAATTGGCTTACCTTCAATGCTATAACTGAGGCCCTTAACCTCAAATACCATTTTGCCTGAGCGACCGCCTTGGTGTTGGTTTACAACTGCACTGCCCTGCACCGCTCGACGAGCTTTGCGCTCTTCACGGAGCTTTTTAAGTGCACGAACTCGACCCTCATTGCGAGTACGTCTTGCTTTGATCCCTTGTCGTATCCACACCTCTTCTTGCGCTAACTTTTTATCAAACTCAGCGTTTTGCGACGCTTCAACTTCCAAGTCGTGCTGCTTTTTCTCAAGGTAAGTTTCGTAATTGCCTGGGTAGCTTGTTACGGTTCCACGGTCTAAATCGACAATGCGCGTGGCCATTGCGCGGATAAATGCACGGTCGTGGCTAACGAATACAATTGCACCTTTATAGTTGCTTAAACTAGATTCGAGCCAACGAATCATTTCAATATCAAGGTGGTTAGTCGGTTCATCCAACAATAGCAAATCAGGTGAGCGAACTAGTGCACGAGCAAGAGCAGCTTTACGGCGCCACCCACCTGATAAGGTAGATAGCGATATATCCGGGTCGAGTTTGAGCATGGTTAGCGTTTGTTCAATTTGCTGTTCAAACTGCCATGCATCCCGCGCCTCTAGAGTCTCTTGTAAACGCTGAAGTTTGTTTAGATTGGCTTCGCTTGGGTCTTCACCAACCAGTTTTGTTTGATGAAAATAGGCTTTAAGTGTTTCACCCACATCTGACAAGCCCTCTGCCACGTAATCAAATAGGGTTACATCTGTGGTCTGGGGCGGATCTTGTTCCAATCGTGCGATGACTGTATTGTTTTCAATAATACGCTGCCCATCGTCAGCGATAACATCGCCAGCAATGACTTTCATCAAAGTAGACTTGCCACTTCCATTTCGGCCAACTAGGCAAACCCTTTCTTTAGGTTGCACTACCAACTCAACGCCATCAAGCAGTGGTGGGTTACCGTAAATCACAGTGATATCTTTTAACTGCAGAATACTCACTGAAGAAACTCCTCTAAGTCTTCTCTTGAAAAGGGCCAGCCGATTTCTTTGTTATTATCTTCTCGTTTAAGCACAGGTATGCGGGCACCGTACAAATGGTAAAGGTCAGTGCTCTCGCGAATATTGACCTTCTCTACTTCTAGGGCATTAAACGAAGAGGTATTTTTTAATTCAATATCTGCTAAATCACACAAACTGCACTGGGGCCCGGTATAGAAAAAAATCTTCATGATGTCAGTATCCAGCACTGATGAATATTACCTTTTCGGGCAAAGTCTTCTGGTATTGTTTGCTTGGTAATATTCTCTATTGATAAGCCAAGCTCACTAATAGCTGTTTCATCCAGTTTAAAACCGCGTTTATTATTTGAGAAAATAATAATACCGCCCTCTTTTAAACACTGTTTCGCATCACTTAGCATGTTGACGTGGTCACGCTGTACATCCCATGTATTTTGCATGCGTTTAGAATTTGAAAACGATGGAGGGTCAATAAATATGAGGTCGTATTTACCCTTATGCGACGCTAACCATGTTGTGCAGTCTGCTTGAATGAAAGCATGTGGACCTGACAACTTGTTAAGTGCTACGTTTTTCTTAGCCCAGTCGAGATACGTGTTAGACATATCTACTGTAGTAACTGACTTTGCGCCGCCTTTGGCTGCAAAAACAGACACGCTGCCAGTGTAAGAAAACAAATTCAGTACGTCTTTATCTTTAGCCATCTGCATGACTTTTTGACGAGTATTACGGTGATCTAGAAAAAGCCCGGTATCAAGGTAGTCAGTTAGGTTAACGAGAAAACGAGCGCCGTTTTCAAACACTTCCATCATCTCACCAGACTGATTTATCTTTTCGTACTGTTTTGTACCTTTCTGCTGACTACGCACTTTAAGCGCTATTTGTTTGGGTGAAACACCTGTTACAGCAGGTAGATGTAACAATACCTCTTGCAGGCGCTTGCGGGCTTTTTCTTCAGATACTGTCTTCGGTGGCGCATACTCTTGCACCACAAGCCAATCACCATAGCGGTCAACCGCGACGTTATAGTCTGGCAAATCTGCATCATAGATGCGGTAGCAATTAGTATTGGCCGTCTTAATCCAGCCTTTCATTCGCTTTAAGTTCTTTTTAAGACGATTTGCAAATTCGTGGTTACTGGCATCTTCACCAAATTGCACCGTATTTTCTTCATCAAGTACATAATTTGCGAGGCGACACTCTAACTTTCCGTTGTTCATTGCGTAATCTTTGGTAGCGCGAAGCTTAAGTACACGCAACAGATCTCGATTGCTACTTAACAGTGAAACATGCCATCCCTTCCACGCTTCTTTGAAACGCTTACCCCAATCATTGAAAAGCGGTATTAATGACGTGAGTTCACCCAAGCGTTCACCGTAAGGCGGGTTGGATACTACATAGCCAGGTGTAGAAACAGGTGGAGATGATTTTGTCGCATCTTGCTGACTAAACTGAATATCGTTAAACACGCCTGCAAAGTCAGCGTTTGCTTTTGCAATGGCCACCATTTTTCGGCTAAAGTCACCTGCATAAATGCCCGCACATGACGGTTTTTGTGCCTCGATGGCACTATTCAATAATTTTTCCCAAACCGGCTGCTCGTGACCTAACCACTTCGTAAAACCCCAATAGCTACGTTTAATACCTGGGGCAATATTACGTGCAATATACGCCGCTTCTATGGCAATTGTGCCTGAACCACACATTAGGTCGACCAATGGCGCGTCTTGGTTTTCTGTCCATCCACTTCGAATAAGCATCGCACTTGCGATATGTTCTTTAAGTGGTGCATCTCCCGTTTGTTGACGGTATGCGCGCTGGTGCAAACTCGCGCCAGCCAAATCAATACCTAAAATCACGTTATCGCGATGTAACCTAGCGTACACCGAAATATCAGGTGACTTTCTTTCAACAGAAGGACGTGCTAATCCTTGCTCGACAAAAGAATCAACGATGGCGTCCTTTACGCGAACAGCACCAAATTGCGTGTTTTTAATGGCAAAGTTGGTACCAATGAACTGTACTGATAACGTATGACGAGAACCCATGTGCATCTGCCAATCTATGCTCATAGCGGTGTTATAGAGTGCCTCGGCATCACCTGCCTTCCCTGTCGCTAACACCCAAATTACGCGGTTGGCAAGACGAGACCACAAGCAAAGTTTGTAGGCGTCTTCCTTACTTCCTTCAAACTGAATAGTACCGGGCCCTTGTTTTATTTGGGCGTCGGGACAAAGTGATAACACTTCTTGCTTGAGAAGTTCGTCAAGACCGCGACTGGTCGTCACCAGAATTGTATTCATTCATGTACCTGTTTTGATAGGGGCGCAAGAAACCTCACGCACCCAAAGTAGATTGTTTCAGATGTATTATAACGCGTTTACAATGCGTTTAACGAGTGACGGGCCTTGGTAGATAAAAGCAGAATATACCTGAACCAAAGATGCGCCGGCATCTAACCTCGCTTTAGCCGCCTCAGGAGAGTCAATTCCGCCAACGCCTATTATGGGCATAGAACGGTCTAGCGCTTTGGCTAGCTTGCGGGTGACCGCTAAACTCATGTCTGTCATTACAGAACCACTTAGGCCGCCCATTTCGTCACAATGCGGTAAACCTTGAACAGCGTCACGAGATAAAGTGGTATTAGTGGCAATTACACCGTCCATTTTCGTGTTTATTAACGATTGGGCGATACTTTCGATTTCAACGTCACTTAAATCTGGCGCTATTTTGATAAACAAAGGTACATATTTACCATGTGTTTGCGTAAGGGTTTCTTGTGCTGCTTTAAGACCTGCGAGCAATTTATCTAACGCTTCACCGTATTGTAGATTGCGAAGCCCTGGAGTGTTAGGCGAAGAAATATTGATGGTGACGTAACTTGCATAAGGGTAAACCTTATTTAAACAAATCAGGTAATCGTCAAGCGCTTTACTTTCTTCAGTATCTTTGTTTTTACCAATATTTATTCCAATAGGACCTTTAAACTGTGCCTTTTTAACCTGTTCAACAAGATGGTCTACACCTTTGTTGTTAAAGCCCATACGATTAATAATGGCATGCTTTTCTGGAATGCGGAATAAGCGTGGTTTTGGGTTGCCCGGTTGTGGTCGTGGCGTCACTGTGCCTATTTCAACAAAGCCAAACCCCATGCTAGAAAACGCATCAATACAGTCGCCATTTTTGTCAAGACCAGCAGCTAAACCTACAGGGTTGTCAAATGTCATACCCGCAATGGTGACGGGCTTTTTGATTGTGGGTGTGCTGTACATCCATTTCAGCGGTGTATGTTGGGTCTTATTCAACCAGTTAATGGTGAAATCGTGACTTTTTTCAGGCTCGCACTGAAGTAAGAATTTTTGCACTAAGGATTGCATGACAGTAATAAACGCTCACAAATATAAAAAAGCCCTGTTCAACAGGGCTTAAATTATTAAGGTGCGTGTATTCTAATGGTTAGACTTCACGCTTAAAAGCATCAATTCACGTAAAGCGACAGAAAATTTCGCAAATTCATGCGTACTGCTTGTCTTAAATTCAGACATCATGTGATACCAACGCTTTAACAACACTTGATTGCTATCAATCCACTCATCCAGTATTTGATTTGCATCTTTGGAATCTTCACGAGATGCAAGCAAGTTAGCAGTTATAGAACGTTGCTGCCAATCAAGCTCTTCTCGATAGGACGCGCGTGCCAATGCTTGCCAGTGGTTAGTTACTGTTTGATTGTTAATTTGATCTAAGAACCAGTGCAGTTCAAGTTTAGAACCTAGTTGATAATACAATTTCGCAACCACATCGGTATCGTGCTTATCTGATTCAACAATTTGTGCCAGGTCGAAACTTGAGAACATATTTGAGAAGCTAGCCACTTGATATGCGATATCTTGTGGTACGCCCTCATTAATGTATTTCTGCGTTGCTTTTTCAAGCTGTGCATACTCACTTTCAACCAAATAATGTTGAAGATTGGTAGACAGCGTATCAAAAGTACCGCGGTAACTCGCAATCGCTTCATCAATAGACTGCGCTTTGTTACCGTGACGAATGTACCAACGCGAAGCACGGCGCATAATACGTCTGGCTTCATCTAGCATCTTAAGCTGAAGCTGTGCAGGAATAACGTTATCGAGTTGCTCGATACGCTCCCATAGCGTCTTCATATTAAAGATACCATGCACAATAGCGTATGCATCGGCAATCTCACTAACACTAGCACCGGTTTCCTCTTGCATTCTGAATACAAAATTAAGACCCATATCGTTAACCATGTTGTTGGTTAACTTAGTGGCAATAATTTCACTGCGTAGAGGGTGTTGTTGCATGTGATCAGCAAACTTTTTACGCAACACTTCTGGGAACGCTTCAACTAACAATTTACCGTGATACGGGTTATCAGTAATCTCAGGAATATTGAGTGCATCTTTTAGCACCATTTTGCCATAGGCAATCAACACACTTAACTCAGGTCGAGTGAAGCCTTGATCAGTAGCAACGCGATCAGAAATTTCATCATCACTTGGAATAAACTCGAGTTCGCGGTTAAGCTGCCCTTCACGCTCAAGACCGTGAATAAATCGCAGTTGCTCTTTAAGTTGCTTAACGCCTGCCATTTCGGTTATTGAAATAGATTGGGTCTGGCGATAACAGTCTTTAATTACAATGCGCGACACGTCATCAGTCATGTCGTATAACAACTTATTACGCTGCTTAAGCGTAAGTTCACCATCGTTTACTAGGCTGTTAAGTAAGATTTTGATATTAACTTCGTTATCTGAGCAATCTACGCCGCCCACGTTGTCGATGAAGTCGGTATTAACACGACCACCATTAGACGCATATTCAATACGACCTAGTTGGGTAAGGCCTAAGTTACCGCCTTCACCAACGATTTTCGCTTGTACGTCACGACCGTTAACGCGCAAATCATCATTTGCACGGTCGCCCACCTCTGAGTGCGATTCCTTTTTGCTCTTAATGTAGGTGCCGATTCCACCATTCCATAGCAGGTCAACAGGCATTTTAAGAATGTTGTGGATCAACTCGTTAGGTGTCATCGTTAACTGACGTGTACCCAACCACTTCTTCATCTCTGGCGACAGTTTTATAGACTTAGCAGAACGATGGAACACACCGCCGCCCTTTGAAATCAATTTGCTGTCGTAGTCTTCCCAACTCAGACTTGGATTTTCGAATAGGCGCTTGCGCTCTTCATAGCTTGCTGCCGCATCTGGATTCGGGTCGAAGAAAATGTGTAAATGGTTAAACGCGGCAATTAAGCGCGTGTGTTTTGATAACAACATACCGTTACCAAAAACATCCCCTGCCATATCACCAACACCCGCGCAGGTGAAATCTGTGGTTTGACAGTCGATACCAATTTCACGGAAATGACGCTTAACAGATTCCCAACCACCACGGGCAGTAATACCCATTTTCTTATGGTCGTAACCGATACTACCGCCAGATGCAAATGCATCGCCTAGCCAGAAACCAAACTCTTCAGCAATGCCATTGGCAATATCAGAAAATGTAGCAGTACCTTTGTCTGCTGCAACAACTAGGTAAGGGTCGTCATCATCTAAACGAACAACGTCTTTTGGCGGAACAATTTCACCGTTTACAATGTTATCAGTAATATCAAGTAAGCTTGTTATGAAAGTACGGTAGCACGCTTGACCCTCAGCTTGGATGGCTTCTCTACCCTGCCCAACTGGCAAGTTTTTACATACGAATCCACCTTTTGCGCCGACGGGCACGATAACAGTGTTTTTTACTTGCTGTGCTTTAACAAGGCCCAATACTTCAGTACGGAAATCTTCTTGTCTGTCTGACCAACGAAGACCACCACGTGCCACTTTACCACCACGTAAGTGAACGCCTTCAACACGCGGGCTATATACGAAGATTTCGAACTTAGGCAGCGGAAGCGGCATTTCAGGGATCAATTCAGGCATCATCTTGAATGAAACGTAAGACTTTTCATTACCTGCATCGTCTGTCTGGTAGAAGTTGGTACGCAATGTCGCACACATCATATCGAGATAACGGCGAATGATACGGTCATCATCAAGGTTGCTAACGTTGTCTAGTTGCGCTTTTATCGTCTCTAACAGCGCTTCTTCTTTCTTCTCGTTACGCTTTTTCTTAGGGTTAAAGCGCTGGTCGAAGAAATCAACTAACAAACGTGCAATATCAGGGTAATTGGCCAAAGTATTGGCTATGTAATCTCGGCTGAATGAACTGCCTGTTTGACGCATGTATTTTGCGTAGGCGCGCAACACAGTAACCTTACGGCCTGTCATATTGGCACCCAAGATTAAGCGGTTAAATGCATCGTCTTCGAGAGTCTTGTACCATACTTTAGCGAATGCATCTTGGAACAAGATCTGTGCACTTTCCATGTCAAAGTGTTGTCCACTTTTATGCAACATGGTGAAGTCCATCACCCAATTACGCTCGCCTTCTGAGCAGGTAATTTTGTAAGGACTCTCATCAATAACACGCAGTCCAAAGTTCTCCAGCATAGGTAGAACATCAGATAAGTGGATAGGCTCTGCTCTATGAAACAGCTTAAGCTTAACTACTTGGCTGTCTGCATCTTCTTCTTGAGGTCGGTAGAACAACATATCAAGCGTATGATTGTCGTCTAGCATCTCTAGCTTACCGATATCAACAAGCGCAGCGGATGGTAGGTTATGTTCCATGTAACTGCGAGAAAACGCGTTATTGTATTTGCGTTCTAGCGCTTTACCCGATGCTTCACCATGAGCGGCACTGATAGCTGAAGCCAGGCGGTCGTTCCACGTTTTGGTCAACTCAATAATATTTTGTTCTATTTCCTTCACGTCAAATTCCGCGTTGTTGTCGTTGACTCGGGCAATGTAATGCGTACGTGCATACACAGACTCAGAGAAGAATGTGGTGAACTCGACTTCTTCAGTAGCGCCTAAAGAAGCTTTCAATAATGCTTGTGTTTCTTTACGAAGTTGTGTGTTGTAACGCTCTCTTGGTACAAACACCATACACGAGAAGAAACGACCAAAGATGTCTTTGCGTATAAACAAACGCGATATGCCGCGCTCTTGCATCTGAAAGATACCCATAACAATTTGAGCAAGCTCTTCTGCTGGCGTTTGCAGTAGCTCGTCACGTGGGTATGTTTCAATGATATTTGTGAACGCTTTAAACGCATGTGTACCAGGTTCAAAACCTGAAAGCTCACAAATACGGTTAATTTTTTCACGTAAAATAGGTAGCTGCGTAACACTATTATTGTAGAAAGAGGCTGAGTACAAGCCTAAGAAACGATGCTCGCCTACAACTTGTCCTTCTTTGTTAAATACCTTAACGCCAACATAATCCATGTAAGCTGGGCGATGTACACGCGCTCGCGAATTTGTTTTAGTCAAAATCAATGGATTTTGACTAAGTGCTTCAGCACGCGCAGACGCTGGCAGCTTCGACAATAGACGCTCGCGATCGTTAATTGAATTTTTCAACAAACCCAAGCTTGTATCATTTTGAGGGATCCAGCGGTGATCACCTTCAATAGCTTTAACCTCATAATAACGGTAACCCATCATTGTAAAGTTGTGGTCGCCCAGCCATTCTAAATACGCTTTTGTTTGTTTCTTCGTATCAGCAGACACAGGCCAGTTGTACTTAGCGCTGCCTTTAATCACGTCTTGCAACGTATTTGTCATGTCTTGCCAGTCTTGAACTGCAAGCGAAACTTCATCAACTACAGAGTGAAGCTCTTGTGTGAGCGCTTCAATATCCTTTTTCGATGTCTGTCTATCTATCTCAATAAAGATAACAGTCTCTTTTTTCGCGCCATCTAGCGCCTGCCCTGGCTCTGCAAACGCTTCTACTTTGTTAGCGTCATTTCGTTTTATGCCAATGGGGCTATGTAGGAACAGATGCGATGTAATATTAAGACGGTTCAGCAACATACGCACTGAGTCAACCAAAAACGGCATATCAGAGACGATGATTTCAACGATGGTATGACTTGAGTGCCAACCATGTTTTGCAATCTCTGGATTAAATACACGAATATAGGGTGACGCGTTATCGAACTTTGCTAATCCGTTCCATAAACTAAGTGTTGCACCATAAAGGTCGCTGTCGTTGCGATTTTCTAAATCATCGCTAGATATATTTTTATACAACAGACGTCCGAATTGCTGCACAAGAGACTTCTGCTTGGTATCTACTTTCTTGTCTATCAATGCAAATACGTTATCTAGCAGTACTGAGTGTCGCTGTGAGGTGACTGTCATTTGTTAACCTTTTTTTAAAGTGGTAATACCAGTCTTGTTGGTATAAGTGCCGAGTACCTAACTATTTTCTCTAATAAATGACGCTATTGAAAGCCCAATTTTAACCTTAATTTAACAGGATAGATAAGTATGCAAAAAACACCAAAAAAAAGGGCCTAAAGGCCCTTTTTTATGCGTAGCTATGCAAAAATAATTTATGCACCAGGGTCACACTTATTCCACCATAGGAACCTAGCCAGTGCTGGCAGTACAATTATTGCACCAAGCATGTTCACTACGAACATGAAGGTAAGCAAAATACCCATGTCCATTTGGAATTTTAGCGATGAGAATACCCACGTACTCACACCAATAGCCAAGGTAATACCTGTGAACAATACTGCGCTACCGCGTTCTTTAAGCGCCGCAAAATACGCTTCTTGAACCGTCGCTCCCTGTTTCAACATTAGGCTCTTCGTCGAAAGGATATAAATACCATAGTCTACGCCAATACCCACGCCAAGTGCGATAACTGGCAAAGTGGATACGGTGAGCCCTATTTGAAGATACGTCATCAGTGCCTGTGCCAATACCGATACAACGTACAGTGGAATAACAACGACTAACGTTGCTCTTACTGAACGGAAGCTAATTAAGCACAATGCGATAACGGCGCCAAAAACATAAAGCATCATTGGGTCTTGTGCTGCACTTACTGCCTCATTCGTCGCGGCCATAACGCCAACTGGACCTGATGCCAAGCTAAACTTCATGTCGTCGGTTTCATAGTCGGTTCTATACTGTTTAACCGCATCAACCACGCGAGAGATAGTTTCTGCTTTGTGATCTTCCATAAATAGGATAATTGGCATTACAGAACAGTTACTGTTTAACAAACCCGACGAGGTAGGAACGCGCGAAATCGCTTGTACCAGTGTTTGTTGGTTACGCGGTAGTACTTGCCACTTTACGTTACCCTCGTTGTATCCCGCGTTAACAATTTTAGCAACTGATGCTAGCGAAACAGCAGATTGAACGCCTTGCACGTTTTCCATTTTCCACTGGAAGTCATCCATTGCCTTCATCACACTGTGCGATGTACAGGCTTCAGGCGTGGTTTCAACCAAAATAGAAATATAATCTACCGTTACTTCATATTTGTCGGTAATCAAGAAAGTATCTTGGTTATAGCGTGACGTTTCATGGAGCGCTGGCGCACCTGCATGTAAATCACCAATCTTCATATTCTGTGCTTGGAAATGGCCAAGTACGAATAGAACAGCCGTAATGGCAAGAATAATAGCCGCAGGCTTTTTACGTGAACACGCCGCTATAACTTCCCAAAACTTCGCGTTTGCATTCTCTTTCCCTGCAAACTTGTCCATATATTTTTGGTCAAGCTTTAGGAAGCTCATTAATACCGGAAGCAGCAGCAAATTGGTTAAAATGATGACGGCAACACCCATACTCGCTGTAATGGCAAGTTCGCGAATTATGCCGATATCGATAACCAACAACGTCATAAAGCCTACTGTGTCAGATAACAGCGCAATTCCGCCTGGCACAAGTAGGTTTCTGAATGCCGCCATTGAAGCGCGTTTTGCGCCGATTCCTGTTACTGCTTGTTTCTCTACGGCGTTTATCATTTGAACGCCGTGACTAACACCAATAGCGAATACCAAGAATGGGACAAGAATCGACATAGGGTCCATCCCAAATCCAATCGATGTGAGTAACCCAAGCTGCCAGATAACTGCAATAATTGAACATACTAGTGGGAGTAGCGTTAGCATGAAACTGCGCGAGAAGAAATACACCATTACTGCTGTGATAGCGATAGCAATAGCGAAGAAGACTAAAACATCTTTTGCACCGTCTGCTACATCACCAATCATCTTAGCAAAACCGATAATATGAACGGAGGTCTTGTCATTCTCGTATTGGCCCCGAAGCTGCTCTTCTAACTCTGCCGCTAACGCTAAAGTATTGAGAGGCTCACCTGTTTGTGGGTCTATATCAAGTAATTGCGCGGTAACCATGGCACAGCTGTAATCACTAGAAACCTGCCGCCCAACTATGTTTGCTTTTTCTACGTTAGCCGCAACAAGGTCAAGCGCTTCTTGGTTTGAAGAATTAAAGTCAGCTGGAATAACTGGGCCGCCTGCAAAACCGCCTTCTACTATTTCAGTAAAGCGGGTTGAAGGTGAAAACAACGAAATAACCAATGAACGATTTACGCCATTAATAAAAAACAATTGGTCGTGAACGTTTTTAAGCGTATCGAAAAAGTTTTGGTTATATATATTACCTTCTTTGTCACACACTGAAACCAATATGTTATTAGCACCACCAAAATCTTGACGATGCTCAATATAGGTTTTCATGTACTCGTGGTTAAGTGGAATATTTTTTTCAAATCCCGCGTCAAGGCGCATTTGTGAAGCTTGGTAGCCTAGAAACACCGTAGCTAAAGCGAAAAGTGCCACTACAAGTTTTCGGTTACCAAAGACAAGTCTTTCTAGAAATTGGGTCATTGTTCTTATACTGCCCTATTTTTTTAGCGCTAATGTTTTTATGCCATTAGCAGTCACGGCAATACTATTGCCCTTAAACTGTGTGGCATTTAACAATGCGGCTTTATCTTTTATCTGTGTTACTTCTATCCCTTCGTCTGCTTTGCAGTCTGTAGGGTTAGCATAGGGATCGCGCATACTGGTTGGAAGTGGCCGCTGAGCACTGATCATCATACCGTTGTTGCCCAACGCATAAACTTTGGATTCAGAGCCAACCAAAATGGAATTTAATGTACTTGTCGAGCAAGTTTGAACATATTCCCACTCTCCTTCATCGCGACTAACAAAAATATTGCCACGTAAACCAACCGCCAACACAGTGCGAGCGTCAAGCGGCTTGATATCAAAAAATGAACCCGTGTAGTCTACGTAGTAGCGTTCCCACGACTCACCCATATTCTCACTTTTTGCCAGTAAACCCGCCTCACCTGCAAGGTAAAGCGTATTCCCATCTAACGTCACTCTATTTAAGTGAGGCAGGATAGACTCTAATTCTTGTTGATAGAAGGCTTCGTCTTCTTTTCGAATTTCTTCAAGATATTCTCTGTCCATGGGGTCAAGAAGACTGGCATGGCGCTCAGCAGACCAGTTTTGTCCGCCATCAGTAGTACGATAAAATAATCCGTAAGCACCGGCCGCTATACCGTGCTTTTCATCGAAAAATAAAACATCTAAGAATGGACGCTCTAATTCAGGCTGATAGTTTTGAACTTCCCATGTTGCGCCTTTATCAGATGAATGAAGAATTACAGCGTCGTGTCCGACTGCCCAAATGTGCTCACCAACGACCGTCGTTGCAGTGAGTGTTGAATGCGTAGGTACAGCTTTTTGGCTAAAAGTCTGACCATCTTCAGAAACTAAAACGTGACCCCGTTCACCGACAATAACGACAAATTTATCAGCGTCTATGTCCAAAAGAACAGATTGCTCAACCAAAGGTGCCATGAATGCTTCTTCGGCAAATGCAGTAGTTGAATAATTAACTGCAAAGGTTGCGGCAATGCACGCTGCAATGGTTTTTTTCATAATTAACCATTCCCCCTATTTATAATTGTCTGTATACAAAAACGGTTGGCAAGTGCCAACCGTTTGTTGTTCAAGGCGATTAGCGCATACCTTCTCTTCGTAACGCTTGAGGCGTAAATTCTACGTCTCGAGGGCGTACGGTGAAGTCGTACATTTCTTCCTCGTTATCTAAGCCAATTGCAAGATAGCGACGAGAGTTTAAGTCGTAGTATGCATCAAGCGTAGACCACTGAGTAGGAACTTCATAATAGTTCACACCATACGCTACACTAACGCGATAAAGTTCGCCACGGTTATCATACATATCAGCAACTTGGATCTGCCAGCTGTCTTCGTCAATGAAGAAAACACGTTTTTGATAAATATGGCGGAAGCCTTCTTTAAGTGTAGCTTCAACAACCCAAACACGGTGTTTTTCCCAACGGGTTAAATCAGGGTTTACGTGGTTAGGTGTCAAAATATCTGCATACTTAGCATTGTCTGAATGTAGTGCATAGTTATTGTACGCAACATACATTTCTTTTTTGCCCACTAGCTTCCAGTCGTAACGGTTTGGAGAACCATTAAACATATCGAAGTCGTCGGTTGTACGCAGACCATCAGCTGCCGTTCCTGGTGTGTCGTAAGCGATGTTAGGCGCAAGGCGCACACGACGCTGACCGGTGTTATATGTCCACGCTTTACGAGGCTCTTTAACTTGGTCAACCGTTTCATGAACAAGTAGTGCTGTTCCAGCCAAACGAGCCGGCTTAGTTACCTTTTGCTTAAACATGAAAAGTACGTTTTCATCAGTAAGCTTTTCAGGTGTTGCTCCCTCTTCCGCGTACTTAATAAGTAGCTGTTCATCAAAGCCAATAACGTTGTAGTCACCACCTGTTGTAACAGCTGCTTGTCCACCATTACGCTGTACCGCTTCACCACGATAGCGAAGTATATGGTTCCAGATTGCTTCAAGTCCGTTTTGTGGAATTGGGAATGGAATACCTAACACCGCACCTTTTATACCGTTACCGTCGTCAAGTAGTTCAGCGCGAGTCGCATTAACCTTCGTTGCATCATAAATTGCTTGCGGGTTAGAGGCCGAACGGCGCGTTGGATATACCGGCATACGGAACGTATCTGGATACGCTTCAAATAACTTCTTTTGACCCTCGGATAAAAACTCTGAGTACTCTTTATAGTTTTGTGCAGTGATCTCAAACAGAACTTTGTCTTCTGGATACGGATCTGCATGGTGATCGCCTACAGTATATCCGGCTGGAGCCGCTGTAATACCGCCCGTCCACGCAGGGATACTACCATCAGCATTTGCTGCCTTTTCAGCACCAAGTGGAGTTAGTTCATTGCCCAGCTTGTTGGCTTCTGCATCAGATACTTTTGCCATAGCGTTTGCGCCGGTTAGGGCTAGCGATAACGCCGCAGCTATAATTCCTACTTTTCTAATCATAAAAACCACTCTTTAGATAGCATATTTGATGTTAAACGAAATGAAGTCACGGTCTGAAAGCGCGTTGGTTGTACCAATGCCGCCCCAGAATGCGCTATAAGATGCCGTAGCAGACCACTTACTTAAGTAGTCAAACGTAAATGAAAGCGCAGCAGACTTAACATCTTCTGTGAAAAGGAATAAAGGATCAGGCGTAGTACCTTCTACATCGTGAGAGAACGTACCGCGAACGCGTAAATTCATTCCTGCAAAAATTGAGTTGTAATCAGCAACAGCCAATAAACGATAGCCCCACGCATCATCAGTTGCAAATGGGTTAGTTTCTGGTCCATCAGATAGTGCTTGATGTAAACCCTGACGCGGGTTACCAGTAGGTGTTGGCTCAAGCGAAGGTGTACGTGCTGTACCCGGCGCATTCAAACGAATAACATTTGGATCTGGCATGTCTACAATATTTACGTAGCCCGCTTCGCCTAATAGTACAAAGTTGTCAGCACCAAACTTAGGTCCAAATACATGAGACGCTGTGAACTGAAGCTGCCACGTATCAGAGAACAAGTAGCCTTGTGCTGTTTCACCTGGTCCTACTGCGCGACCAATATTGTTAAGCTGTGAAATGCCCTCTAAATCTGGACGAAGACCCGCGTTAGCTAGCTGCTCAGGCATCCCCATGTAAAGCAACTCAACATCATCAATTTGTAGCGGCTCGTCTACGCGATATGCAAACTCACCCGCAAGTGCTGTAGTACCAATGTTGGTGTTAAAGCTCATACCGTAAAGTTTGATATCTTCTGGGTAGAAGAATTCTGACTGAGTAAAAGCACCTAACTGCGTGATGTTGTCACGTGTAACAGTGTTTTGAGCTAAGAATGCCAAATCTGCACCAATGCCTGCAGCGGTAAAGTCAGATGTTTTACCTGAAATAAGAGGACGTTGGCTATGATAATTAATGTGATAGAAACTAAACTCTGTTTCATTTAGGTTCTCAGCGAACCATGTTAGGCGCAAACCGTACTGACCTTGATCGTCTGCGTCATTATGCGCTGAATCACCAAAACCACGAATGGCGACTTTAGTTGGATACGCTAAATAAGCCTGAGAAATGTCAGCCGCGTCAGCCCCTGAACGAAGCAGATCGCCATAGCCATTTAATGCAGTTAGTAGGTGGTCCAAATCAATGTCTGGGTTACCACTGAAACCCAACTGAATATTCTGACGCTGACCACCGTCGCCAGCAAAGTCGTTACCTGCAAAGTAACTACCCGACACAGGTAGCCAGCTGCGCTGCCACTCGTATTGGTAATACCCTGAAATGCTCACAGTGTCAGAAAGACCAAGTGATGCGTAAACCATACCTACAGGAAGAAATACCTCACGCAGTTCAGCACCTGGTGCGCGCGCACGTGTAACGTCTACTGGGTTTGTTGTATTAATACCGTGTTGAATGAAGGTACTTTCACCCCAACTGATAACTTGACGACCGATACGTACTGTTAGCGGCTTTTCACCAAGCCACCAATCGCCATAGAAAAATGCATCGTATAAACGGATATCAGTACAAAGCAAATCTTCTGCTTCTGGGTCCTGACATAGGTCGTACTGATTACCGGTAATTGGGTTCGAATAAGGTCGGTCACCGTCCATTTGTTCGAAGTCATAGAACCAGAAACCACGCGCGAAGAAGCCGTAGTCACCAAAGTTGATGTCTAATTCATGAGTACCTGAAACCTGTGTTGCAAACGCATCACCTGGATCGTGAGCTAGGTTACCAAGGTCGCCATTGGTAGAATAGCCACCGTCAGCAAGCGCCCATACGTCACCGCTTGGGTATAAAGGGTTGAAAGCTGCGTGATAACCAGTCCAGTCAAATTGTGGATGGTTACTGTTACCAATAAGATCATAATCCCTTGCTTCTGTACGGATACTTGTGGCGAGCGTGAATGTAGAATCTAGAGAAATACTTACATCACCCACTTGCCAATTCGCAGCGTGTGCAGGTAGTGCGGCAGCACCTAACAGCGAGAGAACTCCTGCTGCTACCGGTGACATTTTAAAAGCGCTAGGCCTGTTTTTCATATTTTTATACTCCCAAGTCGACGCGAATGATTGCGTGACGTCATGACCAACCATTACGATTAACAAAATCATTACATCATTTTGCCAGAACCGCAAGAACTAATCCTACCAGTTAACAATTTTTACAACATTAACCGTATCAAATAGTTAATGGATTATCACGAGTATAAAATTCATTTATGAGCATGCTGATTAATTGCACTAATTGCGTAGAATTTTTGACCGCTTGTCAAATGGGAATGGAAAGGTGATTTAGCGTTACCGTATGCGTTCAAAAGATTTAATTTTGTTGTCGGCACTTACGATCATGCGAAAGCGCCCTCTTACGCCTATTGATGTTACGAATTGGCGCAAACGGTTGGTTGGAATCTGGACGTTGAGACCCGATTCGCTCAACATAACAACATTGGGAATTGATGGCGTGTAAAGTGCCTCACACTGGTTGTAAGGCACATTAATAGAAAAATAAAACGTGGTGTCTGTACGACTAGTGCTTGTCATATGCCAGACTTTTACTGACCTTTTCAAACACGTCTTTACTTAACCCTTTGTGATTAAGTAGTCGTCCTAATTGTTGCTTCATCAGTACTTGATGCTCCGTTGCAAAACGTTGCCACTGGGTTAGCGGCGTTACTATGCGTGAAGCCACTTGCGGGTTTACTCCATCAAGCTTTAACAGATAATCAGTAACAAATTTGTACCCACTACCATCTATTGCATGGAATTTTTCACTATTGTAAAAAGCGAAACTCCCCATCACTGCTCTAACGCGATTTGGATTACTCATTGTAAACTGCGGATGTTCACAAAGCATGGTAATCGTGGCAAATATATCGTCTGATGGTTGCGTTGCATGCAAAGCAAACCACTTGTCTAGAACAAGCGGGTCGTGACTCCACTTAGACTCGAAGGCAGCCATGAGCTTGTCGAATGTAGACTTATCACAGTACTGAGCACTTTTTAAAGCGCCCAACGTGTCTGTCATGTTATCAGCATTTTCAAAATGCGTTAGTACCAGCGATTCATATTGTGGAAGTCGTGCCAAATGCGCCAATACAACATTTTTACAGCGACGTTCATTAACCGCCGATTGAGCATAACAATACTCGACACTTTCTATTCCGTTAAATACATTTAATAGTTCCTGCTCCAACGCGATAGAAAACTGGCGACAAAATGCATTTCTTGCCGACAGTAAAGCGTCGACTTTAACGTTGTTTCTTGTTTGACACAGTGTTTCAAATGATGGGATCACTAGGCACTCACCAAGTAATTCAACATTATTACGCTCTTGAGCAATCGCCTCTTTTATGCCATCCCATATGTCATTGCTAATTGCACTACCAGGTGACGACTCCAGTTGTTGAATACATCTGTCGTACAAGGTTTGCATAGCATCCCATCGGTTAAATGGGTCTTTAGCGTGCTTAAAAATGGTCAGTAGAGACAATGTATCGAGTGCGTTATCCACTTTAACAGGGGCTGAAAAATTGCCAAGAATAACCGGTGTTAGCACTTTGTTTGGTGCAGTGACGGTAAAGGTCACTGACGGTCCACTTAGTATTAGCATTCCCTCATTGATAAGGCCTTCGTTATCTGTATACGCATGCCCATCCTGATCGATTATTTCAATATTGATAGGCATAAACAGTGGCAATTTGTCTGCTTGGTCAGCGGTCGGCTCTGTATGCTGTGAAAGCGTAAAAGTATGACAACCATCTAGTGCTTTATGATGCATTGTTACCGTTGGTGTGCCTGACTGACTATACCACCTTGCAAATTGCGTTAAGTCTAACGACGTTGCAGACTGCATTGCTGATACAAAGTCATCACAGGTAACTGCTTGACCATCATGTCGTTTGAAGTACTCATCCATGCCCCTTCTAAAGCCATCCGGTCCTAAAAGCGTATGGAACATACGAATAACTTCAGCCCCTTTGTCATATACGGTAACCGTGTAGAAGTTATTCATCTCAATGACTTCTTCAGGTCGGATAGGGTGACTCATTGCACTGGCGTCTTCTGCAAACTGATGTTCTCGCATAACACGTACGTGCTTAATTCGGTTACTTAGCGCAGATGTCATATCGGCACTGAATTGTTGATCTCTAAATACAGTAAGCCCTTCTTTAAGACTTAGTTGAAACCAATCACGACAAGTCACACGATTACCGGTCCAGTTATGGAAGTACTCATGTGCAATGACAGATTCTACATTGAAGAAATCATCATCTGTTGCTGAATTCTGATCAGCCAAAACGAATTTGCTATTAAAGACATTGAGCCCTTTGTTCTCCATTGCACCCATATTGAAAAAGTCGACGGCTACAATCATGTAAATGTCTAAATCGTATTCAAGACCGAATACATCTTCGTCCCACTTCATCGCGCGTTTCAAAGACTCAAGCGCAAATTGCCCTTGTTCTTTCTTGCCCTTGTCAACATACAATTCTAGCGCAACGTCTTTACCACTCATTGTGGTGTAGGTGTCACTTAGTAAATCAAAATCACCAGCAACTAATGCAAATAAATAACAGGGTTTAGGGTGTGGATCATGCCATTTTACAAAGTGCTTGTTACCTGACAACTCACCTTTATCTATAGGGTTACCGTTTGCGAGTAACATAGGAATTGATTTATCGGCTTCAACAGTAACGGTATAAACAGAAAGCACATCAGGCCGGTCCATGAAAAACGTTATACGCCTAAAACCTTCTGCTTCACACTGTGTACAATATGCCCCTCCTGAAAGGTATAAGCCTTCCAGCGCTTTATTGTTCTCTGGCGCGATTGTGGTCTCAATTTCTACACTAAATTCATTCAGCTCAGTGTAGATAGAAAGCGTGGCGTCAGTTAACACATAGTAGCTTGATGCTGACTTATCTGTGCCAATAGTCTGCCCGTTAATTTTGAGTGAATTAACAGGTAAATTATCTCCATCTAAAACAAGAAGCTCATTATGTTTGCCTTCGCGTGATATGGCGAGTTTACTGCAAACTTGTGTTTCAGTGGGGTGAAGTGTGATGTGTAAGTCAACTGTCGCTATTGAAAAAGCGGGCGGTTTATAATCCGCCCGGCGCTTAGCTTGAACTGACATAGATCCTCCTAAAAGAAAGCCTACGTTAAATTACTGATTACCTTGACTGTCTGCGGCTACAGTTGGTGGTGTAATGCGCAATATCTTGATACCTAAGTACGCATAAATAACAGCAAGGATCGGATTGATTACGTTGAAGAATGCGTAAAAAATATAGTCGAACGGATTTACAAGCAACACACTGTGCATATATGCACCACAGGTGTTCCAAGGAATAAGAGGCGATGTCAACGTACCGCCGTCTTCCAAACTACGTGATAGATTGAGTTGGTCGAGTCCGCGCTTTTTGAACTCTTCTTTATACATGCGGCCAGGCATAACAATTGAGATGTACTGGTCAGCGGTTACCAAGTTAGTACCAAAACAAGTCAAAATTGTGCGGCTTACCATATCACCTGCCGACTTTGCGCCGAGCAAAATAGCTGACACTGCTCGTTTAAGTAGCCCAACACGTTCTAATACAGCACCGAACGACATCGCGCATATGATTAACCAAATAGTATTAAGCATTGAAGACATGCCACCACGTGACAATAGGCTATTTAGGTTTTCGTCCGGCGTTGAAAAACTTACGCCATCAAATAATGCTGTCCAAACAACTTTCAACGCGCCAATATTTGTAGAGTCGTCTGCACTTGCCATCGCAGTAACCACGTCCCATTGGAAAACAACCGCCCATACACCACCAAGAAGCGCACCAATAAAGACCGCTGGGAATGCAGGCATTTTCTTAATGGCAAGTGTGAGCAATACCACAAGAGGGATAAGAAGATGCCACCCCAAATCAAAAGAGTCATTCAGCAATGTTTGCATTTGCTCAATACGCTCAGCCTTTGCCTCACCAACTTCACTAAAGCCCAATATGGTGAATAGAATAAGCGCAATGACAAAACTTGGAATGGTAGTCCAAAGCATATAACGAATATGTTCAAACAGATCTGTGCCTGCTACTGCGGGTGCAAGATTTGTTGTTTCTGACAATGGAGAAATTTTGTCACCAAAGTAAGCACCTGATACCACCGCGCCAGCTGTTATCGCTGCAGACATTTCCATGCCCGCAGACACGCCCATCAATGCGACACCTACGGTAGCGGCGGTAGTCCAAGAACTCCCGATACTCATTGCCACCACTGCGCAAATCAAGCAAGCAGCTGCATAAAAGAACGAAGGGTTAAGTAGTTCCAAGCCAAAATAAATGAGTGTAGGAACGGTACCCGCTAACATCCAAGTACCAATTAGCGAGCCAACCGCCAACAGAATTAGACACGCACCAAGAGACATTGAAATACCATCTACAATGCCCTTTTCAATTGTTTTCCAACTAAACCCGTTTTTCATGCCGATAATTGCAGCGAGGCCCATAGCAAGAAGTAATGCAATTTGGTTAGGGCCATATGATGAGTTGTCTTCGAACAAGTACACGGCACTGCCCATCATTACAACCAATGCTACAATTGGGGTAAGCGCATC
Source organism: Alteromonas sp. McT4-15 (assembly GCF_020515205.1). Lineage (NCBI taxonomy): Bacteria > Pseudomonadati > Pseudomonadota > Gammaproteobacteria > Alteromonadales > Alteromonadaceae > Alteromonas > Alteromonas sp. McT4-15. The sequence goes on from NZ_JAJALG010000033.1 coordinate 31,129, forward strand.
CAGTAAAGACGGTGTTTTTAATTCTTTAGTCGTCATTGTTTTTAATTTTAAAACCTTATTTTTATACTTCTTCCGGCGTTAAAAAACCGAGCGATAGAACATTAGCGCGATAATTACAGGGCATACAAAGCGCACGTACCACGGCCATATCTTCCAGAACAAACCATGTTCCGCATGTGCATTGCCTTCTTTCAATTCCGCTAAAATTGCGTCGCGTTTCCAAACCCATCCAGCAAAAATACACAAAGCGAAACCAAGTAGAGGCTGACTGTATTCTGTAGTAAGCGCAATGACAAAACCGAACAGGCTGTCAAAGTTAAGAATGATAATGCAACTTAACGTGAATATAAGTGCAGCCATAAACACAACGGCTTTCTTTCTCTTAAGCCCCTTACTTTCAACCATGTAAGCGACCGGAACTTCAAGCATAGAAATAGATGAGGTCACTGCTGCAATGGCCATTAACGCAAAGAAAGCAAAAGCAACGAATACACCTACTGAACCAATAGTGTCAAAGAGTGCGGGCAATACTTTAAAAATAAGGGTGTCACCTTGAATGAGCGCACCATCGGGTGTAAATATTTCGACGCCATTATTAAGAGCAACGTACATGGCAGGAATTATCAACATACCCGCGATAACCGCTACGCCAATGTCAACCAGCGCGACAGACGCACCAATTGTTGGAAGGTTTTCAGACTTACTTAAATAAGAGCCATATACCAGCATGGTGCCAACACCCAAAGACATAGAGAAGAAGGCCTGACCCATGGCATTAATTAAGAGTTCTGGATCAAGTACACGAGAGAAGTCTGGAACCAAGTATGCACTCCATCCTTCTACCGCACCAGGTTGCAAGCTAACGTAGACAATCAGTGCAAGAATTAAAATAACCAATGTTGGCATTAAACGCACTGACCATTTTTCTATACCCGCTTTAACACCACCTACTACTATAAATGCAGTTAACGCCATGAAAAAAAGACAAAAAACAACGTTACGCGTAACTGAAGAAGTAAGTAGCCAGTCGCTTGCTGAAGTTAAACCGAAGATACGAACGGCGGCATCTGCAAAATAGACCAGCATCCAGCCACCAACAATTGCGTAAAATGCCAATATCAAAGACACCGTTATGCAACCCCAAATCCCCGTTGCGCGGCCAATGAAGTTACCTGAAATTTTACCTAACGCATCGACCATATTTGAGCGTGAGCTCCGCCCTATGATGAGTTCTGCCATTAACACTGGGTATGCTAAGACAAACGCTAATAGAAGATACACAAGTACAAATGCAGCACCACCGTTACTGGCTACTTTCGTAGGAAAGCCCCAGATGTTTCCGAGCCCTACTGCTGAACCTGCTGCTGCTAGCACGAATCCTATACGAGAGGAAAATTCGCCTCTGATAGCCATGTTATTTCCCTTTATTATTGTTTTAGTATTTTATAGACACAAAAAAAGGGCTGGCCACAGACCAGCCCTTTCTCCGTCACCACTAATTTCTTGTAATTGCGTAACGGCCAGTTTCAATCATGTCGAATGTGATATTGGCTGCTTCATCTAAGAATGGGTCTAATTCTTCCATATCTTCAGGTAGGTCGTCCAATGTTGCGACAGTTTCTAATCCCATACGCTGTAAACGTTCGTTAGCACGTGCAAGGGATTTAGTTTCCGCTTCCTTCTTTTCTGCTTCACGAACTGACTTAACTAATGAGATATAGTTTTTATCTTTGTTCTCTTTATATTCCGAAATGTCTTGTTGAATGTAAGAGAATTCAGGGTTTTGTAGAATGCGTTTATTGTGCTTTGCAGTTAATACATCCAGTGCAGCGGTGCCGTCTGCAAAGGTTGTATAGTTAGCACGGTTGATGCTATCCCAAGGCAACGCATTTTCCGCCTGACTTTCACCCCACTCTGCAGGTTCTATTGCAGAAGGATAAAGAATATCTGGAATAACACCTTTGTGTTGAGTACTACCACCATTGATGCGATAGAACTTAGCAATAGTAAATTGAACGCTTCCTAACGGGTTATCGTAAAGATCATAAATTTTACCTAGGCCGCGGTGTTGCTGCACAGTACCTTTACCAAAGGTCTGCTCACCTACAATTAGCGCGCGATTGTAGTCTTGCATCGCTGCGGCAAAAATTTCTGATGCCGAAGCACTATAACGGTCAACCAATACAGTAAGTGGCCCATCGTAGGCTACTTCGCCGTCAGTATCGCGATTCACGCTTACTTTGGTTTGCCCGTATCGAATTTGTACCACAGGCCCTTTTTCAATAAACAAGCCTGTTAGCAACGTAGCTTCAGTTAAAGAGCCGCCACCGTTACCACGTAAATCGACTATTACGCCCTTTACGTTTTGCGATTTGAGACTTTCTATCTCTTTTGCCACATCAACACTTAAGTTGTTGTAAAAGCTAGGTATGGTGATTACACCTAGCGGCTCACCAGCGTGAGGGCCTGTTTCAGGCACGTACACTTCAGATTTTGCTGCGCGATCTTCAAGCTTAATTTTGTCTCGAGTTAAGCTAACGACAGAAGTGGTTTTTGCATCACTTGCACCTTTCTCTACTTGTAAGCGTACAGTACTGCCTTTAGGGCCTTTAATTAAATCGACAACTTCATCTAAGCGCCACCCGATGACATCAACAAACTCTTCATCTTCTTGTGCAACACCAACGATTTTATCTTCAGGTTTAATTGCACCAGACTCATCGGCAGGACCGCCAGGCACTATGCTTTTGATAACGGTATAATCATCTTCGCTTTGTAATACAGCGCCAATCCCTTCAAAGGATAAATTCATTTCCATTTGGAAGCGATCTGCGTTGCGTGGCGATAGATAGCTTGTATGTGCTTCAATTGTGCGCGCAAATGCATTCATAGCTGTTTGAAAAACGTCTTCGCTTTTCGCTTGCTTGGTGCGTTTAATTGCGCGAGTGTAACGCTTGGTTAGAAGCTCTTTGGCTTCTTCCCATGTTTTGTCGGCCAAAACTAGATTTAGAGCATCGTATTTAACTCGCTGGCGCCAAATTTCGTCTAACTCGGCAGTTGATGTCGGCCATTCAGCATCTTCTCTATCATAAAAGAACTTATCGCCTTCTTTCTCGAAGTCGAAAGGACCCGACTCCAACAATGCCAACGCGTACTCATAACGCTCAATTCGGCGTTTTGCACTCACGTTGTACATGTCATAAGCAATCGATAAGTTGCCTTTGCTCAATGCATCATCAAACAAACCGCGATACTTTTCGAAACCTACAACATCAGAAAGCAAAAGAACTTGCTTGTTGTGGTCTAACGAGTCGACGAAGCGCTGATAAACACGTGCAGAAAGAGCATCATCCAACGAAATTTCCTTGTAATGCGCCCTTGTGAAAAGCGCGCTTACGCGTTTTGCTGCAACACTGTGCTGAGATTCCTGTTGAAGAATGGGAAGCTCATCAACTTCTGGAGTTGAAGTAACGGCGCCAGCACCTACCCCTACGGTAAGAAATGCACTAGCAATGGAAATTCGAAGGATGTCTCTCATATTTACGACCTCTTGGAGCGTGCCAAACGTAAAGCGTCTGCGTTTACTTTTACCACCATGCCTGAATCGAGCTGAACGTGAATGCCGTCCTTCGCTACTTCAGTAATAACTGCTGGCATAGGAGCCTTACCTAGTTTAACGGTAACTCGCGTTCCCTGTTGCAAATCGCTTTCAGTCAATTTTGCAGGTGGTGTATTGTTTGGTCTGTTATTTTTCGGTTTAGTTCCGCGCTTACTATCAGCATGGTCCGATTTTTCAGATTTTTCACCTTTCGGGCGATTAAATTGACGTTTTTCTTTGCGCTTTGGTTGTTGAGCTTGCTTAGCTTTACGCTTTTCAGCCGCCTTAGCTTTACTCTCTTCCAATTGTTGTTGCGCGTGATCGGCGTGATCTTTCTCGATTGTATCGCCTTCAACTCCATCTAGATCTACGCGGTTAGCACCTTCTTTGATGCTATACAAGTAGCGCCAGCTGTTGGTGTAGTGACGTAGCGTGGAACGCAGAAGTGTTTTACTTACACGTTCGTCGTCTTCTAAACGAGTGGCTAAATCTTGAAAAATGCCAATCTTAAGTGGGCGGGCCTCGCCTTCAATGCTAAAACATTTCGGAAAGGTCTCTGCAAGGAAAGCAATAACTTCCTTACTGGTTGTAAACTTCTCTGGTGATTCCATTAACTTTCTAAATTATTCAGGAGATTTCATCGTTACTTGCATCATCCCAAGTTGCCAGCGTGTGGTCAACCCAATCAAGCAATTCGTCGTCATCTATTTCTAATAAATGCTTATCTTGTTGCCAAGATTCCCATGCGTAGTGCAAAATTCGCTCTAATCGCTGCGTTTCTATATCTTCTTCTGCGGCGTCGTAAATTGCGTGAAGAATGAAATTTAAACGTTCTGATGCCTCATCTGGGTCATCGTGAAAGTCTTCCATATCTTCAAACGTCGACAGAACAACATGTATATCAACACTCGTTTTCATAATTATTGCTGAGATTCCATTAGGATGTTGGCAATTTTTACTAATCCTACCTCATCCTCTTCACTAAAACGGTCGTGAATGGGGCTATCGATATCCAATACACCGACTAATTCGCTATTTAGCACCAAAGGAATAACGATTTCGGAATTAGACGCTGCATCACATGCAATGTGTCCTTTGAACTGATGCACATCGGCAATGCGTTGAACTGTACGTGTTTCAGCACTTGTTCCGCACACACCTTTGCCCATAGGAATTCTGATACACGCTGGTTGCCCTTGAAACGGACCAAGTACAAGCTGTTCTTCTTTGTACAAGTAAAAGCCTGCCCAATTGACATCTTCCAGTTGGTTAAAAAGAAGTGCACTAATATTGGCCATATTTGCAATGAGGTCATGCTCACCAGAAACCAAGCTTTGCGCTTGGCTGACTAACTGGTTATAGAGTTGTTCTTTCAATCGTAAATCCTGTCATTGAACAATTTTAAACGTTACGTTAATTCGCGCTTCAACACGTTGTTGCCCTGGTAAAGACATAGACATATCTTTGGCCATTGCTTCGGCGCGCATAACCGGAATCGGCATATTGCCACCACTTTCAGAGATTGCAACAACTTCGCCTACTTCTATTCCCAATTCTTTAGCAAGAAGCTGTGCACGTTGCTTTGCATCTTTCACCGCAGCGACTAGAGCAAGCTCGTAGGCATTTTGTTCACTCAGTGCGATAAAATTAAATTGTTGTATTCTATCCACGCCGCGTTTTAACACGCCATCTAATACACTATCGTAAGTATCAAGATCTGTAGATGTGACAATAATATCACGCGACAAACTAAAGCCTTGTTGAACTCTACCTTGAGGTGTATTGACATATCGCGGTTGCAACCTTACCTGCATGCTTTGTATATGCTTTTCCGATATGCCCTGACTCAATAGAAACTGCACCACTTGGCGTAAGTCAGCATTTAACTGACTATTTAGCTTGCTCACAGTATCGCCCTCTTCTTCAACGACAAAAGTCACTGAATAAGCATTAGGTGTGACCTCGATTGCGCCACTTCCTTGAACATTAATTACTGCATCATTCGCTAAAACTGACTGCGAAAACCCAGTAAGTAATACAGCAAACAGCCCAAAAATTCGTGATTTATTGCGATAAAAAGTCATAAAAGTCCTTTCAATTAATTCTGGGTGATAAATACCTTATCAACGTGTGATGAACGCACTATGAACGAAGCCTATCGCTTAAGTGTGGCACAAATGGCATTAGAACGGGTATCTATACTTTACGCATTTAGGCTGATTAGGTAGACCACTTTTGAGGTGAGTGGTGGTATTTTTAAGGCAGTTAAAAAAGCCAGCATTTGGGCTGGCTTAAAAATAATCATACTGTGCGCTTATTATTTTAAAACGCTGCGCAACGCTGCAAGGCAATGGTCTATATTGCGAGGCTTACAAGCGTATCCCATAAGCCCTATTCTCCACACTTTTCCTGCGTGTTCCCCTAGACCTGCACCAATTTCTAAATTGAACTCATCAAGTAATTGTTTACGTATCGCCGCGTCGTCTACGCCATCAGGAATTTTAACTACGTTAAGTTGTGGTAAGCGATAGGCACTATCAACGGTTAACTCTAAGCCCAAATCAGCCAGCCCTTCGGCAAGCTTTGCATGGCCATTTGCATGGCGTTTCCATGCGTTTTCCAATCCTTCTTCTTTTAGGATCAATAAGGCTTCGTACATGGCATACATACTGTTTACTGGGGCTGTGTGGTGATAAGCGCGCTTAGCCCCCTGCCCCCAATAACCCACGATAAGGTTCATGTCTAAGAACCAGCTTTGTACTTTTGTTTTGCGGTTTTGTATTACGCTTACGGCCTTTTCACTAAACGAGACAGGCGAAATACCGGGAACGCAACTAAGGCACTTTTGCGAACCTGAATAGATCGCATCAATATTCCAACCGTCAACATCTAGCTCAATACCACCTAAAGATGTCACTGCATCAACGATTGTCAAACAATCATATTTTTTAGCGAGCTCACAGAGTAATTTCGCTTCATTACGCACACCCGTTGATGTCTCGGCGTGCACAAAGGCCAGTACTTTAATATCTGGGTTAGCTTTAAGTGCGTCTTCAACTGCATTAAGGTCTGTTTGTTCACCCCACGTGTTATTTATGGTCACTGCCACCGCACCACAGCGTTCAACATTTTCAACCATACGAAGGCCAAACACGCCGTTAATACATACTAGCGCTTTGTCTCCGGGCTCAAGCAAGTTGACAAAGCATGCTTCCATACCAGCAGAACCTGGCGCAGAAACGGGCATTGTAAGTGCGTTTTCTGTTTTAAATGCATACTGCAGAAGTGACTTCGTCTCATCCATTAACTCGATAAATAGTGGGTCCAAATGCCCTAATGTGGGTCTAGCCATTGCATTAAGAATTCGAGGGTTAACGTCGGATGGTCCTGGGCCCATTAATGTGCGTTCAGGGGGAAGAAAAGTAGAAAGCGATTGCATGATTCCATCCTTATTTTGTTCTGTAAAGTGGTGTTATTAGACATAGTACAAGGAAAGCATGTGCACACAACCATCTGTAGCGAACATAAATAATATGAATGGCAAGTGCGTCATGCATACATGACATCAAAGTGGATAAGTTGTGTACAGAAAGTGCGCAAAGTCTGTATAAAATATATTCACTTTTATGTAAAGATCCGACCAGTTTCTATCTAATTGAAATTATGGGAGTTAATTGAATAATTACTGAGATAAGAGAATTGTAAAATAAAATTCACACACATTGTGTTTATAAAATAACCAAATGTATTCTATAATCATTGTCCGTTTGAAGGATTTTACATACACTCTCCCTGTAAAAGTTAGCGCACGGCTCAGCAATGAGCCATTCCCCTAGGCCCGGAACGTTTGTTCTGGGCATTTTTTATGGGGGGAGCTTTTACAGGTATCATAAAGATACTCGCCGAGCTCTTAGCTAATCGAGCAGTTAGCTAAACGAGTGGTTCAAGTTTGTCGGCGTATTGCTGAGCATTGTTTGCGTAATGCGCTGCTGATGCTTTTAATTTGGGCTCTACACTGGCATCTAGCGTTTTCACAACCTTACCTGGCGAGCCAACCACCAAGCTATAATCGGGAATGTCCATATTTTCAGTAATCAACGCATTCGCCCCAATAATGCAAAACTTGCCAATTTTAGCCCCGTTGAGAACCACTGCATTTATTCCTATAAGTGAATAATCGCCGATCTCACATCCATGTAACATCACCTTATGCCCCACTGTAACACCAGTACCTAGCGTCAATGAAATACCTTCGTCAGTATGTAAAACACTACCGTCTTGAATATTGGTGTTTTCGCCTACCGTTATTTTGTCCATGTCACCGCGTAGCACTGCATTAAACCATACGCTGCTGCCAGCTTTTAATTCAACATTTCCAATAACATGAGCACCTGGTGCAACATACGTATTATCAGCCATTTGAGGAATTTGACTTTCTAGTTTGTAAATCATGGTGTTCTCCCTTACGAATTAATCAACTTTGCGCATCAGGCCTTCTTGTGTCGTTGATGCAACAAGTTCGCCTTTCTGATTGAAAATTTGACCGCGAACTAATCCTCTTGAACCTCCGCTAAACGGACTTTCCATTGCGTATAACAACCATTCATTCATATCAATTGGGCGATGAAACCACATAGCGTGATCAATTGTAGCGATACGCAATGACTTATCTGTAACTGCGACACCGTGTGGCTGAAGAGAAGTACTTAAAAAATGATAGTCGGACGCATAGGCAAGTGCAGCTTGATGCATTGATAACGACCCTGCCAAATGATTACGCGCTTTCATCCATATGTAGCGCGTAGGTTCTCGCTTTACTGGCTGGTATGAATTTGCAGCATCAACGGTTCGGATATCCACGGGTTCATGATAGCTAAGTGCCTCTCGCATGGGGCGAGCAATTTTATCGAAATGGGCCTGATAAAATTCAAGATCAGACTGAACTTCTTGCGGGGGCGGCACATTCGGCATGACAGGCTGCTGGTGTTCCATACCCTCTTGTGGTACTTGGAAAGATGCTGTCATATAAAATATATTGCGCCCGTCTTGGATAGCCTTAACCCGTCGTGCTGAAAAGCTTCTTCCATCTCTCACAATTTCTACATCATAAACGACCGGTTTTTTTGCATCGCCGGGTAACAAAAAGTAAGTATGAAACGAATGAGCAATTCGGTCCGATTCTACGGTTTCATAGGCAGCAGCTAGCGCTTGACCTAAAACCTGTCCTCCGAATAGTGCACGAAACCCTAGGTCCCAGCTCTGCCCACGATAAATGCCCGCTTCAACGGTTTCTAACTCAAATAAAGATGATAGTTTTATCTCAGACATTGTGATTGCTCTCTTCTACTACGGCTTTAGGATTTCTGGGATAGTACTTTTCTGGCAACTTAGCTTTGTGCTCAAAAAAGCGAGTATCTTTATAGGGTAACTTCATAAAGCCTGAAATACCTAAACCTTTTATTGATGGTATTTGCTTGACCAATGTTAATAATAACTCACTGAAATTCTGTTCTTGGCTGTGATCAAGCAACGTATAATAATTATGAATTTTTAAATGGGTAGGCAACGCTTCAAAAATAATGCAACCTGTATGGTGAATAGCATTAAGTTGCTTAATTGTTTCAATTATGCCGTCTGGCAACTTGAGTAGCTCGTCAGGGTCGTCGCCATCTTCAAAATAAGAATGTGTGCGAGAGTCATCTTTATGTGAAGAGACCCGAGATAGCTCATAGGGGATAATTAAATCATGTGCAGGAATGAACTCGTCTTCCTCACTTTCTCTGTCGATATGAAGGGTGTTCTTTGCGTTGAACATACAACACTTGAATACCGCAGGTTTGTGAATTGCTCTGGCTAAGTTGATTACGTTATTTACCGCTAATTCGAACGCGGTTTTTAGCGACTCATCATAAAGATTTAGACTTGAGTCGACGTATATTCCTTCCGGCTCCCAACGAACAGCCATCCCGCCTACAACTGGATACTTACCTAAGCGACTAATGGCTGATACAAAGGCCTTTTCAGTATCTCCCATACCTTGGAGATAATTCTTGTAGTAACGATCAAACTGCGCATCATCAATGTAACGTAGATCTTGTGCGTCCTTTTCACCCAGTATGGCTTGTTGCCTTAGGTATGACTTCCTCGAGCTATAAACAACAGTTTCAATACTTGTTTTTTGATGCGACACCCATGTGGGTATAAGTGGTTGGTATTGATAATCTCTATCTTCTGTAAAGACCATGTTTTTTAAAACATGTAAGTGGTTAAAAAGATAGTCACCGCCTTGCCGCCTTTTCTCAGCGTCATCACTTAGCATATAGTCTAAAATGTTGGCCAACATCTTTGGTAAGCCCAACGATGATGGTGTAATAACTTTGCTACCATAGCGACAAGATTGACCAGACGCCAGAGCATATAACGTACTAGCTAGACCTTGCTCGTCAAACCGCGGACTTGATAGTGCACCATTTAGTTGCTCTTCCCCGATAAAATAGACGTCTCCAAGGCGAGCATTTGTTTGATGCAGTTCGCCTGACATCAAGTCCATCACGTTATTGCCCACATATTGGCCGTTGATATCAGTTTGGGCAAATACAGATGATCCCCAGTCAATCAATCCAACGACTTCATTTTTATCATCCCATACAAGGTTAGACGGTTTAATGTCACCGTGAACGATGGGCTTGATTTCACCTTGTTCACTGTATTGGCGAAAATTAGCCAATAGTTCACCCACTTGAACCGCAATTTTTACAATAACACGTGGTGGCAATGGGCCGTGCTTTAGGCTGACCTTTTCTAAATCTTCACCTGGCGCACGTGCCATTACCAAAATAGACTGTTTTCTAACTTGCTGATACTCAATAAAACGAGGGACATATTGATGGTGGACATGTGAAAGCATAAAGGCTTCCTCTTCCAACCGGTCTTGCACATGTTGAGGGAGCGTTATCCTTGAAAATTTAAATACACGCTCTTCACCGTCTGGCGCTATGCCCGCAAACGCGAAACCAAACGCACCTTTACCTAGTAATTCGATTTGGCCATAGCCTAAGTTTCTCAACTGGTTAATGCAAAGGTTTACCCAGTCTTTTAACTTTTTTGCATCAGCATGAGACAATAGGTAAATTGACTGTTCATCAGGGATATAGAAATGCTTTAAACCTTTGAGCTGGGTCATACTAATTTACCTATGCCACGACGTTACGTGTCTTGGTTTATCCAAGTCAATTCAGCAGTCGATGCTTCACCCATGTCTTTGATGACATCGTCTAGTGCAGTGCTTAGTTGTAAGTCGAGCTGCCAAGGAGGGTTGATAACCAAAACGCCCGAACCATACATGCCTATGTCTTCTGAGTTTGGTGCTATTTTTATCTCAGCTTTAAAACATGGCAATCCAGTTTGAGCCAGCTTATCTACCATAACCTCACTAGCACCTTGTTTAGCACCTGCGCGAGCAGACAAAAGTGGATACCAAATAACTATCTGAGCCTGTTTCCAACGTTTGAGGACCTGCTCTACGCCTTTGATGACATCAGAATATTCACTTGCACGTTCATACGGTGGGTCAATTAAAATTGCACCTCTATTCGGCTTTGGTGGCGTAAGCGCTCGTAATCCTTGGTATCCGTCACGCTTGTGCACATGGGTATTAGCGGACTTTAATCGATACAAATTAGTATTGAGCTTTTCAAACTCCGCAGGATGAAGTTCCATCGCATGTAGCGTATCCCCTTCGCGCTTCGCAACTGCACTTATTGCCGGCGAGCCTGGATAGTTATTGTGTGTTAAGAATGTACCGCAAAGCGTTAGATAATCTTTTAGTAGCGCCGAATCTGCATATATGTTTTGTATTCGACTAATACCAGTCTCATACTCTTTATTTTTTGACGACATCGCGTCACTAAAGTCGTAACAACCTGCCCCTGCATGTGAATCAAAAAGCGTGAAAGGTTTGTCTTTCTTTTTAAGTGAATTAATGACACCTAACCAACAAAGGTGTTTTATAACATCAGCATGGTTGCCTGCGTGGAATGCATGTTGATAACTAAGCACAAAACCTCGATAAAACGCGATAATAAATAAAGCTGCTATCTTACCCCGATATGCACATCAGTTACCATATGAGCCAATACACAAATAGTTAGGCTAAAGGTGAACCATGCCTTTCATTATATTTTGATAGTGCATCGATAGGATTTGGTGTTGGTATTCAAAAAAAGGCTAATAACCAATGTCATTAGCCTTTAGGTATTTCTGTTTTGCTTCGCTAGCGCAGATGCATCAACATTTTTTCTGGCTGAGTCAGATAACTCATCCAAAGATTGTTAAAGCGCACCATAGTCGCACCGTCGATGATCCTATGATCGCCAGACCAGTTAACCGCCATTATATGTTGTGCACAAACATTCCCGTTATCATCAAAACGAGGCAATTTTTGTGTTTTGCCTAACGCGACAATTGCAGCTTCGGGTTTGTTGATAACAGGCGTTGCAGTAATACCGCCAATAGCACCAATATTTGAAATGCTTATTGTGCCGCCTTTAAGGTGTTCACCAGACACCCGCCCTTCCCTCGCTTGATTAATAATATCCTGCATCTGTGTTGCTATTTCAAACAACGACAAGTGCTGAACACCTTTAATATTTGGTACAAGCAAACCAATTTTAGAATCAACTGCAAAACCGATGTTGTGGTCTTCGAAGTAACTTATTTCTGTGGCGTCGTCGTTTAACTGACTATTGATAACCGGAAATTCTGTCAACGCTAAAGACATCGCTTTTACAAAGAATGGCATGAAGCTAAGTTTTACATCCCTTGCTTCGAACTCTGGCTTAAGGGCCTGACGAAGTGCCATTAGGTTGTCCATTACTACTTCATCACTAACCGTGAAATGCGGAATGGTATAAACTGATGCAGACATTTGCTTAGCCATTGCGGCCTGTATTCCGCGCACTTTTTCGGTTTTTACACCACCCGTTGCTTGACTCGATGCCATGCCAACGCCTTTCGACGTTACAGATATATCACTTGGCTGGCCTTCTTTACTCTGTAAAGCTGAGCCAGCTTGACTAACGTATGCAATAACGTCCGTTTTTAGGATGCGGCCTTTTTTACCGCTGCCCGTTATCTTCAGCAAATCAATACCCTGTTCTCGAGCAATACGACGCACGGCTGGGCTAGCGAGTACCTTTCCCGGTATAGCAATTGGTGGCTCAAATTCACCGTCTTTAAATTTTGCATTGTCTACTGGTAAGGCCGCCTTAGCCGAAGGCGTGCTAGTATCAACAGCACTGTTATCGCGTTTTGCAGCGCTGTCATTGTTATTTGGCGTTGCAGATTGTTCAAACGAGGTATTTATCTGTTGAACACCACCTTCTACCGCTAGAGCAAAAAGCGGGCTGTGTACTTTCGCAATATCACCTTGTGCATAGTAAAGCTTATGTACAACACCAGCGTTTTTTGCGGGAATTTCAACCACAGCTTTGTCTGTCATTACTTCGACAACAGCTTGGTCTTCTTCAATTTGATCGCCTTCAGCAACATTCCACTTAACTATCTCGCACTCGACAATACCTTCGCCGATATCGGGCAAAATAAAATCTTCAATGGCACTTTCAAGCTGACCCGTCAGTTGCTGACTATCTTCATTTGCTAGCGATACAACCGCTTCATCTGCTTCTTTTATATTTTGCTCAGAACCTTGCTCAACAGCATCGTCTGGTGTCATTGAAAATAGAGGTGCATGAACCTTTGCAATGTCGCCCACTGCATAGTGCAATTTCTCGACTAGACCAGCATGCATTGCGGGAATTTGCACAGTTGCCTTATCGGTCATTACTTCGGCAACCGGTTGATCCTCTTCAATGTGCTCGCCTTCAGCTACAAGCCATTCAAGTAGCTCACATTCAACAATGCCTTCACCGATATCGGGAAGAATGAATTCTATTGTCATAATACTTTCTCCCTGACTTAGTAATGCAACGTACGCTTGATAGCTTCGTATGTTTTAGTTTCATCAGGCATGTATTCTTTCTCATGCGCCAATGGATATGGTGTATCTAGACCACACACACGTGCAATGGGCGCTTCTAAGTACAAAAAGCAACGCTCTTGAATAGTAGCGGCAATTTCACTTGCAAAGCCGCCTGTTAGCGGCGCTTCATGGTTTATAAGAAGACGCCCCGTTTTCATAACTGATTGCATTACAGACTCAACATCCCAAGGAAGAATGCTGCGTAAATCTATAATCTCGCAAGACACACCATCTTCTAATGCCATCTCAGCGGCTTTTTGGAGTATTTCGATTTGAGCGCCCCATCCAAGTAACGTAATGTCATTACCTTCTTGAACAACATCGGCTTTACCTAGCGGCAATTCATAATCGTCTTCAGGTACATCGGCCACAGAGGCGCGATACAATCTTTTGGGCTCCATGAAAAGAACCGGGTTTTTGTCGCGGATAGAGGCCAACAACAAACCTTTAGCTTGATACGGGTCGCGAGGAATGACGATTTTTAAACCTGGGCAATGCGCAAAAAATGCCTCTGGTGACTGGCTATGGTAATGACCGCCAGCGATACCGCCACCATAAGGAGTTCGGATAGTTAATGTACCAACATCAAATTGGCCACCTGAACGGTACCGCCACTTAGCGGTTTCATTCACGATTTGGTCAAAGGCAGGAAAGATATAATCACCAAATTGAATTTCTGCAACCGGCACTGAGCCTTGCGACGCTAGACCATTTGCGAAACCGATAATACCTTGTTCAGTCAAAGGCGTATTGAAACAGCGCGCCTTACCGAACTTTTCCTGTAGGTGACTTGTTGCACGAAATACACCACCAAAATGCCCCACATCTTCACCAAACACCATGACTTTTTCGTCTTCAGTCATAGCGGTAATAAGGGCGTTGTTGATCGCTTGTAATAGATTCATTTTAGCCATTACTTCACTCTCCCTGCTGTTTTAGGGTACATCTGTGGGTACTTTTTGATATGTGCTTTAAGGTTGGAAAGTTGCTCTTTTAAGTGCCAAGGCGGTGTGTCGTATACGTCTTCAATAATATCTTCTATCGGACATATATCTGTTTTTTCGCAACTTTTTAGTGAAGCCAGTACGTCTTGACGTGCTTTCTCAACTTTGGCTTTATTGTCTTTCTCATCAAACCACCCTTTTTCGCTCAACCATTTAGCCATACGAGCGATAGGATCTTTAGCACGCCATTTATCTTCCTCTTCACGTGAACGGTAACCTGTCGGGTCATCTGAAGTAGAGTGCGCAGCTAATCTGTAAGTCATAGCTTCAATTAATACCGGGCATTTTTCCGCTATCGCAATGCGGCGCGCTTCTTTTGTAGCGGCATATATCGCAAGCGCGTCATTACCGTCAACCCGTATGGTTTTAATGCCATAGCCAAGACCGCGAGATGCAATACCATCTCCTGCGAATTGCTCTTCAGCAGGCGTAGAAATAGCGTAACCGTTGTTTCGGCAAAAGAAAATAACAGGGCAATTAAGTACCGCAGCCATATTTAGCCCAGCGTGAAAATCGCCCTCAGATGCTGCACCTTCGCCAAAGTAACATATGGTGACAACATCTTTGCCTGACATTTTCTGACCATAAGCATAGCCAGACGCTTGAGGAATTTGTGTACCTAATGGCGACGAAATTGTCATGAAGTTAAGCGGCTTATCACCGTAATGAATTGGCATTTGGCGGCCTTTGTTAGGATCGGCCTCATTGCTGAACATTTGATTCATGAATTGGTCAGTCGTGTAGCCGCGATAAGCTAGTGCCCCCTGCTCGCGATACTGTGACATAATCATATCGTCATCAGAAAGCGCTGCAGCACTCGCAACTGATGCAGCTTCTTCCCCAGTACTGGCAAGGTAAAAACTGATTCTACCTTGGCGCTGCGCACCGACCATTCGTTCATCAAGAACACGAATGTATTCCATTGTGTTGTAAATTTTTAATGCTTCTTCTTGGTTGAGTTCTGGCTCAACGGCCTCGTCAAGCAATGTACCCTCTGAAGAAAGTATCTGTAGCATTGGGATATCAACTACCCCTTTCTCGATAATGTTGACCTTAGTTGTTGTTTTTACTGCGGCCAAATGATTTCTGTCTTTCACTTTTTATCCCCTTATAAATGAGGGCTGAAACAAATGATTTCGATGCCACTATGCTAGTAGAGGATGTGAAGGAGTGTCCTTCTCATTCATGGGTATTTTTGAACTTAGTAGAAATGTAACGACTACGGCATGTTAAAAAA